>NZ_JBHXRD010000027.1:0-102552 GCF_042717325.1 Streptomyces sp. NPDC058637 | reverse complement strand
GGGCCCCTCGTCCACGTACCGGATGCCGTGTCCGGCGGCCGGTCAGTCGATGCCCCGGCAGATGTGCGGTTCGCTCCCGTCGTCGTCGTGGTCCCCGGCCAGCAGCAGGGGCACCCAGCGCGGAACCCCGGTCAGCGGTGCGGGTGGCAGAGGTTCCGGGTCCACCGTCTCGTGGTCCAGCAGCATCGTCTCCATTGACGAACCCTCCTTCGGGATGGGCGGTGTGCGCGGTCAGGCATGACAGGCCGGCAACCCGCCGTGGAAGGCGACCATCTCCTTGAAGGAGGCCGCCACATCGATGCGGGCGCCCGGGGCGAGACCCTCGAGCTCCGCGTAGGCGCGGTGCAGGTTGCCGACGAGGCGCTCGGAGTCCAGCAGGGACCCGAAGGCGCCGAGGTCCGCCTCCCGCGCCACCCGCAGCGGGCTCAGGCCACGGCGCACGCCGTCCTGGGCCAGCGCCTGGAGCAGGTGGAGGTAGGACTCCGTCGCGTCGATGAGCTCGGGGCCGCCGACCGGGCCGTGCCCGGGGACCACCACCTCGGGCCGCAGCGCCCGCATCCGCTCCAGGGCGCGCAGCGAACCGGTGACAGAGCCCATCAGGATGTACGGGGTCACCCCCGACCAGACCACGTCGCCGGTGAACAGGACCGCGCGCTCCGGCACCCAGGCCACCACGTCGTTCGCCGTGTGTGCGGGGCCGACGTGGAGCAGCTCGGTGCGCAACCGGTCGCCGTGCAGCGTGAGTTCGTCCCGGAACGTCAGGGTGGGCAGGGTCAGCGGCGTCTCGCCCCAGTCCACGTCCGGCCACAGCCCGCGCAGACCCAGGCCCGCCTCCCTCGTGTCCGCCCGGGTCCCCGCGTGGGCCACGATCACCGCGCGCGGGACGAACTGGCCGTTGCCGAAGGTGTGGTCGCCGTGGAAGTGCGTGTTGACGACGTAGTCCGGACCGTCGGGCACGACCCGGGCCACCTCCTCCCGCAGCCGCCGCGTGCGGGACTCCGTCGCCGCGGTGTCCACCAGGACGGACCGGCCCCCGCCGGCGACCAGGCCCGCGTTGTTCAGGCACCAGCCGCCCTCCGGCTGGACGAGGGCGTACACCCCGTCCGCGACCGGCACCAGGGAACCGGGTCCGGCCGTCCGCGCGGGTGCCGGAGCCGCCGTGCGCACCTCGTGCGTGTCGGTCGCCATCAGTAGTTACCGAGCCCGCCGCAGACGTTCAGCGCCTGCGCCGTGATCGATCCGGCGGTGTCGGAGGCGAGGTAGCCGACGAGTCCCGCGACCTCTTCGGGGGTCGAGTAGCGCCCCAGCGGGATCTTCGCGTTGAACTTGTCCTGGATCTCCTGCTCGGTCACCCCGTAGTGGCCGGCGTAACCCTGCCGTACCCGCTGGGCCATCGGAGTCTCGACATAGCCCGGGCAGACGGCGTTCACGGTGATCCCGGTCGGGGCGAGCTCCTTGCCCACGGCCTTGGTGAAGCCGATGACACCGTGCTTGGAGGCCGAGTACGGCGCGGCCAGTTCGACGCCCTGCTTGCCGCCGGTGGACGCGATGTTGATGATCCGCCCCCAGTCGCCCTCCCGCATCAGACCGGTGCTCAGCACCTCCCGGGTCACCCGGAACGTGCCGTTCAGGTTGGTCTCGATGACGTCGTCCCAGAGGGAGTCCGCCAGCTCGGCCGTCACCCCGCCGCCGCCCCGGCCCGCGTTGTTGACGAGGATGTCGATGCGCCCGTACTCGGCCACCGCGGCCCGTACGGCCTCCCGGATCTGCTCCAGGGACGTCACGTCGCACACCGTGCCGGCCACTTCGAGGCCCTGCTCGCGCAGTTCCTTGACCACCGTGCGTACGCTCTCCGCGCTACGTGCCACACCGAACACCGCGACACCCTGCCGCGCCAGCAGCTCGGTCACGGCCAGGCCGATCCCGCTGGTCGCCCCGGTGACGAAGGCCACTCGCCGTCCTGCGTCTGTCATCGTGCTCTCCCCATGGTTCGTGCCGGCGGATCCCGGACCCATCGGTCCGACGGTGGGGCCGTCGCCTTGCGGGGATCTCGTACGCGGGTGGAGCCGGTCCGGAGACCGGGGTGTCGAGCGGTACTCGATGCGGGGCCTAGGGCGGCCGGTCAGCGTGGGCGTATTCGATGCGGCTACCCGGGCGGACGCCCGGCTGGAGCGAGGAGAGCCCGTGCCCGAGCAGACGCAGACCCTGCCCGACGTCAGGAAGTCGGTCACCGTGGCGGCGACGCCCGACGAGTGCTTCAAGGTCTTCACCGAGCGGCCCGTGGACTGGTGGCCGCCGAGCCACGTCCTGGTCCGCAAGGAGCGGGCCGGCCTGGCCTTCGAGCCGGGCGTGGGCGGGCGCTACTACGAGTGGGACGTGGAGGGCACCCAGATCGCCTGGGGCCGCGTGCTGGAGTGGGTGCCCGGCCGCCGGGTCGCCATGACCTGGCGCGTCGACCCCAACTGGCAGTCGATCCCCACGGACGACCGGGCCAGCCGGATCGAGGTCGACTTCGAGGACGCCGGCGAGGGCCGCACCCGGGTGTCGCTGGCCCACGTGGAACTGGACCGGCACGGCCCCGGCGCCGAGCGGATCTTCAAGGCGCTGGACGGACCGAGCCCGGGCGAGACGCTGGAGCGCTTCGCGCAGGCGGTCGCCGACGGGTCCGGGGCGTGAGCCCCGGCCGGAGCGTCCTGGACGCTCCGGCCGCCACGCCCACCGGGCGCGGACGCGGCCGTGCGGCCGGTCCGCCCGTCCTCCGCGCCTCCCGCACCACCCCGTCCGGGGGAACGCCCGCACGCCGGACCGGCGGCCGTACGCCCCGCGAGCCGGTACACGGCCGACGCGACGCCGCCCGCACCGCCCGCACCGCCTGTACCAGCCCGCACCGCCGAGAACCCGCGAGTGGCCGTCGCCCCGCCCTTCGGCGCACGGCACGCCCCGCGGCGGTACGGGCGGTCTCGGCGCGACATCACCTCCGCCACCGGACGTACGGCCCTCCGGCACGACACGGCCGGGCGCGGCAGCCACACCGCCGTCCCGCCCGCCCCGGGGACCGAGCAGCACCGGAAGCCGGCGGAACGACGAAGGGGCGTCCGGGACGAGAAGTCCCGGACGCCCCTTCGCGCGCGCCTCAGACGGCTACGGACAGCCCGGCGGCGGGCTTCGCGGTGGTCGCGCGGGGCAGCTTCTTGAGGTCGAACCCCGGCTGCCGCACCGTCCCGGGTGTCAGGTCCGTACCGGCCGTCAGCAGCCGCCGGGCGATGCCGTGGTCCGCGGGGCGGTTCACCGACTCGACGCCCGTCAGCCGGCCGTCCCGGAAGCAGAAGACGGAGAAGCGCCCGCCTTCGACGTCGCCGACGGTCACCGTCGTGTCGTGGCCCGCCGTCAGCCCGGCGATCTGCAGCCGCAGCGCGTACTGCTCCGACCAGAACCACGGGACGGCGGTGTACGCGTAGGGCTCGCCACAGATCGCCGCCGCGACGCACCGCGCCTGGTCGGAGGCGTTCTGCACGGACTCCAGCCGGATGTGGCGCCCGGCGTGCGGGCTGGGGAAGCGGGCGCAGTCGCCGAGCGCGTAGATGTCCGGGTCCTCGGTCCGCAGCCGTTCGTCCACGACGATGCCGTCACCGACGAGCAGCCCCGCCGAGAGCGCCGGCGCGGTGTTGGGCAGCACCCCGACGCCGACCACGACCAGGTCCGCGGCGATCCGCTCGCCGCCGTCCAGCTCCACGACGTGCACCCCGCCCCCGCCGTCGCCGTGCAGCGCCGCCACCTCACGGCCCAGCAGCAGCCGGACCCCCTGGGCGCGGTGCTCCGCGACGAGCCGGTCCGACATGACGGGCGTCAGCGCGCGGGCCAGGGCCCGGGGCTGCGCCTCCACCACCGTCACCTCGTGGCCGAGCCCGCGCGCGGTGGCCGCGACCTCCAGGCCGATGAACCCGGCGCCCACCACGACGAGTTGCCGCGGCGGGCCGCTGAGGCGCAGCCGCAGGTCCTCCGCGTCGGCCAGCCCGCGCAGCGTGAGCACCCCGGTCAGCGAGGCCCCGGGCACCGGCAGGGTGCGCGGCCGGCAACCGGTCGCCAGGACCAGCGAGCCGTACGGGAGGCGGAGACCCGAGTCCAGCAGCACGGTGTGCCGGTCCCGGTCCACCGTGGCGACCCGGTCGCCCGTGATCAGCTCGATGTCCTGCTCGGCGAAGAACGACGCCGGCCGCAGCAGGACCTCGTCGGCCGTCACCGTACCCGCGAGATAGCCCTTCGACAGCGGGGGCCGGTGGCAGGGGGCCGGGGGTTCGTCACCGACGAGCGTGATCCGGCCCTGGAAACCGCGGCTGCGCAGGGCGCACGCGGTGTCGAATCCCGCCTGGCCCGCTCCGGCGACGACCACCGAGTGCGCGGCCATCAGCTCTGCGCCTCGGGCAGGTGCACCAGCAGCCCGTCGAGGTCCTCGGAGATGGGCAGCTGGCAGCTCAGCCGGCTGAACTCGTTGCGCTCGCAGGCGGTGCCGTACAGCACGTCGTCCTCGACGGAGTCCATCGCGGGCAGCGGCAGCGTGTTCGCCTCGTCGATGTACACGTGGCACGTGCCGCACTGGGCGGAGCCGCCGCACTGCGCCTCGATGCCGTCGACGTTGTTCAGCTTCGCACCGCGCATGACCGTGCCGGGCGCCCGGACGTCGACGACGGTGACGGTACCGTTCGGATGCTTGTAGGTGATCTTGGCCATGGCGTGCTCTCCTCGTGGAATGTCGGTCGGCCGTGGGGGAGTCGTGCGTCTGCGCGCGCGCCCGGGCGGGGGGCGGAGCCTCCGAGGGCCCCCGTCCCGCCGGCCGCCGTCGAGCGGGCCGGTCGGCGGACGGGGGTCACCGGGCCGGGGTCACCAGGTGACCGGCAGCTCCCACAGGCCGTAGATGACGGCACCTTCCTTGCGCGGGATCTCCAGGAAGGGCTTCGCGAGCCGCAGCGTCGGGATCCGCTGGAAGAGCTTGCTCCACACGATCTCCAGTTCGAGGCGGGCCAGGTCCGCGCCGATGCAGTGGTGCACCCCGTGCCCGAACCCCAGGTGCTTGCGGCTGCCGCGCCGGATGTCCAGCTTCTCCGGCTCCGGGAAGACCTCCGGGTCACGGTTGGCCGCCAGGCCGAGGCAGAGGATGCCGTCGCCCTTGCGGATGACCTGGCCCGCCACCTCGATGTCCTCCAGCGCGACGCGCGGCACGGCGGTGTCACCGATGGTCGCGAACCGCACCAGCTCCTCCACCGCCGGCTTGACCAGCGAGGGGTCGTTCAGCAGGAGTTCCAGCTGGTCGGGGTTCTCCAGCAGGCAGGCCGTGCCCAGCGAGATCTGGCTGGCGGTCGTCTCGTGCCCGCCGTTCATCAGCAGCCGGACCATGTTGAACAGGTCGCGGTCGGTGTACTCCTCGCCGGAGGCCTCGTAGTCGGCCATCGCCCGGCTGAGCAGGTCCTCGCCCGGCGTCTCCTTCTTCTGCTTGATCAGCTCGCTGATGTACGCGTTCACCTCGACGATCGCGGCCTGCCGCTCCTCGGTGGAGCTGTGACCGCCCAGCAGCGCGGTGCCGTGCTTGATGAAGAACTCGTGCTGGTCCTGCGGGATGCCCAGCAGCTCGCAGATCACGGTCATCGGCACGGCCAGCGAGAAGACCCGGTGGAAGTCGGCCGGGGCCTCCATCGCCAGGAGCTTGTCCAGGTGCTCGTCGACGATCTCCTCGATGCGCGGACGCAGCCGCTGGACCTGCCGGTGGGTGAAGGTCAGCGCGGCCTTGCGCCGGGTGCTGCTGTGCGCGTCGCCGTCGTAACCGATGAAGGAGGTCTCGGTCCGGTACTCCGGCGGTGCGACGAAGTAGAAGGGGAAGTTGTCGTGCCGGCGCGACGCGCTCAGCCGCGGGTCGGTGAGCAGCGTACGCATCGTCTCGTAGCCGGTGACCGTCCAGATGCGCAGGCCGGAACCGTCCAGCGTGACCTCCGAGACATCCTTCTCGATCATGTCGGCGTACTGGGCGGGCGGCGTGAACGGGCACGTGCGCTTGTACGGAAACGTCGCCGCCTCCGCCTCGGCAGGGGCAGCTGACTCCAGATCACTGATGGTCACAGCGGATCGATCCTCTCCGGGGTACGTCAGGGCAGCGGGAGCGGCCGGGCAGCAGTACACCCAAAGCGGCTGGGGCCCCGGTCGAGCGGACACGGAGCGGCCCCCGGACCCGGGAAGCCGTGATCCGGTCCGCCTCATGCCGGGCACGAGCCGGGTCCCGCAGGCTTGCCGGAGCCGCGACGCAGGAGGACCTGGAGGACCAGCGATGACCACATCCCCCGCAGGACCACCGCCGGACGGGACCGGGAACGGAACCGCGGGCGGACCCCGCCGAAGGCCCGGGAACGTGCCCGGCACGGGCCCCCTGCACGGCCTCAGGGTCCTCGAACTCGCCGCGATCGGGCCCGCCCCGTTCGCCTGCATGATGTTCGCCGACCTGGGCGCCGACGTGGTGCGGGTGGACCGGGCCGACGGCCGGCGCTCCTTCGCCGACTGGCACCGCGACCTGGACCGGGGCCGGCGCACGAGGGCCCTCGACCTCAAGGACCCGTCCGGCGTCGCCGAGCTCCTGCGCCTGATGGACGGCGCCGACGTACTCGTCGAGGGGTTCAGACCCGGGGTCGCGGAGCGGCTGGGCATCGGTCCCGACGTGTGCCTGGAGCGCAACCCCGGCCTCGTCTACGCCCGGATGACCGGCTGGGGACAGGACGGCCCGCTGGCCACCGCCCCCGGCCACGACATCAACTACCTCGCCCTGACCGGCGCGCTGTACGCGATCGGCGAGGCCGGCGGCCCCCCGGTGCCGCCCGTGAACCTGCTCGGCGACTTCGGCGGGGGCGCGATGTTCCTCGTCACCGGAGTGCTCGCCGCGCTCCACGAACGCCGCACCTCCGGCCGCGGACAGATCGTCGACGCGGCGATCGTCGACGGGGTCAACACCCTGCTGGCCATGGCGACGGGCATGGCCGACGCCGGCCACTGGCGCCACGAGCGCGGGGCGAACCTGCTCGACGGGGGCGCCCCCTACTACACCTGCTACGTCTGCGCCGACGGAGGCCATGTCGCGGTGGGCGCCCTGGAGGAGCGGTTCTACGCCGCCCTGCTGACCGGCCTCGGCCTCGACCCCGACGGGCTCCCGGACCGCACCGACCCCGCCAACTGGCCCGCGCTGCGCCGCGCGTTCGGCGGCCGGTTCCTCCTCCACGACCGGGACACCTGGGCCCGGCTGTTCGACGGCACGGAAGCCTGCGTCACCCCCGTGCTGCGCATCGACGAAGCCCCGGACCACCCCCACCAGCGGGCCCGGGGCAGCGCTCCGGCCGCTCCCGCACCCCGCTTCAGCCGCACCCCGGCGGTGCGGCGCAGGTCCACCTGGGCTCCAGCGGTCCTCCGTGCACCCGCCCGAACCTGGGGCGAACAGCCGGACCTGTCGGCCGGCGCCGTCGGAACATCCGCCGGCCGGCCGACACCAGACCAAGGGAGCGGCGATGGCTGAGCAGTTCCAGCTCTACGACACGACCCTGCGCGACGGCACCCAGCAGGAGGGCATGGTGCTGACGGTCGAGGACAAACTCGCCGTCGCCCGCCGGCTCGACGGCCTCGGAGTGGGATTCATCGAGGGCGGCTGGCCCGGAGCCGTCCCCAAGGACACCGAGTTCTTCCGCCGGGCCCGCACCGAACTCGACCTGAAGAACGCCGTCCTCGCCGCCTTCGGCGCCACCCGCCGGCCAGGGGTACCCGCCTCCCTGGACCCGCAGGTGCGCGCCCTGCTGGAGGCCGAGACCCCGGTGGTGACCCTGGTCGCCAAGAGCCACACCGGTCATGTGCGCAACGCCCTGCGCACCACGCTCGCCGAGAACCTCGCCATGATCAGCGGCACGGTACGCCACCTGGTGCACGCCGGCCGGCGGGTCTTCGTCGACGCCGAGCACTACTTCGACGGCTACCAGCTCAACCGCGAGTACGCCCTCGCCGTCGTCCGCACCGCCGCCGAGGCCGGCGCCGAGACCGTCGTCCTGTGCGACACGAACGGCGGCTCCCTGCCCGACGAGGTGCGGACCGTCGTCACCGAGACGCTCGCCCTGACCGGCGTACCGCTCGGCATCCACGCCCACAACGACAGCGGCTGCGCCGTCGCCAACACCATGGCGGCGGTCGACGCCGGAGCCGTCCAGGCCCAGGGCACCGCCCACGGCTACGGCGAACGGTGCGGCAACGCCGACCTGTTCACCGTCATCGCCAACCTGGTGCTCAAGCGCGGCCGCGAGGTCATCCCGCTGGAGAACCTGCGGGACCTGGCCGGGACGGGCCGGGCCGTCACCGAGCTGACCCAGGTCCCCGGCAGCGTCGCCGCACCGTACATCGGCGGCTCCGCCTTCACCCACAAGGCCGGACTGCACGCCTCCGCGCTGCGGATCGACCCCGACCTCTACCAGCACACCACGCCCGAGCTGGTCGGCAACACGATGCGCACCCTCGTCTCCGACATGGGCGGGCGCTCGTCGATCGAGCTCAAGGCACGCGAGCTGGGATACGCCGTCGAGGCGGGCTCCGACGAAGTGGCCCGCGCCGCGACCCGGGTCAAGGAGCTGGAGAACACCGGCTACAGCTTCGAGTCCGCCGACGCCTCCTTCGAACTCCTGCTGCGCGAGGAGCTCGACGGCGGCCCCCGCCCCCGCCCGTTCGACGTCGAGTCCTGGTCCGTCGGCGTGTCCGGGACGGGCGACGAGGTGCGCACCGAGGCCACCGTACGGCTCACCGTCCAGGGCAGGACCGTCACCGCGACCGGCCACGGCAACGGGCCGGTCAACGCCATGGACACCGCCCTGCACACCGCGCTCGACCCCTGCTTCCCCGCCCTGTCCCGCCTCGAACTGACCGACTACCGGGTGCGGGTGCTCAGCGGCGAGACCGGCAGCGGTGCCGCCGCCCGCGTGCTCATCTCCTACCGGGACGGCGAGCGCAGCTGGGGCACCGTCGGCGTGGACGGCAACACGACGGCGGCCAGCTGGCAGGCGCTCCTCGACGCCGTCCACTACGTCCTGCTCGACGGGCCGCCCGGCCGGGTCGAGGAAGCCCCGCCCCTGGCCGCCGCCGTACCGGGCTGAGCCCCGACCTTCCTTGGAGTGACCGTGCGTCTGGAAGACGTCTACATACGGGCGACCGCCACCCGGCTGCCCGCCCGCCTGGCGGTCGCCGACGCCGTCGCCTCGGGGGCCTGCCCGCCCCGGGTGGCGGCGTCCACCGGCATGGAGTCGGTGGCGTACTCGCCCGACGAGTCCGCCGCCGAGATGGCCGCCGCCGCGGCCAGGACCGCGCTGCGCCGGGCGGACAGTCACGGCGGCGACGTCGATCTGCTGCTGCACGCCGACACCTACCACCAGGGCCAGGACCTGTGGCCGGTCGCCTCGTACATCCAGCGTGAGGCGCTCGGCAACAGCTGCCAGGCCGTCGAGATACGGCAGATGTCCAACGGCGGACTCGCCGCACTCGACCTCGCCACCGCCTACCTCACCGCGGGACACGGCCACGGCGACGCCCTGATCACCACCGCCGACCGGTTCTGCGCGCCCGGCATCGACCGCTGGAAGACCGACCCGGGCACCCCGTACGCCGACGGCGCCACCTCCCTCGTGCTCTCCAGGCGGGGCGGGTTCGCGCGGCTCGTCTCGCTCGCCCTGTACGCGGACCCCGAGCTGGAGCCGCTGCACCGCGGGGACGACCCGTTCACCCCCGCGCCCTTCACCCACCGGATGCCCGTCGACTTCGACGAGGCCAAGCGCGCCTTCGTCGGCCGCACCGGCATCTCGTACGCGATCACCCGGGCCCACAACGGCCAGCAGACGGTGATCAAGGAGGCGCTGGCCGACGCCGGGTCCGAGCTGGGCGAGGCGGACTGGGTCGTGCTGCCGCACTTCGGCCGCCGGCGCCTGCAGTCCATCTACTACAAGCCGTTCGGCATCGATCCCGACCGCACCACCTGGGACTACAGCCGGACGGTCGGCCACCTCGGGGCCGGCGACCAGTTCGCCGGACTCGACCACCTGCTGGTCTCGGGCCGTGCCTCGCCCGGCGACCGGTGCGTCCTGGTCAGCGTCGGCGCCGGATACAGCTGGGGCTGCGCGGTCGTGGACATCCTGCGACGCCCGGACTGGGCGACCCCCTGAACGGGTCCACCGATCCTCAAGTTCCGCTTGAGCACCTTATGTCAGCCTCGTGATCCGCCCTGCTGCGGACTGTCCGAAGGAAGGTTTGCCGTGGCGCCCACCGCTACGTCCGAGACCCGAGCGCTCCATGTCACGGAGCACTCCATCACCGTGGCCGCATCACCCGCCGCCGTCTACGCCCTGGTGGCCGACGTCGCCGAGTGGCCGCAGGTGTTCGGCCCCACCGTGCACGTCGAGGTGCTGGAGGAAGCCCCCGAAGAGGGTGGCGAGCAGCTCCTGCGCATCTGGGCGATCGCCGGCGACAAGGTCCGCACCTGGACCTCGCGCCGCGTCCTGGACCCGGCCGGCCGCACCATCACCTTCCGCCAGGTCGTCACGGCGGCGCCCGTCGAGTCGATGGGCGGCGAGTGGCGCGTCCAGGAGCTGGAGGACGGCACCACCCGGGTCACGCTGCTGCACGACTACCGTGCCGTCGACGACGCCCCCGACGCGGAGGCCCTCATCGAGCAGGCCGTCGACCGCAACAGCCGGGCCGAGCTCCTCGCCCTGAAGAACACCGCGGAGCAGGGCGAGGCCCGCGAGGAACTCCACTTCACCTTCAGCGACTCCGAGACCGTCTTCGGTGCGGCCGGCGACGTCTTCGCCTTCCTGGACCGGGCCGACCTGTGGCCCCAGCGGCTTCCGCACGTGGCCCGCCTGGACCTCAGCGAGGACGAACAGGGCATCCAGCGGATGGACATGGACACCCGCAGCCCCGACGGCTCCACGCACAACACCACCTCGGTCCGTGTCTGCTTCGAGGACCGCAAGGTCATCGTCTACAAGCAGCTCCGGGTGCCGGTCGCGATGAGCGGCCACACCGGGCGCTGGGTCATCGAGTCGCTCGGCGACGGGACCGTCAGGGCCACCTCGTGGCACACGGTGACGCTGGACCCGGCCGGTGTGCGCACCGCGCTCGGCCCCGACGCCACCCTCGCCGAAGCCCGGGACCTGGTGCGCAGGACGCTCGGTACCAACAGCTCCACCACATTGCGCCATGCCAAGAAGTTCGCGGAGGAAGTGCGTGCCGAAGCGTAGTCACGATGCACCGATCACGGTGGTCAACCGGTTCGACGTCAAAGGAGACACAGAGCGCTTCGAGCGCGAGTTCCGGCACCACTCGCAGTACCTGCGCACCCGCGAGGACTTCGACTTCCTGGTGACCGTGCGGCTCGTCGACCACCCGCAGGTGTACGTGCACCTCGGGCACTGGCGGACCATGCGGGGATTCCTCGACACCGTCCACGACGACACCTTCCAGGCCCAGGTCCGCAAGCTCGGACCCATGGTCGACACGGAGGCCGACCAGGCGGTGAGCGTGGCCCGGAAGATCACCGGGGACGCCGTCGCCGGGGCGGCGAACGTCGTACTGACCCGGGCGGTGGTGCACGGGGACCCGCACGTGTTCGAGCGGCAGTTCGCCGAGGCGAACGAGCACCTGGCGCGGCTGGGCGGATACGGCGGGAGCGATCTGCTGCGCTCCACGCTCCGCCCCGACGTCTACACGGCCGTCCAGTGGTGGCGCGACACCGACGCCTGCGAACAGGCCCTCGGCGACAGCGGCCACCGGGCCGCGACGCAGGCGATGACACGGGGTGCCGCCCTCACCGTGGAGCGCACCCGGCACGTGGCGTACGAGCGCGTCCTGAGCTGACGCGCCGCCGGCACACCGGGGCGCAGGCCGCTCCACCCGTACAGGAGCCGAGGACCACGTGTCCTCGGCTCCTGTACGTCCCGGGCACGAGTTCCCTTCGAGCGCCGTGGCCCAGGCTGTCCCCATGGCGAATCCGATGCGCATCACCGTGGTCCGCGGCCGGCCCGACGAGGCCGAGCTGGCGGCCGTCACCGCCGTCCTGCTGGCCCTCGTCCGCCGTACCGGCGAACCGGACGGCGACGTCGCAGCGGCCTACGCCGGCTGGACCGTGAAGAACGGCGGTCACCGCAACCCGGTGGCCTGGTCCGGACGATGAGCGGGCGTACGCACGACGGCCGCACGACATGCGAGGGGGAGGCATGACAGGACACCGGACGCTCACCGCACACATCCAGGCCCGGGCCGCCGAGACACCGGACCGGGAAGCGCTGATCCTCCTCGCCGAACGGGACGGCCGGCTGCTGCCGGAGACGATCACGTACGCGGAACTCGACCGGGCCGCGCGCACCCTGGCCGGACGGCTCGGCCGGCACGTACGGCCGGGGGACCGGGTACTGATCGCGCCGGGCTCGCGGGCCCTGTTCGTCACCGGTTTCCTCGCCTGCCTGTACGCCGGTGCCGTCGCCGTACCCGTGGCGCCGCCCGGTGGCCGGGGCCACCACGACGACCGCATCGCCAGGATCGTCAAGGACGCCGCGGCCGCCTGCCTGATCACCTCCGTCGCCGAGGCGGCCGAGGCCTCGCAGCTGCTCGCCCGGACCGGCCACGGCGACGTCGTCTGCCTGCTCGCGGACGGGCCCGCCCCGGCGGGTGCCGCACAGGAGGAGCCCGAACCGCACACGGCGGAGCCGGACGAGCCCGTGTACCTCCAGTACACCTCCGGCTCCACCCGCGACCCCCGCGGTGTGGTCGTCACCCACCGCAGCCTGCTCGCCAACCAGCGCGCCATCCAGGAGGCGCTCGGCACCCGCCCCGGCATCCGGATGGGCGGCTGGCTGCCCCTCCACCACGACATGGGCCTGGCGGGTCAGCTGCTGCACGCCCTGTGGCTGGGCGGCACCGCCGTCCTGATGTCCCCGGCCGCGTTCGTCAAACGGCCGGCGAACTGGCTGGAGACCGTCTCGCGCTACGGCCTGACCGTCAGCGGGGCCCCGGACTTCGCGTACGAGCTGTGCGTCCGCCGGATCAACGACTCCCAGATCGCCGCCCTGGACCTGTCCGGCTGGGAGGTCGCCGTCAGCGGCGGCGAACCCGTGGACGCCGCCACCCTCACCGCCTTCGCCGAGCGCTTCGCGCCCGCCGGACTGCGCCCCGGGGCACTGGCACCCTGCTACGGCCTGGCCGAGGCGACCCTGCTCGTCTCCGGCACCCGTACGGCGCCCGCCGCCGCGTCGCGCACCGTGGACGCCGCCGCCCTGGAGGCCGGCCGGCTGCTGCCCGCGCCCGAGGGCACCGGCCGGGTCCTCGCCCACTGCGGCCCGCCCGCGTCGGCCGAGGTACGCATCGTGGACCCCGAGACCCGCCGGGAGCTGCCCGACGGCCACATCGGCGAGATCTGGGTCCGCGGCGAGAGCATCGGCCCCGGCTACCGAGGCCGCCCCGCGGAGACCGCCGCGTCCTTCGGCTGCCGCATCGAGGGCGGCGGCCCCGGATATCTGCGCACCGGTGACCTCGGCGCCCTCGACGACGGCCTGCTGTACGTCACCGGCCGCATCAAAGACATGATCATCTTCGCCGGGCGCAACCTCTACCCGCAGGACCTGGAACGCACCGTCCAGCAGGTCAGCGGACTGTTCGGCGCCGCCACCGCCTTCGCCGTGCCCGACTCCCGCGAACGGATCGTCATCGTCCAGGAGCTGCGCGCCCGCAGCCGCTACGACATCGACCTGGCCGCCCTCGCCACCGCCGTCCAGCAGCGCCTCGGCCAGGAGTACGAGGTGAACGCGGGCGTGCTGCTCGTACGCCCCGGCACGGTCCGCAGGACGACCAGCGGCAAGGTGGAACGGGCCGCGATGCGCCGCCTCTTCCTGCGCGGCGAGCTCACCCCCCTGCACCAGCGGCTCGACGCCGACGTCGAACGGCTGCTCGCGGCCGGGCGGGCACGATGACACCCGCCGAGGAGCGCATCGACGCCCTGGAGCGGGCGTTCGGTCCCTTCGACGACCCCACGAACCCGCTCGGCGCCGAGGCCCTGCTCGCCGCCGACGCGGCCGGAGAGGTGCTGCCCGACGCCGAGAAGGTCCTCGACGAGTTCGACCTCAACGCGGAGTTCGTCCCCGCGGGCCTCGGCGGCCGGCTGGAACGGATGGACCTGCTCGGACGGATCCTGCGCCCCGTCTTCCGCCGGGACGCCTCACTCGGCTTCGGCTACGGGCTCAACTGCTTCTTCGCCGCCACCCCCGTGTGGACCGCGGGCAACGGCGCCCAGCGACGGCAGGCCGCCCGGCTGCTCCTGAACGGCCGCAGGATCGCCGTCGCCCGGCACGAGGTCGCCCACGGCAACGACTTCGTCCGCGACGAGTTCACCGCCGCGCCCGTCCCCGGCGGGCTCCTGCTCGACGGCAGCAAGTCGGCGATCGCCAACGCCTCCCGCGCCACCGGCCTGGTGGTCTTCGCCCGCACCGGGGCCGCCGGTGGCCGCAGCCACACCGTGCTGCTCCTGGACCGTGACGAACTGCCCGCGGACCGCGTCGAGGACCTGGCCCGGCGCACCACCAACGGCATGCGCAGCACCGAATTCGGCGGCCTGCGGATCACCGGGTGCCACGTCCCCGACAGCGCCGTGCTCGGCGCGCCCGGGGACGGCTACGAACTGTCGTTGCGCTCCTCGCTGCTCATCCGCGGACTCATCCCGTCCATCGTGCTAGCCGGGGCCGACACCGCCCTGCGCACCGTGACCAGGTTCGCCGTCCGCACCCGCGCCGACGGCCGGTCCTCCCTGGACGTGCAGCACGTGCGCGACGTGCTGACCGGCGGCTTCCTGGACCTGCTGCTCATCGACTGCCTCGCCCTCGTCGCGACACGGGCGCTGCACCTGCTGCCCCGGCAGATGAGCGCCTACGCGGCGGCGGCCGCCTACCTGGCGCCCCGGCTCGTCACCGAGAGCATGGACGAGATGTCGGCGGTCCTGGGCGAGGAAACGTTTGCCCTGGACGGGGCGTACGGCATGTTCCAGAAGCAGCGCCGCGACCTCCCGGTCACCTCGCTGGGGCACGCGGGCAGCGCCGGCCGGCAGGTGAGCATCCTGCCGCAGCTGCCCTACTTCGCCCGGCACGCCTGGTTCGCCGACCCCGAACCGCCGCCCGGACTGTTCCGGCCGCACGAGCCGCTGCCCCCGCTGGACCTGACCCTGCCCGCGCTGCTCGGCGACGGCGATCCGCTGGCCGCGACCCTCGTCGCCTGCACCGACCAGCTGGAATCGGCCGGGCCGCCCGGCCCTGCCGGTCACGCGCTGCGCTTCCTCGCCAGGTCGCTCACCGGTGAACTCGCCGAACTCAAGAAGGCGTTCGAGGCGATACCGCAGGGCGACCGGGAGGCGCTGTCGAGTCCGCACAGCTTCGGCCTCGCGGACCGCTACACCCTCGTCCTCGCCGCGGCCGCCTGCCTCGGGGTGTGGCGCGAGCAGCAGTCCGCACCCGCCGGCACCACCGACGCGTTCCTCGCCGACCCGGCCTGGGCCACCGCCGTCCTCTACCGGCTCGCGAGACGGCTCGGCCTGCCCCTGCCGGACCGGCCCGGCGTCTGCGAGCGGCAGGTGCTGGACGAGGCCGTCGCCCGACTGCACAACCGCCGCAGCTACGACCTCTACAGCTCGCCGCTCGCCTGAGGAGCCGAATCATGCAGGAACACCCGAGCTCAGCCGAGGACGACTTCGCCGTGGCCCACCGGGAATGGCTGCGTGAGCGGGTCGCCCACTACCTCGGCCGGCCTGTACCGGACACGGCACGGCTGGACGAGGAAGGGCTCGACTCGGTGGCCGCACTCAGCCTCTACGGGGACATGGAGGACGAGTTCGGCACGCTCGTCGAGCCCGAGGACATCCGGGCGTACCCCACCGTGCGTGAACTCGCCGACTTCCTGGCGATGCGGGACTCCCGGCACGGCGCCGGACGGATCCGGGCGGCCTTCGTCTTCACCGGCCAGGGCTCCCAGCACCCCGGCATGACCGCGGGCCTCCACCGGCACTCCACCGGCTACCGCACCTTCCTGGAGGAGGCCGACGCGGCACTGCTGCCCTTCACCCGGCAGTCCGTCGCCGGGCTGATCCTCGATGACGACCCGAGCGTCCACCGCACCGCGCTCGCCCAGCCCGCCCTGTTCGCCGTCGGCTACGCCCTGGCGCGGACCCTCCAGGAGGCGGGCGTCCAGCCGGTGGCGGTGCTCGGCCACGGCATCGGGGAGTTCGCCGCCGCGACCGTCGCCGGCGCGCTCACCCTCGACGACGCGGCACGACTGGTGGCGACGCGCGGCGCCCTCATGCAGGCCCTGCCGGCGGGCGGCGCGATGATGGCCGCCTGCGTCACACCGTACGAGGCGGCCGAACTCGTCGCCGCCGAACCGGACGTGGGCATCAGCGCCGTCAACGCCGCCAAGTCGGTCGTGCTCTCCGGCGACCGTGCCGCACTGGAGCGCGTCGAGGCCCGGCTCGCGGAACGGGACGTACGCTGCCGGTACCTGACCGTGACCCACGCCTTCCACTCCCCGCTGATGCGGCCCATGGTGAGCGAGTTCGAGGCCTGTCTGCGCCGGCTGCCCGGCGCCGCCGCCCGGCTGCCGTTCTACTCGACCCTGTACGGCCGGCTCGCCACCGAGCCCCTCTACGGCCCGTACTGGGCCGAACAGATCACCTCACCCGTCCGGTTCGCCGACGCCGCCCGCTGCCTGCTGGCGCAGCAGGCCCCCACCCACGTCGTCGAGATCGGGCCGCGGCCCGTGCTCACCCCCTACCTGCGGCGGATCGGCGGCGGCCGGCGGGGTCCCGTCTGCCTGCCGGTCTGCCGGGGCCCGCGGAGTGACGCCGTCGACCTGGCGGGGGTGATCTCCGCACTGGACGCGGGACCGCTGACGGCCGCCTTCCCCGGAGTGCGGGGCAGCGGCGCGCGTGACGGCGGTGCCTGACGTGCGGGCCCGGATCGGGCGGCCGCTGCACGCCGCCGGACCCGGCGGCCCCTGGGACGCCGTCCACGCGCAACTGCTGCACACCGGCACCGCCCTGATCCACGGGACGATGCCCGCCTGGTTGCCGGCCGGCGGCACGGACGCGGAGCTGCGCCGCCGGCTGGGCCGGGACTGGCAGCGCTACGAGAAGCTCACCCAGCCCCGGATGCGCGAACGCTTCGTGGCGTCCCGGCTGTTGCTGCGGCACGCCGCCGCCGCCGTCCTGCACACCGCCCCGGAACTGGTCGACCTCGCCTACCAGCCGGGCGGCAGGCCCTATGTGCGCGGCTGCGACCAGATCGACATCAGCCTCAGCCACACCGAGGAGATGATGGTCGTCGGCATCACCCGCCGGGGCCGCATCGGGGTGGACGTGGAGCGGGCCGACCGGCAGCTCGCGCACACCGGCTCGGAGAGCCAGGCCTGCACCCCGTACGAGAGGGCGCTGCTGGACGCGGGCGGCGACGGCGTGCGCAACGACGCGATGGTGCGGCTGTGGACCCTCAAGGAGGCGTACAGCAAGGCGCTCGGCCAGGGGCTGCGATTCCGTTTCACCGGGTTCGGCTTCTCGACCGAGGACGGTGTCACGCGGCTGGCCAGGCCGGACGGCTCCCCCGTGCCGGGCGGCGAGTGGCAGTTCGCGACCTTCGCGGCCGGTGACGGCTACGTCGTGAGCGTCGCGGTGTGCGACACCGGGTTCGGTGAGCTGTCCGACCTGTCGGTGGCGACGACCCTGGACGCCGGGATGCTCGACACCCTGCTGGGCGCGCCCGGGGCGTCAGGGGAGCCAGCCGGCGTCCTCGGCGATCCGGATGGCGTCGATGCGGTTGCGGGCCCCGAGCTTGCCGACGATGGCGGTGAGGTAGTTGCGCACCGTGCCCTTCGACAGGTAGAGGCAGCCGGCGATCTCGGCGGCGTCGGCACCGCGGGCCGCGAGCCGTAGGACCTCCAGCTCGCGCGGCGACAGCGGATTCTCGGGCGAGTCCCAGGCGGTCAGCGCGAGCTGCGGGTCGACGACCCGGCGCCCGGTGGCCACCGACCGTACGGCCAGGGCCAGCTGGTCCGGCGGTGAGTCCTTGAGCAGGAAGCCCGAGACGTGCGCGGACAGGGCGCGCCGCAGGGTGCCGGGACGCCCGAGACTGGTGAGGATCAGGGTGCGGCAGCTGGGCAGCTGCTCGTGGAGTTCGGCCGCGGCGGTGAGACCGTCGATCCCTGGGAGGTCGATGTCTATCACCGCCACGTCGGGTCTGGACGTCAGCGCGGTCGGCACGATCGTGTCGCCGCGGTCCACCGCGGCCACCACGTGCAGATCCGGTTCCAGTTGGAGCAGTGCGACCAGCGCGCCACGGATCATGTGGACGTCCTCGGCGAGGAGGATTCTCACAGACAGCATCGTTACCCCCGGTCGGATGATGTGGCTCACTTCGATCGGGCCGTAGGCCGGCCCAGGGCCTCTCGTTCGGACCGGTGCTAGGCCACGGCGGTTCTCTCCGGGCCCGGCCCCGCGACCGGTGACCCGCTGTCGTGGTTCTGGGGTCTGGTCGGTGCCCACACCTCCAGGTGGAACCTGCCGTCCCCGCCCAGCCCCGCGCTGAGACCGCCGCCTATGGCGGCGAAACGGATGCGCAGGTTGTCCAGGCCGCTTCCGCCGTTCCGCGCGGTGAAGACGTCGGGCAGCTCGTACGGGTGATCGTTGGTCAGACCGAGCCGGACCGTTTCTCCGTCCGTCTCGGCCTTGATGGAGCAGACCCGTACGCCGCTGTGCCGGAGGATGTTGGTGACCCCTTCCCGGAGCGCCGTGGCGAGGACGGTGTCGACCACCGGATGCAGCCGTCCGCACGCCACGTCCACCTCGGCACGCACGTCGGCCGCCGCGAGCACGGTTCCCGCCGACTCGGCCTCCTCGGACAGCGACATGTCCCGGTACCCGCTGGACACCAGCCGTACGTCCGACAGCGCCTGGCGTGCCACCTGGAGCAGCGAGGCGGTCTCCTCACGGGCCTTGTCCGGGCGGCTGCTGATGAGCCGTTGGACCAGCTCGCCCTTGAGGGCGATCGCCGAGAGGCTGTACCCGAGCAGGTCGTGGAGATCGCGGGCGAACCGCAGCCGTTCCTGCGTGACCGCCATCCTCGCCAGTTCCTCCCTGGTCGAGTGCACCTCGTGCACCAGGTCCGTCAGGCGGGTCAGGCCGTAGATGACGAGACCGGTCAGGATCCCCGCGATGGTGAAGTAGAGGACCAGGTCGACCGACGCCCCGGCACGCAGGTTGTAGACCGGGATGAACGCGATGAGCAGTCCGTAGGAGGGCCACGCGTACCGTGCCGGCAGCGTGAGCAGCAGGGAGGCGGCGAGCGGGCCCTGCATGCTGCCCCAGTTGGTCCCGAACCACACGAGCGGTGCGAAGGTGAGCACCGCCTGGACAGCCAGCGCCCCGGCCTTCCAGCCGGTCGACCAGCGCCGCGCCCCGCCCGAGGAGACCGCCACCTGGACGCCGTACACCGCGACGACGAGCACGACGCACGCGACGAGCTGCATGGTGTTCGGCCTGGTCCTGACGACGTTCAGGATCGTCATCGTGCCGTAGCAGGTGAGTGCCACGAGGATCACCGCCCGGGCGAGCAGCGGCGCCGGCGGCTGTGAACGCGGTGAGAACGAGGTGCCCAAGGACGTGGTCTCCGGCTTCCCCCTGTGCGCGTACGACATCTCCGTGACGGACCCCCCGGTCGTCGACCCTTGGTCCAAGGGTGCTTTCCCGCCATCACGACTCGTCGGCACTGCCGCCTCCTTGCCAGGACCAGTAGTGGCGGACCGCATGCTATGTCGTCCGGTCAGCCGTCAGCCACTGGTTCCCGAGGGCGACCTGATTCAGACGAAGAGTGGTACGGGGTTGATTTCTTCGTACCGGACAGGACGCGCGTGACGTCCCAGCAGCACCGGTACGTCGAAGAGCCGGCCGGGGGCGAATCGGGCCCAGAAGTGCCGCATTCCCGGAACGATCACTTTGACTACGGGAAGTCCCACGTCGGGGCGGGTCTGGTCGAGGACCAGCAACTCCATTCCATGGGCACGTACCAATGAGTCCGCCGTCTCCACATCGTCCCGCAGATCGTTCCGGGCGGTATACGAATAGTGCCCCGGAGTACGCGGACTTTCGGCTGGATCCGGACGCAGGTATGGCTGGTTATCCACCGTCCCTGTGCGCCACCAGTCCGCGAGGCCGGGATCCGCGGAGTGGAGGTCGGGCGAGTCCTCGTCCGGGGGGAGCAGTTGAGCCATTTCCGTCACCGCCCGGCGCAGGGCCAGCCGCGGGTCGAAGTGCGCCCCGAATCCGAAGGAGATGCCCTGGGCGCCCCCGTCGGTGCGCCGGGACAGCGCGGCCATGACCGGAATGCCGAAGTCCGCGGTGAGGTCGAGCACCCACAGGTCGCGGTGCAGCCGCGCGTACGCCGTCCGGGTCCGCGCCAGCCACGGTTCGTCGAAGGCGTCCAGGTCGACCGCGGGCTGACGGGTGCGGTTGTACCACCACAGGGCGACCGCGTCCCGCTCCACCACCTCCAGGAAGCCCTGGACGACGGCGTCCTCCGGGCTGCTGCCCGCCGCGTTGCCGTTGGAATCGGCCCAGGGCGCGGTGGGCACACCGCCCGGCCCGGCGCCGAAGTACAGCATCGAGGTGGGGAGCAGCCGGTGCGTGCCCGTGGTGAGGGACCACACGGGCGTCCAGTCGGCCGGCGCCTGCGGGTCGAACGGCGGGGGTACCTGCTGGAAGCGGGAGTTCCGGGCGTTCCACCCGTCCCGCTCACGGAACTGCCGGTCGGCGAACAGCTGGCAGTCGTTGGGGTGCAGGGCGGCCGGGCCGAGCCCCGTGAGGGTGTCGCGCACGGTGGGCTCGTCCCCCTGGCGGGTTCCGCAGTACCGTTCCAGCGCCTCGCACAGCGCGCCGACCTCGGCCTCCTGCGGAGTGGTCCCCTTGCCCCCGCTCTGGCCCCGCAGCCCGCCGCGCAGTCCGGCCAGCGAACGGCTGTCCCCCAGAGCCATGTTGCGCCCGGCCACGTACCGGTTCAGACCCTCCGGGGAGCCGGGCGCGGGACGCAGCTCCGACACGATTCCGGTGACCGGGTCGGCCAGGTGCCGGTAGCGCTCCAGGACCGCCGCCGCGCTGCCGGTCCGGTGGTTGCCGCCCACCGTGTGCGTCTTGGGGCTGGACCGCGGGACGAAGGGGCGGCGCACCTGCTCCGCGACGAGCCCGGGATCCCCGCACGCGGCGCACTGCGGGCGCCGCCGCACCGGATGCCGCCGGGTGCGCAGGGTGCGGGAGTCCAGCGTGCACACGGCCCCCTGGCCCTCGTAGCGCAGGCCCGCCACCCACTTCGACGTCTCCAGCACCGCGGTGTGCAGCCCCATGGCCCGTACGGTCGCGAGCGAGGCCTCGGGGACCTGCACCGTGCCCGCCAGACCCAGGGCGTGCATCACCGGGGACCGGGAGGCGCGGTGCCCGCGTAACCGGTGCGCCAGACACTCCCAGCAGGGGCCGTCGGCGTCCCCGAACACCGGCCCCACCCAGGTCTCCGCACCCCACGGCTTGGCCAGCAGCCAGGGCCGGCCCGCCGCGCGGTGGCGGGCGTCGATCTCCGCCAGTCGCGGGTCGAGGTAGTCGTCGCACAGGACGAGGGCGAGCGCCGCCGGCTCCCCGGGGCCCGCCGTCAGCCGCAGCCCGGCGGCCTCGCACTCCGCCCGGGCCGCGGCGGCGTCCACCCGGCCCAGCACGACCAGCTCCACCTCCGTCGTCAGCAACGACGCGGTGGCGCTGGGCCCGTCGAGGCCGGCGCACTCCCAGTACGCCTCCGTCGGGGCGTCGGCGGCCGGGTCGTGGTAGCCGATCAGATCGGCCTTCGCCAGCTCGGCGATCATCCGGGCCGCGGTGGCCGGGGTCAGCGACCCCGTCGCCTCCTCCAGCACACAGGTCAGGGTCCGGGTGCCGTCCAGCAGGGCCGCCAGCTCCTGGACCTCACGGCCCTGCAGCGCGGTCGTCCCCCGCTCGGACAGCAGGTAGACGGCGTCGCCCTCGATCGCCTCGACCCGCAGATGTCTCTTGAATCCCACCGGCAGCTCGCTGCCCGTCCCCCGGGAAGTGATCACGCACGGGCCGCCGGCGCCTCTTCCCCGGGCAGCGGCGTCATGCCGCTGTAGCAGCCGTAGAGCGTGGTGGCGCCGGGGCGGTCGAGCTCGTCGATGACCAGGCCGACGGCACCCTTGGCACCGGGGGCGCTCACGAACAGGTCCCCGTACACGGGTTCGGTCGCCGCGAGTCCGAACTCGGCGAGGACCGAGACCGGATCGCTCGTGTAACGCTGGGCCAGGTCGGGCTCCAGACCGGCACGGGCGGTCAGCAGGGCGAAGCGGTGGTCGCGGGACTTCGGGGCGGCGACGCTGCCGTTTTCCTGGTGGGCGAGCTGCGTGTGCGTCGTGACGGTCATGAGGATTCCCTCCCGGGTCGGTTGGTACGAGTTCGAGTTCGTTGCACCGAGTGCCAGGATTCTGCGACGTGCCACGGGGCCGGGCCCAGTGCCGGGCTCACCACTGGGGCATGACATTTTCATGTGCGCGCTCATGACCACCTCACTGGGACTCGAACGCCGCCGGTGCGAGGCTCGCCTCAGACTCCAGAGCCTGTGCCGACCCGGTGTCGGGCCGGCCTCACAGCGCATGAAGGGGAGGGCGCCATTATGGAGATCAAAGTCCTGGGACCACTGACGGCCCGTGAGAACGGGGTGTCCGTCGTACCCACCGCGGCCAAGCCGCGCCAGATCCTGTCCCTGCTCGCCCTGCACTCCGACCGGGTCGTGACCGTGGCGACCCTGATGGAGGAGATCTGGGGCGAGGACATCCCGCGCAGCGCGGCCACCACGCTGCAGACCTACATCCTCCAGCTCCGCCGCAAGATCGCGGCGGCCCTCGACGGCGACCCGGCCCGTCAGGCCAAGGACGTCCTGATCACCCAGCACGGCGGCTACCTGCTCCAGGTGCAGCCCGGCCAGGTCGACGCCCACGAGTTCACGCAGCTCACCGCGTCGGGCCGCGCCGCGCACGAGGCGGGCGACCACCTCGCGGCATCCGAACTGCTGGGCCGCTCCCTCAAGATGTGGCAGGGCTCCGCACTCGTCGACGTACGCATCGGCACCGTGCTGGAGCTGGAGGTGCTCCGCATGGAGGAGGACCGGATGGCGGCCCTGGAGCGGCGCATCGACGCCGACCTCATCCTCGGCCGGCACACCGGGATCGTGCCGGAACTGCGGGTCCTGGTCGCCAGGCACCCCATGCACGAGAACTTCTGCGCCCAGCTCATGACCGCGCTGCACCGCTCCGGCGGCGCCTGGCGGGCACTGGAGGCGTACCAGCGTCTGCGGGGGACGCTCGTCGACGAGCTGGGGCTGGAACCCTCGGCCCGGCTCCAGCGCCTCCACCATGCCGTGCTCTCCGCCGACCCGGCACTGGACCTGCAGGTCCCGGCCTCCGGCTGACACGGGGCCGGCCGTCGGTGCCGTCCCCGGCACCCGTCGGGGTACGCGCCGCGGCACGTTCTCCAGTTTGTCTCTAGCCGCCGTTCCTACGTTCGGCCGATGACGATCCTCGACGACCTCACGGTCACCCAGGCCGCCCCCGACCTCCGACGCGCCGCCGCGGAACTGCGACGGCTCAAGGAGGAGGTGAGCCGCGGACCCGATCCGGCGGCCACCCGGCGGCAGCACGACAAGAACAAGCTCACCGCGCACGAGCGGCTGGAACTCCTCTTCGACGACGGGACGTTCACGGAGATCGAGCCGCTGCGCAGGCACCGGGCCTCCGGCTTCGGCCTGGAGGAGCGCAAGCCGCACGGCGACGGTGTCGTGATCGGCTGGGGCCTGGTCCACGGCCGCACGGTGTTCGCCTACGCGCACGACTTCCGGGTCTTCGCCGGAGCGCTCGGCGAGGCGCACGCCGAGAAGGTGCACAAGGTGATGGACCTGGCGGCGGACGCCGGCGCCCCGCTGGTCAGCCTCAACGACGGGGCGGGCGCCCGCATCCAGGAAGGCGTCACCGCGCTCGCGGGCTACGGCGGGATCTTCCGCCGCAACGTCGCAGCCTCCGGGGTCATCCCGCAGATCAGCGTGATGCTGGGCCCGTGCGCGGGCGGCGCCGCGTACTCCCCGGCCCTCACGGACTACGTCTTCATGGTCCGGGACACGGCGCAGATGTTCATCACCGGGCCCGACGTCGTGCAGGCGGTGACCGGCGAGAAGATCACCCACAACGGCCTGGGCGGCGCCGACGTCCACGCCACCACCTCCGGCGTCTGCCACTTCGCCTACGACGACGAGGCCGAGTGCCTGGAGGACGTGCGGTTCCTCATCGCGCTGCTGCCGTCCAACAACCGCGAGATGCCGCCCTCGGTGCCCTGCGACGACCCGGCGGACCGGCTCACCGAAGCCCTCGCCGACCTGGTGCCGGCCGACCCGGGGCGCAGCTACGACATCCGCGCGGTGATCGAGGAGATCGTCGACGACGGGGAGACCTTCGAGGTCCACGAGGCGTGGGCGCCCAACATCGTGTGCGCGCTCGCCCGCCTCGACGGCCACCCGGTGGGCATCGTGGCCAACCAGCCGGCCGCCCTCGCCGGGGTGCTCGACATCCACGCCAGTGAGAAGGCCGCGCGCTTCGTCTCCACGTGCGACTCCTTCAACATCCCGCTCGTCACCCTCGTCGACGTCCCCGGCTTCCTGCCCGGCGTCGACCAGGAGCACAACGGCATCATCCGGCACGGGGCCAAGCTCCTCTACGCGTACTGCAACGCGACCGTGCCCCGGATCTCACTCGTCCTGCGCAAGGCGTACGGCGGCGCCTACATCGTCATGGACTCCCGCTCCATCGGAGCCGACCTGGCGTTCGCCTGGCCCACCAACGAGATCGCCGTGATGGGTGCCGAGGGCGCCGCCAACGTCATCTTCCGCCGAGAGATCGCCGCGTCCGACGACCCGGAGGCGGTCCGCGCCCGGCGGATCGACGAGTACCGGACCGAGCTCATGCACCCCTACTACGCGGCCGAGCGCGGGCTCGTCGACGACGTCGTCGAGCCCGCGGAAACCCGCCGCATCCTGATCCGGTCGCTGGCCATGCTGCGCTCCAAGCGTGCCGAAGTGCCGTCTCGTAAGCACGGAAATGTCCCTACGTAATCGGTCAAAAGGGCAGGTCCACGCGAACGCGAGTCCGGGTCTAGGGCGCGGACGTTCCATAGCTTCACCGGAAGCGGCGGCTCGTTACGAGCGTGCGGCCGACCGGTCCGGCCGGCCGGAGGGGTCCACACCCCGGACACCCTCCGGCCGCCGATACCGACTCACGACCCAGCAGTGATACGGACGAAGGGATCGACAGTGACCCCCACAATGCCAACCGGCAGGTGCGCCCAGCCGCATCCGGCCCCGTCGAAGGCCAGGTAGACCATGCGCAGAGTCGCCATCACCGGCCTGGGCGTCGTGGCCCCCGGTGGGGTCGGTGTCAAGGAGTACTGGAACCTGCTCACGGCGGGACGCACCGCCACCCGCAGGATCTCCTTCTACGACCCCTCACCGTTCCGTTCGCAGGTCGCCGCCGAGTGCGACTTCGACGCCCTGGCCGCCGGCCTCTCCCACCAGGAGATCCGCCGCCTCGACCGGGCCGCCCAGTTCGCGGTGGTCTCCACCCGGGAGGCCCTGGCCGACAGCGGCCTCGACCTCTCCGCCCTCGACCCCGGCAGGGTCGGCACGGCCGTGGGCAGCGCGGTCGGCTGCACCACCAGCCTGGAGCGCGAGTACGCGGTCGTCAGCGACGGCGGCCGCAAGTGGAACGTGGACCACGAATACGCCGTACCCGAGCTCTACCGGCACTTCGTCCCCAGCTCCATCGCCGCCGAAGTCGGCCTGGCGGCAGGGGCGGAGGGACCCGCCGCGGTCGTCTCCACCGGATGCACCTCCGGTCTCGACTCGCTGGGCCACGCCGTGGAACTCATCCGCGAGGGCACCACCGACATCATGATCGCCGGTGCCACCGAGGCCCCGATCTCGCCCATCACCTCGGCCTGCTTCGACGCCATCCACGCCACCACCCCCCGCAACGACACCCCGGAGAGCTCCTGCCGGCCCTTCGACCGGACCCGCAGCGGACTCGTCCTCGGCGAGGGCGCGGCCATCCTCGTACTGGAGGAGCTGGAGAGCGCCCGGCGGCGCGGCGCCCACATCTACGCCGAGATCGCCGGCTTCGCCTCCCGCTGCAACGCCTACCACATGACCGGTCTCAAGCCGGAGGGCCTGGAGATGGCGGAGGCCATCGACGTCGCCCTGGCCGAGGCCCGCCTCGCACCGGACACCATCGACTACATCAACGCCCACGGCTCCGGCACCAAGATGAACGACCGCCACGAGACCGGCGCCTTCAAGCGCAGCCTCGGGGACCACGCGTACCGCACCCCGATCAGCTCCATCAAGTCGATGATCGGGCACTCCCTCGGCGCCATCGGCTCCCTGGAGATCGCCGCCTGCGCGCTCGCGATGGAGCACGGCATCCTGCCGCCCACCGCGAACCTCCACGAGCCCGACCCCGAGCTCGACCTCGACTACATCCCGCTGGTCGCCCGCGAGAAGCAGACCGACGTGGTCCTCAGCGTGGGCAGCGGATTCGGCGGATTCCAGAGCGCCATGGTGCTGGCCCGCCCGGAGAGGAGCACCTCATGACCACCGCAGTGGTGACCGGCCTGGGCATCACCGCCCCCAACGGACTGGGAACCGAGGACTACTGGAAGGCCACGCTGGCCGGCGAGTCCGGTCTCGGACCCGTCACCCGCTTCGACGCCACCCAGTACCCCTCCCGGATCGCCGGGGAGGTCGGCGACTACATCGCCGAGGACCACATCCCCAGCCGGCTGATGCCCCAGACCGACCACATGACGCGCCTCGCGCTGACCGCGGCCGACTGGGCACTGGCCGACGCGGGCATCGACACCACCGACATGCCCGAGTACGGCATCGGCGTGGTCACCGCGGCGTCCGGCGGTGCCGTCGAGTTCGGCCAGCGGGAGCTGCAGAACCTCTGGAGCAAGGGCAAGGAGTACGTCAGCGCCTACCAGTCCTTCGCCTGGTTCTACGCCGTCAACACCGGCCAGATCTCCATCCGGCACAAGCTGCGCGGCCCCAGCGGCGTCCTGCTCACCGAACAGGCCGGCGGCATCGACTCCCTCGGCCACGCCCGCCGCCACATCCGCAAGGGCTTCCCGGCCGTCATCTCCGGCGGCATCGACGCCGCGATCTGCCCCTGGGGCTGGGTCCCGCAGATCGCCTCCGGCCTGATGAGCACCGTGAACGACCCGGCCCGCGCCTACCTGCCCTTCTCGCCGGACGCGGGCGGGTACGTACCCGGCGAGGGCGGCGCGATCCTCCTCGTCGAGGACGCCGAGTCGGCCCGCACCCGCGGAGCCGCCACGGTCTACGGCGAGATCGCCGGATACGCCGCCACCCTCGACCCGGCACCCTCCACCGGCCGCCCGCCCGGCCTGCGCAGGGCCGTCGAGAACGCCCTCGCCGACGCCGGGATCACCGCCGGGGACATCGACGTCGTCTTCGCCGACGCCGCCGGCGTCCCCGACCTGGACCGGGCGGAGGCACAGACCCTCACCGCGCTGTTCGGCGCGCACGGGGTCCCCGTCACCGCTCCCAAGACGATGACGGGCCGCCTGCTCGCCGGCGGTGCCGCCCTCGACGTGGCCACCGCGCTGCTCTCGCTGCGCGACGGAGTCATCCCGCCGACCGCCAACGTCGGCGCGCCGGACCCCGGCCACACCATCGACCTGGTCACCGAGGCACGCGAGGCGAATCTGCGCCACGCGCTGGTCCTCGCCCGGGGCCACGGCGGCTTCAACGCGGCACTCGTCGTACGCCGCGGCTGAACAGCACCCCACCCCCCACACGCTCCACCCCCCCACGAACCACCGGCACCACCGCCACACCGGAACGATCCATACGCCCAACCGAGAGGACGGCACCGCCCATGAGCACCACGACCGCCACAGTGACCCTGGCCGACCTGACCCGCATGCTGCGCGAGAGCGCCGGCGAGGAGGAGGGCATCGACCTCGACGGTGACGTCATCGACACCCCGTTCATGGAGCTCGGCTACGACTCGCTCGCCCTGCTCCAGGTCATCGGGCAGATCCAGCGCGAGTACGGCGTCGAGATCCCGGACGACGCCGTCGTCGACGCCGAGACCCCCGGCGCCCTTCTCGCCCTCATCAACTCCGGGGCCACCGCGGCCTGAGCCGGTCCCGCACGGCCGCCCCGCTTCTCGTCCCCCCGTGGGCGGGGCGGCCGTCACCGGCCTCACCACACCGATCCGTATCGATGGGGGCCCGAGCCGCGGCCCACGAGGAGGAACCATGTCGCTCACGCAACGGAGTGCGGTGGTCCGCCGGCTGATCGTCAGCCCCGGCTCCGCGCCGCAGCACCGCAGCACCGCACCGGTCGTCGCCTCGGCCGCCGCCGTATCGGCCGTACTGCGCGCCTTCGGCCGCCCTCCCGAGGACCTGCCCGCCCGGACCGTCGTGCTCCTCGGCGCGGACACCCTCGACGGCGTCGGGCCCGAGCACGAAGGCTTCACCGTCCGCACCGCGGACACACCGGGCCGCGCCCTGCGCCAGGCCCACCGGGAACTCCACGAAGGCACCGCCGACCTCGCCCTGGTCGCCGGCTTCGGCGAACCCGACCCCCGGACCATCACCGTGTACGCCGTCAAGCGGGCCGCCGAAGCCGTGGCGGACGGCGACGCGGTGCTCGGCGTGCTCGACGTCACCACGCCCGGTGGCGAGGACACCACCCCGCCGCTGCGCCCCCTGACCGGCAGCCCGCGCGGCACCGACCCCGACCGGCACCGGCTGGTCTGCTGGTCGGGACAGAACGCGGACGACGAGATGCGGGTACGCGACGAGCTCCTGCCGATGCTCAGCGGCGTACACCGCGAGATCTTCCCCGCCCTGCCCGCCACCGTGCCCTGCGGCACCGCCCCCGGCCCGATCCGCGGCGCGGCCGTCACCGTCTCCGCGCTCGCCGCCCCGGCCGTGCACAAGGCCCGCGCCACCGACGCCTCGCGCCCCCGCCCCGTCGCCCTGCTCTTCCCGGGCCAGGGCTCCCAGCACGCGGGGATGGCGGCCGGCCTCTACCGCCGCGAACCCGTCTTCACCGCCGCCGTCGACGCGGCCCTCTCCCACATGGGCGAGGAGGGCCCCCGCATCCGCGCCGACTGGCTCGACCCGGCACGGGCCGCCATCGGCATCGACGACGTACGGCGCGCCCAGCCCCTCCTGTTCGCCATCGACTACGCACTGGGATGCCTCGTCCTGAGCTGGGGCGTCCGCCCGACCGCCCTGCTCGGCCACAGCGCCGGCGAGCTCGTCGCGGCCACCTTCGCCGGGGTCGTGTCGCTGCGCGACGCGGTCGCGATGGTGCTGGCCCGGGTCCGGGAGGCCGTGAAGATCCCGGCGGGCGGCATGCTCGCCGTCGCCGCGAGCGAGGAGCAGGTGCTCCCGTACCTGACGGCCGATGTCGCCGTCGCGGCCGTCAACGCCAACCAGCAGGTGATGCTGGCCGGTTCGAAGGACCCGCTCACCGAGGTCGCCGCCCGGCTCAAGGCGGACGGGCACACGGTGGTGACGGTCCCCGCCACCAGCCCCTTCCACTCGCCGGCCATGGCCCCCGCCTCCGACGCGGTCGAGGTCGCCTACCGCGATATCCCCCTGCGCGAGCCGAAGATGGCCCTCTACTCCGGCTACACCGGAGCCCTGATGAGCCCTCAGGAAGCACGCAGCCCCCGCTTCTGGGCCCGCCAGATCACCGACACCGTCTACTTCCGCAAGGCCCTGGACGAACTCCTGGCCGCCGACGACGTCCTGCTGGTCGAGGTGGGCCCCCGTCAGACGCTCACCGCTTTCGCCCGTCGGCACCGCTCCGTACGCCTGGGCGCCGGCGCGGTCACCCCGGTCCTCCCGGCACGGGCGGGAACCCCCGAGGCCGACCGTCAGTCGGTGCTCACGGCGGCGGCCCGCATCTGGACCGAGGGCCACGACCTGGACCTGAACGCGGTGGCCCGGCTGTGGACCTGGAGCGAGGAGGAGGCTGCCGGGGCGGAACCCCGTGTCCCCGCGCGGGCGCAGACACAGCTCGCGTGAGACACGTGGCGCGGGCCCTGCACGAGATACGCGTGTCGCTGACGGCGGCGGGCTGGATCTGGCTCGGCCTCTCCGTCACGGGCCCGCCCCCGCCCCCGGCGGACCAGCCCCCGACCGGGCCGCCGGAGGGACATCCGGAACGGCTCCGCCCGGACGTACCGCTGACGCCGGGGGAGGCCGCGCTCCAGCGGCAGCTCACGGGACGGTGGCCCTGACATCCCTCGCGCCGGCCCCGCCTACTTGGACTCGACCCGTCCGACCGGGCGGGGGCCGGCCGCCAGCGCGTTCCGCGCCTCCTGCCAGGCCGGATCCCCGGGGCTGAACGCCGTACGCAGGTACGCCCAGGTGAGCCCCTGGACCGCGGACACCCGCCCGGGGTTCTCGTCCGTGGTCTCGGCGACGTCGTAGCCGGAGATCCCGCCGAGCCCGTGCTCCGCGTCGAACAGGGTGAGCAGGGACTTGGGGCCGGGCGAGAGGACGTACGGATCGGCGTGCCAGTCCGGGCCCGACACCGTCAGGTGCGTGGAGGTGTCCTTGTCCCCGGCGACCACCAGTGCGGGCGTCCTCATCCCGGAGAAGTCCGTGCTCAGGAAGAAGGGCATGCTCTTCGCCGCGGACCGGTTGAGGGCGTCACCGCCCCGGCCGGGCGCGGCGAGCAGCACACCCGCCCCGATCCGGGGATCGGACAGGTCCACCTCCGTCCCGTCCTCGGGATCGGTGAGCCGGGCACCCAGCAGCAGGCTCGCGGTGTGCCCGCCCATCGAGTGCCCGGCCACGGCGACCCTGCCCCGGTCCAGACGCCCGCGCAGCTGCGGGACGGCGGCCTCGACCAGATCCAGCCCGTCCAGGACGCGCGTCATGTCCTCGGCCCGCGACCGCCAGAACAGAGGCGCGCCGGGGGTGGCGGGATCGAGGCTCAGGGTCCGCGAGCTCAGATGGGTGGGCCGGATCACGACGAAGCCGTGCGCCGCCCAGAAGTCGGCGAGCGGCGCGTAGCCGTTCATCGAGGAGAGGTGGTTCGAGTAGCCCTGGCCGTGCGACAGGAGGACGACCGGCAGGTCGCTTCCCGTCATGGGCGCGGACACCCGCATCTCCAGGTCCACGGCCCGGCCGGGCGCCGGCAGCACGACCGGACCGACGGAGAGGACCGGGGCGGGCGGGCCGAGGAGGCTCGCGGTGTCGATGGATTCACTCATGGTGTGTCTGTCCCTTCGACGGCCATGACCACCGGTCCTGTCCGGCCGGCGGCCGGCAGCGGCCCGCTCGGGCCGAAACCAAAGCGGAACGTTGCTCCGCTAAAGATACGGAGCGCTGTTCCGTTTTGTCAACGGCTGTTGGGACGAGCGCACGGTGCCCTCCGCCGAGCCCGCCGCATCGGCCGGAGTCCACCGGTGGCCCGTGCTCCCCGCCGTATCGTGGGCACCCGGGCTGCCGGCCGGCCGCCCCGGACGGAGAGGCCCCCGCGTGCACCCGCTCACCGATGACCAGATCGCCGCCCGGATGGTCCGGATCCCGGGCGGCACGGTGGACCTGCGCGACGACCGCCGGGGCACCCGATGGCAGGCGGACGTCGAGCCGTTCCTGCTCGGCAGGCACCCCGTCACCAACCAACTGCACCGCGCGCTCACGGGATCGGACGCGGCCCCCACCGCGAGCGGAGCCTCACCCCTCACGAACATCAGCTGGCTGGACGCCGTCGACCTGTGCGACCGGTTCTCGGCAGGGGCCGGCCTGCGCCCCGCCTACTCCCGTGACGCGCGGACGGGCGAGGTGACCTGGGACCGGACGTCCGACGGCTACCGCCTGCCGACCGAGGCCGAATGGCAGTACGCCTGCAAGGCGGGGACCACCGGATACCGGTACGGGGAGATCGACGCCATCGCCTGGTACGACGGCAACTCCCAGGGCCGGGCCCACGACGTCGGCTCCAAGTCGCCCAACGCCTGGGGGCTGCACGACATGCTGGGCAACGTCTGGGAGTGGTGCTGGGACGTCTACGACGAGGAGGTCTACGGCTCCTACCGGATCTTCCGGGGCGGCGGCTGGGCCGAGTCGGAACGCGGCTGCGGCGCCACCGTACGCCGCCGGAGCCACCCCACGTTCGCCATCGACGACCTGGGCCTCCGGCTGGCCCGAGGTCCGCTCGGGCCGACGGCGGACTGAGGCGGGCCGGACCCGTCCTGTGCCCTCAGGTCAGTCGGAAGGCCCCATCAGCGCGGAGACCGCCAGGAAGTAGCCGACGACGAGGGCCGTGTGCAGGACCACGACACCCCACGGATGCGCGTGCCACCACGGCAGCCGGACACCGGGGAACGCGGTCCGCAGCTCCTTGGGCGACGAGGCCGGGGAGTCGGTGAACGGTATGCCCCGCAGCCGTCGCGCGAGCCGTTCCGTGTCGGCCCGCTGCCAGGGCCGCATGTCGAGCACGAAGGGGCGGGCCACGTCCGAGGTGATGACCATGCGCCCCGGCGTCGGGGTGAGGGGACCGACGCCGAGGGTGACGGGGTGCAGTCCGGTCAGGAACTCCACCGGCACGCGGTAGACGGAGACCCCGAACGCGTTGTCGACCCGCAGTTCGTCCTCGACGACCGCGACCCGGGCCAGTGAGGATCGCAACGCCGTCATGACGAGGACCACCACCACGGGCAGCACGATCAGCACGAGGCTGGGGACCAGCCACCCGATGCCGAACTCGCCGATCAGCAGGGCCCCCAGCGAACAGAGGGCCGGCACACCGACCACCCCGTACAGCGCCAGCCGCTTGCGATAGACCGCGTTGTCCGGCCGCACGACCACGCGCGCGCCTGCTCCCGCCATGACATCCCCCTCGAGCCACCCGACCGACCGCGCCATCATGACGCCGATCCGCACCCGGCGACAGAGCGCGGTGCGCGCGGGCAACGGTGGAAAACCGTACGGGGGTTCGACGTCCCGTGAGGTACGTTCCTGTCGTCCGAAGGGGGGCGAAGTGGCGAAGCTCAACCAGATCATCGCCGTGGAAAAGGGTGTCAAGAGCAAGTCGCTCCAGGACATCACCGCGGCTCACCACCAGGTGCAGAAGCCCGTACAGCTGGCCGGCATCTCGCGTACGTACCAGCCGAAGGACGAGGAGGGCGAGCAGCTGCCGCCCGAGTCCACGCGCGTCCAGGTCAAGGCCGAGGACGTACTGCGTGAGATGTCCGCGTCACTGACCCGGCTGTTCGACGTGACCGCCACCAAGGACTGGGCCAACTGTTCCGCCCGCGCGGACGTCACCGTCGACGGACGGGTGATCGTCGGCGAGGTGCCGGTCAGCTACCTCCTCTTCCTGGAGAAGCAGCTCACCGACCTGCACACCTTCGTCAAGAAGCTCCCCGTGCTCGACGCCTCCGAGTCCTGGTCGCTCGACCCGTCCACGGACTGGTGGAAGACCGACCCGGTACGCACGATCCGTACGAAGAAGGTCCCCCGCAACCACGTCAAGGCCGAGGCGACCGACAAGCACCCGGCGCAGGTCGACGTGTACTACGAGGACGTGCCGATCGGGTACTGGACGACCGTGAAGTTCTCCGGATCGCTTCCGGCGAGGCGGGTGAACGAGCTGCTGGATCGTGTCGAGAAGCTGCAGCACGCGGTCAAGTTCGCCCGCGAGGAGGCTAATGGTGCCGAGGTCACCGACCGGCGGGTCGGCGACGCGGTGTTCGGCTACCTGTTCGGCTAGTACCGGACACGGGTAGCATCCCAAGTCGCCCCCACGCGAAGCCGTGGGGGTGCGTGACATCACGCGGCCGGTTGAGGTCCGGTCCGGGTGACGAGCGCAAGCTGAAACTGACGTTCAGCCTGAAGACGCGGTAAAGGTGAAGGTTCGAGTCCTTCCCCCGGCACCACAGGCCGGGGTGGCCCAACATGGCAGAGGCAGCCGCGATCACACTCAGACTCTCGCTCAAGCTTCAGTATCGCCACCGACTGCCAGATCGACCGAGTACGGACGAACACCGTTGAATGCTGGTTCGAATCCGGCCTGCACCTCTTCACGGCGCGGTAGTTCAATGGAAGAACGCGACGGTCTGACGACTGATCCGCACTCTTAAACGCCGCTGGCAAGCGCAATTGGGTGGCATCCCCAGGGGCCCGGGAGCTGGATACGACTCCCGGGCTCCGCCACGTCCAGAACCCGGCAGTGTTACGGAGCGTCGCTCGCCGGAGGGGGCGTCACGGACGGCTCGATGGTCGCCCGGACGTAGATCCGCGTGGTGCCGGGTGTGAACTCGTGGGCGAAGAGGTCGACACAGCGCTGGAGGTACTCGCCCTCCGGGGTCGCGAGGTCGTCCGGGCACAGGCTGGTCTTCCGCAGCCCTTTGACGAACGTCTCCGGTTCGGGCAGTCCGAGGTGATCGAAGGCAGCCGCGGGACGGTAGTCCTTCGGCTCGGGATGAGAGTTGTCGATCATCTTGGTGCCGTCCTCGATGAGCCGGCCGGTATACGTCTCCGCATCGTCGGCCGGGAGGACGAAGGACAGCAGACCGGTGTCGTAGCGCTCCCCGACCTTGTACCCCGCCCGACGGTCCGATGCCGTGGCCGGAATGCGGATGCCCATCCGGTCGCTCATCCAGGCAGGCGTGGCTCCGTCTTCCCAGCAGCAGGTCATCTCCTTGTCCAGCAAGTCCGAGGAGACCTTCTCCGTGACGCAGGAGACCACACCGATGGTGGCAGCGGCGCAGGCGAGAAGCACCGACAGGACGACGACGGCGACAGGCATGCGACGGCGGCGTACGGGCGGCTCGCCGGCAGCGATCTTGCTGAAGCTCTTCATCGGTCCTCTATCGCGCTTCCTGCTGCTCACGGCCCGGATCCGTGCGGTCGCCCTCGCGCCCGGGTACGTCCGGCGCGGGCAGGGGTTCCTGGTTCGGGGCGGATCCGCCCAGATCGTAGTGCTTGACGGAGCTGCTGCCCGCCATGTCGAATTCCTGGGCGATGCCCGTGGTGTGGAGGCGGGCCATCCGACCGTCCGGAATGCTCAGGGCGCTGCCTCCGGGGACGTCGATGGTCACCCCCTTGTCCTCGTCCCAGTTGTAGCGGTCCCACGCGTTGGCCTGGTAGTCGAGGCCTACCTGAGGTTGACCATGCGCATCCGGGACGACGGTGACCACTCCGGTCACGTTCGATCGGGTGGAGCCGACCGCGTAGAACCAGTTCTCGTCGACGTCCTTGCCGAAACTGAAGTCACGGTTACTGGTCTCCACCGGCATTGAGACGGGCTGTCCGCCGTTGCGCCGGAACTCCGCGAGAGCCTGTTCGCGCCATTCGTCCTGATGTTGCTCGATGCGTTCCTCGATGTGCGTTCGGAAGCCGGGCACGTCCGACATCATCTTGTCGACGGGCAGCTCCATGTCCGTCCCGCTGTTCCCCAGGTAATGCGCCATGTGCCGGGCAGCGTCGTTGTCGCCCTTCCAGTCGGCAGCCTCGGCGATCAGATTCATCTTCTCCCGGGTCCTGCGCTCCTCCGCTCCGGGTTCCTCGGCGCCATGACGCCCGGAGCCTCGGGCGGGGGCCGCCTGCTTGACGGAGGGTGCGAGAAGTCCCGCCGCGAGGAGGTCGTCCTTGTGCCCGGTCCACAGTTCCGCACGGGCCTGAGGGCTCAGCGACGACCAGAGCCGCCGCAATTCGGCCCGCTGAGCTGTGTTCGCGTCGTCACCGAGCGAGGCGAGTTTCGTGGCACGGGGCAGCTGATCCTCGTCCAGCGAGGTGTACGTCGCGTGGCCCGCGTTGTGCGGGTCGCCACCGTGGCTTCTCTTCAGGGCCCGGGTGACGGCTGCGTCGATCTCCGCCGCATGGGATACGAGCCCCGTGAGCGTGTCGGCGTACCACTGCATCAGGTCTTTGGTCCGCTGGGAGGTCCCGTCGACGCCACAGAACGCCTCCGTGACCTTCACCGTGCCGTTGGGGCCATCCGTCACCAGCAGCCCCGGATCAGGGCCCGCATCCCGTGTGGGATCGCCCTTACGGGCTTCCGCCGACAGCTCCCTGGCCCGCTTCTGCATGTGTGTCAGTTCTGCGGGGGAATCCCGGAGGACAGCGGCGATGCTCTGGGCCTCCAGGTGGAGGTCCGCGACCTCCTTGGCCGTCTTGCGGACGAAGTCCTTGGTGACAGACGCATTCAGTCCTGCCCGGTCGGCCCCGTCGGACATGAGCAGGAGGCCGCTGTAGGTCTCGGTTGTCAGCTTCTCCAGGCCGGTTGCTGTCGACGCCCAGTCACCGGCCGCCTCGCCCAGCTTGCTCAGGTTCACTTCGATGAGATCCGTGTACGAGAACGTACCCACGTTTGCCTGCCCCCGCTCACTTCACGTACTTCAGGATCTCCGACACCGGTACGGCGGAACCGTCTCTTCGCGTGAGGGCGGCGGCGATCTCCGCCTCGTCGTTGGCGTGTGCCTTCTTCGAGTAGTCCAGGTGGTTGGAGATGTGAGCGCACATCTGGAGGACCGTCTTCACCTGCGAGCTCCAGACCTCAAGGGCGGTGTACAACTCACCGCCCGCGCTGAAGTTCCGGCCCTGCAACTCCGCTGCGGCCCGGGCGGTCGTCCCCGCCCCGGCCTTGTCGATACCGGCCCCCGCGATGTCGGCGCGCTTCTGCAGCTCGCCGTGGATCCGGAAGGCCTCGTTGCCGACCGCGCCCAGGTCGTCCTGATGAACCACGAGATCGGCATCGGTCCCGGACGCGGTGCTGCCGGCCCCGGTCGTGTTGAGCCTCATCTGCGTGGAGTGCCGTTCCTGGGCGTCAGCCTTGAGTGCTGCCCAGTCGTCGTCGAACGTCCTGAGTCCCCCGGCTCCGATCGACGTCAACGTGGCACCCCAACAACGAGGTTGTGGCCCGATCACCCGGATATCGCCGTTGCCCGTTCGGGCATGGGTGCCTATGAGTGGTTCCGGAGGCGTCCGGATCACCCGCAGGTGACGGGTCCGGGGTCAGACCAACTCGCTGACGAACGCACGCCAGGCGTCGTGGCCGAAGGCGAGGACGGGGCCGGCGGGACGCTTGCTGTCGCGTACGGGGACGAGGTGGGGGAGGTTGTGGGCCACCTCGACGCACTCGCCCTGTCCTCCGCTGTAACTACTGCTGCGCCAGGTGATGTTGGCGAGGTCCGGCAGTGCGCGGCGTTCCTGACTCATGGTCTGTACTCCTTGGCGATGCGTCGGATCAGGCTGAGTGAGTCCGTCGGCGGCAACGCTGAGGTGCGGGCGTCATCGAAGAGATCGCGGTAGCGCGAGACTTCGGATTCCCGCTCCATCCAGATGTTGCCAGTTGGAGTCTCAGTCAGTACGAGATCGAGCGCTGACACCCGCGGAAAGCTCAGCAGTAGGTACGGACCGAACATACCCGGATGCGCGCCGCGGGAGAACGGCAGCACCTGGACGGTGACATTGGGCCGTTCGGCGAGACCGGCCAGGTGATTGAGCTGGTCGTGCATGACGGTTCGGCCGCCGACCTGCTGGTGCAGGACGCCTTCTGCGAGGACCGCCCAGAGTTCCAGCGGGTCGTCACCCGTCAGACGCTCCTGTCTGGCCAGCCGCACTTGTACGAACCGGTCGATCTCCTCGGCTGTCTGCCATGCCCGGGAGGCGACCGTTACCGCCCTCCCGTACTCGGGAGTCTGGAGCAGCCCGGGAACCAGCTGAACTTGGAAGGTCCTGATGCTGTCGCAGATCGTTTCCATCTCGATGTAGTCGCGGTAGGTGTCTGCGAGCACCGAACCGTACTGATGCCACCAGCCCTCGCGCCGACGCCTGTTGGCCGTGCGAGCAAGTGACGCCAGGCGCTCGCGTGCGTCCGGGTCGGCAACCTCGTATGCGTGTATCAAGGCGATCAGGTCGGGTGTGCGAACAGGCACGTGACCGTTCTCGATGCGGCTGATCTTGCCCTTGGTGCAGTCGAGGACTTCGGCCGCCTCTGCGGTGGACAACCCGGCCTGCTCGCGGAAGCGGCGAAGTTCGTCGCCGAGTTGGCGCCCGAGAACGGTGGATGGCTTTACGGATGGCATGCACCCTTCCCTACCAGCCGGCGGGGCTCCGCGTCCTCGGAACGCACTAAGGGGTGAATTGAGCGACAGCAATCCATTCAACGTTGCGCCAGTATCAAGTGCCCATGCACTCTGTGATGGCTGATCTACCGAACGTCACCTATGTTCCGGTGTTCGCGACGCCACAACCGCAGACCTTCAAGGAGCGTCATGGCAGAGCCTTCCGGCTTCCACGAAATCAGCTTTCGGCTGGTCCGTACTCGCAGCAGCGTCCCCAGGGCGCGAGCCGTTCTGCGGGCCCGACTCGGTGAGTGCCGAGTGGGGCAAGCGGTGGCCGAGACGGCCGAGTTGGTGCTGTCCGAGCTCGTGACCAACGCGCTGCGGGCCCCCGCGCCCGGTGACCGGATGGTGGGCGTACGCATCGAGTGCCGGGAGCGGGGCGGGCTGCTGCGGCTGGAGGTGAGTGACGCGGGGGAGGGGCGCCCGCTGGTGCGGACGCCCGGTGCGCTGGACACGGCCGGGCGTGGGTTGCTGCTCGTGGAGGCCCTGGCCCACCGCTGGGGTGTGGACGAGCGGCGGGCGGATATCGGGAAGACGGTGTGGGCGGAGCTGTCGGCCCCCGGCATCGTCCCCGCGTCAGGGGAGGCCGAGGTCGCGGCGGTGACCGTCCGGGCCGGCCAGAGCGTGCGGGTCGGAAGGGCCTGGCGAACGGTCCGCAGCATGCGGAGCGAGCGGTACGCCTCAGGAGGGCTCTTCGTCGTCATCGGCCTGGACGAGGGCCCCGCCCTGCGGCTGCAGGCCGGAGAAGCGGTGACGGTACGGACCGGGGGAGCGGGCTACCCGCGCCATGGAGGGGGCGGGACCGGTGAGCGCGTCGTGAGGTGGCTGTGGAAGAGGCTCCGCCCGCGTCGTGTGGAAGCTGCCGGGCCCAGCTTCTCCGGCACGTCGAAGCGGGTGGCCGGCGGCCGACCGTTCGTGATCAGTACGTCCGGTGAGTCGCTACCGGGGTGCCGGCCCGGAGGAGGCCGGTGTACCGCCAGGGCCGTGGCTCGCTTCGCGGGCACATCCGTATCCCGGCCGGCTTCGACGACCCGCGCGCAAGTATCACCGAAGCGTTCGGGATGCGCTGATGACGTATCTGCTCGATACCCGCGTCGTCATGTGGTGGATGGCCGACGCTCCGCACCTGTCCGGCCGGATCAAGGACCTGATCGACACCGAGCCCGCCGTCCACATCAGCGCGGTGTCTCCGTGGGAGATCACGGTCAAGCACTTCCTCGGTGAGTTCGAGGGTCCGGGCGACCTGGCCGAACAGGTGCGTGACCTGCCCCTCACCAGCGTGCCGGTCACGGCCGCCCATGGAGTACGGGCGGGCCGGCTGCCGATGCTGCACACCGATCCCTTCGACCGGATACTCGTCGCGCAGGCGCAGGCCGAGCAGCTGGTCCTGGTCACCCGGAACGCCTGGATCCCCCGGTACGACGTATCGGTCGTGCGGTGCTGACCTGAATCGGTCCGGCAGTGGCGCGGACCCCGGGATCCGCCCCGTTCAGAACCCGGCGGGGCGGTTTCGCCTCCTGGGCGGCCGGGGGTGCCGCCGGCCCGGCCAGGTCGCCCAGCGCAGCCCGTCGGCCTCCTCCGGTGGCAGCAGGCCCATGGCGGTCAAGGCGGCCCGGGCCGCCTGCCGTCCGGCGATCCGGTGACCGTACTCGGACGAGTCGACCTCGTGGAAGGAGCCGTCCGGTGACCAGTCCCGCGGCCGCCACCCCGTCCAGACCCTCCAGCAGCCCCGACCGCAGGGCGGGCACGAACCCGGCGGGCAGGCGCTTCTCCGGGACGACGCCGAGCAGCTCGGACCCGTCGCCGGGGCTCGGTGGTCCGAACCGGGCCACGATGTGCGCGTACGGACCGCAGGACCCGATGTTCATCAGGGCGCGGACACACACCTCGGGTACGGGGGAGGGGAGGCGGCCGGTCGAGGACACCACCGTACGTACACGGGCAGGCCCGCCCACCGCGCGTACGCACGGTGAACGGGCCTGCCCGGACCGGTGGTTCGAGGTCAGTGCGTGGAAGCGGCCGGGGCCTTGGCCGCCGCTGCGGCGGCGTTCTCCTCCGCGAGCCGCTCCATGCCGCTCTGCGTCTTGAGCGGCTTCTCCTTGATGAACAGGACCGCGATCAGGGCCAGGAACGCGAACGGGGCCCCGATCAGGAAGACGTCGGCGGTCGCGACGCCGTACGCCTGCTCGACGACCTCCCGGACCGGTTCGGGAAGAGTGGCCAGGTCGGGCACGCTGTGCCCGGAGCCTCCGCCGTCCGCCGACGTGCCGAGCCCCTTCTCCATCTCGCTCGCCACGCGGTGGCCGAGCACGGCGCCCAGGGCGCTCGTACCGATCGCGCCGCCGAGGCTGCGGAAGAACGACAGGACCGACGTCGCCGCACCGAGCTCCGACGCGGGTACGTCGTTCTGCGCCGCCAGCACCAGGTTCTGCATCAGCATGCCGACACCGACGCCGAGGACCAGCATGTAGACGCTGAGCACCCCGAACGAGGAGTCCGCGCTGATCGTGGACAGCAGGCACATGCCCGCCGTCATGGTGATGCCACCGGCGATCAGGAAGCCCTTCCACTTACCCCGGGAGGAGATGATCTGCCCGGCGATGGTGGTGGAGAGCATCAGGCCGAGGATCATCGGCAGGCTCATCAGGCCCGCGGCGGTCGGCGACTTGCCGAGCGAGGTCTGGAAGTACTGGGAGAGGAAGACCGTGCCGCCGAACATGGCCACGCCGACGAACAGGCTCGCCACCGTCGTCAGGGCCACGGTGCGGTTGCGGAAGATGTCCAGCGGGATCATCGGCTCGTCGACCCTGGCCTCGACCATGACCGCGGCGACCAGCAGGACCACACCGGCGCCGACCAGGGCGGCGGTCTGCCACGACAGCCAGTCGAACTGGTTGCCCGCGAGGGTCACCCACAGCAGCAGCGCGCTGACGCCGCTCATGATGAGGACGGCACCCACGTAGTCGATCTTCACTTCCCTGCGGACCGTGGGCAGCCTCAGCGTCAGCTGGAGCAGCACGATCGCGAGCAGGGCGAACGGCACGCCGATGAAGAAGCACCAGCGCCAGCCCAGCCAGGAGGTGTCCACGAGGACACCGCCGATGAGGGGCCCCGCGACGGTGCCGACGGCGAAGACGGCGCCGAAGATGCCGGAGTAGCGGCCGAGTTCACGCGGCGGGATGATCGCCGCCATCACGACCTGGGCGAGCGCGGTGAGTCCGCCCGCGCCGATGCCCTGCACCACCCGGCTCACGATGAGCACGCCGACGCTGTCGGAGAAGCCCGCGACGAGCGAGCCCACGACGAACATCGCGAGCGAGATCTGGATGAGCAGCTTCTTGTCGTAGAGGTCGGACAGCTTGCCCCAGATCGGGACCGTCGCCGTCATCGCCAGCAGCTCGGAGGTGACGACCCAGGTGTAGGCCGACTGGCTGCCGTTCAGGTCGGAGATGATCCGGGGAAGGGCGTTGGCGACGACGGTGGAGGCCAGGATGGCCACGAACATGCCGGCCATGAGGCCCGACATCGCCTGGAGTATCTGGCGGCGCGTCATGGCCGGTGGGGCCGCTTCGAACGCACCGGGGGGACCGGTTTCGGGTGTGACGGCAGCGGACATCGGCTGACGTTCCTCATTCTCTGGTGAAGGTGAAGAAGCCCCGTCGGGGGCCTCGGATGTACTTCAGTCGCTCAGACCGGCGGCCAGCGACGCGAACGCCTGCCGGTAGATGCTTTGGAACGTGCGGGTGCGTCCGGAGGCCACCCAGAGCTCCACGGCGGCGCGGACGGCGGCGTTCGACACATGGGCGAGCAGCCTGGGGGACAGGTCGGAATCGGGATCCTTGCCGAGGCGTTCGGCCAGGACGGCCACCAGCGCGGCTTCGTCGGCGCACCGGGCGGCCACGAATCCGTTCATCAGTGACGGACTCCTCCGGAGCGCGGCCGTCTGCAGCTCCCAGCGTTCGTGGTCCTGCTCGATGTCGGCGAGCTCCTGGCCGATCGCCTCACGCAGGGCGTTCAGCGCCGAGAGCTCCCGCGGCGCGTTGAGCACCGCCTGACGCGCCCGCTCGGCACTGCCCTGGTCGGGCCGGGTGATCGCGTCTTCCAGGCACGAGAAGTAGTTGAAGAAGGTGCGCACGGATACGCCGACCTCATCGGTGACCGCCTCCACGGTCACGCCCTCCATCCCGTGCTCCGCGCCGAGGCGCAGCGTGACGTCCGCGAGGGCGTCACGTGTGGCGCGCTTCTTGCGTTCACGCAGCCCGACGGGCGCGGCATCGGCAGTCATGAAGATGCATACTATGCAATTTTGCACAGTGCGCAAAACGTTTTGGGCGAGATTCAGCCGTAGGTCCCTTCCGTCACGGTGAGGAGATGATCCCGACGGGCTCAACACGCCCCGACCGGACCGGACATGGGCCGTCGGCGGGCGCGACCGCACCCGTCCGCGGGGACGAGGAGACCGCGGGGTCATGGGAAATGCGGGGGCACATGAAAAAGGCCTCCTGTCCAACGTGATGTTGGTCAGAAGGCCTTTCGGCACTTCCTGCGAAGTGCCCCCGGCAGGATTCGAACCTGCGCACCCGGCTCCGGAGGCCGATGCTCTATCCCCTGAGCTACGGGGGCGTTGTCGCTGCGCTTGGCGGCGACGAGTGAAACCCTACCAGCTCCGACGGGGTGTCCGGGAACGGGTATTTCACGCGTCGGGTCCCCGGACCGGGGCGGTCGGGCGGCCCCGTCGCCCCCACGGTGAACCGGGCGCCGAACCGGTTCCGGCGACCACCGGTCGGCCCTGCGGGGGGCGGAAGTGGGCAAAAGCCGGACGCGGCCCCTCCGGCCGACCTACCCTCGAAGGGTGTCAGGGGCGTACGGCCGCGTGCTTGTTGTCGACGACAACAAGGTCATCCGGCAGCTGATCAGGGTCAATCTCGAGCTGGAGGGCTTCGAGGTCGTGACCGCGGCCGATGGTGCCGAATGCCTGGACCTCGTGCACCAGGTCTGCCCCGACGTCATCACGCTCGACGTGGTGATGCCCCGGCTCGACGGGATCCAGACCGCGATCCGGCTCCGGGCCGACCCGAGGACCCGCGACCTGCCCGTCGCCGTCGTCAGCGCCTGCACGCCGTACGAGGTGAACTCAGGGGTGGCCGCGGGGGTCGACGCGTTCCTCGCGAAACCCTTCGAGCCGAGCGAGCTGGTGCGGATCGTCCACCGGCTGATGCGCGGCAGGGACACGTCGTCGCTCGACGGCAGACACGGCGCCGGGAGGGCCGGAAGCCCGGCCGGGTGACCGATACCACCCTCCGCACGACCCGCACGGATGACCGGATGGCGAAACGGGGTCGCGAAGTGCCCCCCTTCCTCCCATACGCTGGTCCCGTGACCCCCGCAGATCTCTCCCGAACCGTGCTGCACGCTGTGCGCCGCGCGGTCGACGAGGACGCCCTGCGCGCGCCCGTACCCGCGCGCGTCCGGGTGGAGCGGACACGGCCCGGCGGCAGCGGCGACTACGCCTGCGCCGTCGCCCTCCAGCTGGCAGGGCCCGCCGCGCTGCCCGCCCGCGAGGTCGCACGCATCCTGCGGGACCGGGTCGCGGCCACCCCCGGGATCGGGCGGATCGAGATCACCGGGCCCGGATTCCTGAACTTCACGCTCGACGCCACCGCCGACACCGCCGCCCGCGCCGCGCTCGTACGCGACGTACGGGAGCGAGGGCTCCGCTACGGACGCGTCACCACCGAGGCGGGGCGGCTCCACCGGCTCCACCACCGGCCCGAGGTCCGGGCCGCCGTCGTCACCCGCACCGTGGGCCGCCTGCTGCGCACCCAGGGCGGCCAGGTGCTGGCCGGCTGCACCGGGAAGCCCGACCCCGACTGGGAGCGGCTGCGCGTCGTCGTCGGCCCTCGCCACGGGGACGCGGAGAGCCGGGAACTGCGGCCCGTCCCCGCCGGAGCCACCGCCGGCGAGCTGCTCGCCCGGCTCGGGCCCGACGCCGCCCTGTGGGGGCTGCTGAGGCCGGCCGGCCACGACCACGCGCCGCTGGGCGACGACCTCCTCGTACAGGGAGAGCCCAATCCGCTCTTCCTCGTCCGCTACGCCCACGCCCGCGCCCGCGCGCTCACCCGTGGCGCGGAGCGGCTCGATCTCACCGGCGCGTACGAACAGGACGTGGAAGCGCCCGCGCTGTACACCGCGCTCGCCGACCACCCCGGCGTGCTCGCCACGGCGGCACGCCACCACGCGCCCGACCGGCTCGCACGCCACCTCGAAACCGTCGCGCACGCCCTCTTCGACCTCCTCGAAGCCGCGCCGCCGCTCCCCGTCGGCGACGAGAAACCCTCGGCCGCCCACCGATCCCGGCTGGCCCTTGCCGAAGCCGCCGGGACGGTGCTGGCCGGCGGCCTGTACGTGCTCGGCGTCAGCGCGCCCCACCACCTCTGAGACCTGAGAGAACAGAACGATGAGCCGATCCGCACACCCCGCCGGGCCCCGTCACGCCGATGTCTACCCCGAGGGCCACTACAGCGCCCCGGCGACCGACCTGAACGTGCTGGACGAGAAGGTGTGGTCCCGTACCGTCTCCCGCGACGCGGACGGTGCGCTCACCGTCGGCGGGATCGAAGTGGCCCGACTGGCCGAGGAGTTCGGCACCCCGGCGTACTTCCTCGACGAGAGCGACTTCCGGGCGCGCTGCCGCGCCTGGGCCGACGCCTTCGGGCGGGACGCCGACGTGTTCTACGCGGGGAAGGCCTTCCTGTCACGCGCCGTCGTGCGCTGGCTCACGGAAGAAGGGCTGAACCTCGACGTGTGCTCCGGCGGCGAGCTCACGACCGCGCTGGACGCCGGGATGCCCGCCGAACGCATCGCCTTCCACGGCAACAACAAGACCGTCGCCGAGATCGAGCGGGCCGTCGACGCGGGCGTCGGACGGATCGTGCTCGACTCCTTCCAGGAGATCGTCCGGGTCTCGCACATCGCCCAGCAGCGCGGCGTGCGCCAGCGCGTACAGATCCGTGTCACCGTGGGCGTCGAGGCACACACCCACGAGTTCATCGCGACCGCGCACGAGGACCAGAAGTTCGGCATCGCACTGGCCGACGGACAGGCCGCCGAGGCGGTCCGCAGGGCACTCACCCTGGACGGTCTCGAACTCATCGGCATCCACTCGCACATCGGTTCGCAGATCTTCGACATGGCCGGCTTCGAGGTCTCCGCCCGGCGCGTCGTCCAGCTCCTCGCCGAGATCCGCGACGAGCACGGCATCGAGCTCCCCGAGATCGACCTCGGCGGCGGCCTCGGCATCGCCTACACCTCCGAAGACGACCCCCGCGAGCCGCACGAGATCGCCAAGGCGCTCGGCGACATCGTGACCCGGGAGTGCGAGTCGGCCGGCCTGCGCACCCCGCGCATCTCCGTCGAGCCCGGCCGGGCGATCGTCGGCCCCACCGCGTTCACGCTGTACGAGGTCGGCACCATCAAGCCCCTGGAGGGCCTGCGCACGTACGTCAGCGTCGACGGCGGCATGTCGGACAACATCCGCACCGCCCTGTACGACGCCGAGTACAGCGTCGCCCTCGTCTCCCGCAGCTCCGACGCCGAGCCCATGCTCGTCCGCGTCGTCGGCAAGCACTGCGAGAGCGGGGACATCGTGGTCAAGGACGCGTTCCTGCCGTCCGACCTCGCCCCCGGCGACCTCATCGCCGTGCCCGCCACCGGCGCGTACTGCCGCTCCATGGCGAGCAACTACAACCACGCCCTGCGCCCGCCCGTCGTCGCTGTGCGTGACGGACAGGCCAGGGTGATCGTCCGGCGCGAGACGGAGGAGGATCTCCTGCGTCTCGATGTCGGTTAATGAAATAGGGGTCTCAGGATCCGGACGGGTGGCAGAAACTCCCGTCCGGTGAGTGAGACTGGTCCACACATCAGCAGTATGAGAAACGAGGTCGGATGATGCGTACGCGTCCGCTGAAGGTGGCGCTACTGGGCTGTGGAGTGGTCGGCTCAGAGGTGGCGCGCATCATGACGACGCACGCCGACGACCTCGCCGCGCGCATCGGTGCGCCGGTAGAGCTCGCGGGCGTCGCCGTCCGCCGGCCCTCCAAGGTGCGGGAGGGAATCGACCCCGCACTGATCACCACCGACGCGACCGCCCTGGTCAAACGGGGTGACATCGACGTCGTCGTCGAGGTGATCGGGGGGATCGAGCCCGCCCGCACCCTCATCACCACCGCCTTCGAGCACGGCGCCAGCGTCGTCTCGGCCAACAAGGCGCTGCTCGCCGAGGACGGCTCCGCCCTCCACGCCGCCGCCGAGAAGTACGGCCGCGACCTCTACTACGAGGCGGCCGTGGCCGGTGCCATCCCGCTCGTACGCCCGCTGCGCGAGTCCCTCGCCGGCGACAAGGTCAACCGGGTGCTCGGCATCGTCAACGGCACGACCAACTTCATCCTCGACAAGATGGACTCCAGCGGAGCCGGCTACTCCGAGGCGCTCGACGAGGCCACCGCCCTCGGATACGCCGAGGCCGACCCGACCGCCGACGTCGAGGGCTTCGACGCCGCCGCGAAGGCCGCCATCCTCGCCGGGATCGCCTTCCACACCCGGGTGAGGATCGGCGAGGTGCACCGCGAGGGCATCACCGAGGTCACCGCGGCCGACATCGCCTCCGCTCGCCGCATGGGCTGCACCGTCAAGCTCCTCGCGATCTGCGAGCGCGCCGCCGACGGCAGGTCCGTCACCGCCCGCGTGCACCCCGCGATGATCCCGCTCAGCCACCCGCTGGCCTCCGTCCGCGAGGCGTACAACGCGGTGTTCGTCGAGGCCGAGGCCGCCGGGCAGCTGATGTTCTACGGCCCCGGCGCCGGCGGCGCCCCGACCGCGTCCGCCGTCCTCGGCGACCTGGTCGCCGTCTGCCGCAACAAGATCGGCGAGACCACCGGCCCCGGTGAGTCCGCGTACACGCGTCTGCCGGTCAGCCCCATGGGCGAGGTCGTCACGCGGTACCACATCAGTCTCGACGTGGCCGACAAGCCTGGCGTGCTCGCCCAGGTCGCGACGGTCTTCGCCGAACAGGGCGTATCCATCGATACGGTCCGCCAGCAGAGCCGACATTCGAGCAGCGTCGACGAAGTCGCCATCGAGCAGGGTGGCGGCGGGCGACGGATGGGCGGAGACGGCGAGGCATCCCTCGTCGTCGTCACCCACCGCGCGCCCGACGCCGCCCTCTCCGGGACCGTCGAAGCGCTGCGCAAGCTGGACACCGTGCGCGGTGTCGCCAGCATCATGCGTGTTGAAGGGGAGTAAGGACCCATGACCAGCAACGGCACCCACCAGTGGCGCGGCATCATCGAGGAGTACCGGGACCGTCTTCCGGTCACGAGCACCACGCCCGTCGTCACGCTCCGTGAAGGTGGCACGCCGCTCGTTCCGGCGCAGGTTCTCTCCGAGCGCACGGGCTGCGAGGTGCACCTCAAGGTCGAGGGCGCCAACCCCACCGGTTCGTTCAAGGACCGCGGCATGACGATGGCGATCACCCGGGCCAAGGAGGAGGGCGCGCAGGCCGTCATCTGCGCCTCCACCGGCAACACCTCCGCCTCCGCCGCCGCGTACGCGGTGCGGGCCGGCATGGTCTGCGCCGTCCTCGTACCGCAGGGCAAGATCGCGCTCGGCAAGATGGGGCAGGCCCTCGTCCACGGCGCGAAGATCCTCCAGGTCGACGGCAACTTCGACGACTGCCTGACCCTGGCCCGCAGCCTCTCGGACAACTACCCGGTGGCACTGGTCAATTCGGTCAACCCGGTCCGGATCGAGGGCCAGAAGACCGCCGCGTTCGAGATCGTCGACGCGCTCGGCGACGCCCCCGACATCCACGTCCTGCCGGTCGGCAACGCGGGCAACATCACGGCCTACTGGAAGGGCTACAAGGAGTACGCGGGCGACGGCCTGTCCACGCACACCCCGCGCATGTGGGGCTTCCAGGCCTCCGGCTCCGCGCCCATCGTGCGCGGCGAGATCGTCAAGGACCCGGCGACCATCGCCACCGCGATCCGGATCGGCAACCCGGCGTCCTGGCAGTTCGCGCTGGACGCCCGGGACGAATCGGGCGGCTTCATCGACGAGGTGACGGACCGCCAGATCCTGTCCGCGTATCGCCTGTTGGCCTCCCAGGAGGGTGTCTTCGTCGAGCCCGCCTCGGCCGCCTCCGTGGCCGGCCTGCTCAAGGCCGCCGAAGAGGGCAAGGTCGACCGAGGCCAGAGGATCGTCTGCACCGTCACGGGCAACGGCCTCAAGGACCCCGACTGGGCCGTCGCGGGTGCGCCGCAGCCGGTCACGGTCCCCGTCGACGCCGTCACCGCCGCGGAGAAGCTGGGCCTCGTCTGACATGCGCGCAGTGCTGCCGCCCGGCCCCGCCGGGCGGCAGAACGGTCCGACCACCCCTCGCGGGGGCGCAGAGCGCATGGGAGGGATGCGACACGCATCGTGCGCCTCCTGTGCGCCCTATGTCGCCACAGAACCTTCCTTCGATAAGCTGTGACCAACCCGCCCCGCCGCACAGGCCGCGGAGCAGTCGCCGTAGTGACTGCCGGGTACCCCGCCCCCGGCACAACGGCACCCCCACGCACGTCGAACCACCTCGCACAACATCCCCGCCGCCGTACAGGAAGAGTCGTCCAACCGATGGCCGGTCCCGCGTTCCGAGCCGCCGCCGTCCGGGTGCGCGTCCCCGCAACCAGCGCCAATCTGGGCCCGGGTTTCGATGCCCTCGGCCTCTCACTGGGGCTCTACGACGACATCGTCGTCCGCGTCGCCGACTCCGGTCTGCACATCGACATCGCGGGTGAGGGCGCCGAAACGCTCCCCCGCGACGAGAACCACCTGCTCGTACGCTCCCTGCGCACGGCCTTCGACCTGCTCGGCGGACAGCCGCGCGGCCTGGAGATCGTCTGCGCCAACCGGATCCCGCACGGCCGCGGCCTCGGTTCCTCCTCCGCGGCCATCTGCGCCGGCATCGTCGCCGCCCGCGCCGTGACGACAGGGGGTGAGGCCCGTCTCGACGACGCCGCGCTGCTGGAGCTGGCCACCGAGATCGAAGGACACCCCGACAACGTCGCGGCCTGTCTCCTGGGCGGTTTCACGCTCGCCTGGATGGACGGCGGAGCCGCTCGCGCGATCAGGATGGACGCGGCCGATTCCGTTGTTCCGGTGGTCTTCGTCCCGGCCACACCGGTGCTCACCGAGACCGCCCGCGGCCTGCTGCCGCGCACCGTCCCGCACGTGGACGCCGCCGCCAACGCCGGTCGTGCGGCCCTCCTCGTCGAGGCCCTGACCAGGCGTCCCGAACTGCTGCTCGCGGCCACCGAGGACCGGATCCACCAGGAATACCGGGGGCCCGCGATGCCGCGGAGCGTGGAGCTGGTCAACCGGCTGCGCGCCGACGGCGTCCCCGCCGTCATCTCCGGCGCGGGGCCCACCGTGCTCGCGTTGACGGAGGAGGGATCGGCCGACAAGGTCGCCCGGCTGGCGGGTGAGGGATGGGCCGCGAACCGGCTCGCCCTCGACGCCGCGGGTGCGAGCGTGCTGCCGCTCGCCGCGTAGCCGCACGTGATTGCCGGTGCTCGAGAGGGGGAATGTTTGTTGGAGCCGGTAGTGTTAACCTCAAGTCAGCAATCGACGTCTTTGTGGCGCGTTGCTTCGTGTCCCCATCCGGGACCACCACTCTTCCGGGAGCCTCCCCGACTGCCTGAGCAGCCTGCCTGAGCTTTCGAGCACGCTCCGGAACCGGCACGACACCCTCTTGCTCGTCCAGGAGTGGGCCGAGCAGGGGGATCTCGCGCCGGAACCCCGCACATTCGTCTCTCCGCCGTACCCGGCGGACCACCGCCCCGGCAAGGTCCGCGATCGACACGATCAACAGACCGCAGTCGGACAGCACAACCGGTCGCCGAGCCAGAAGGCCGACGTCCGCTCCAGGGAAGGACCCTTCGTGAGCGACACCACCGATCTGATGGGCGTGACTGCCGACAAGAGCGTCGACAGCTCCGCGTCCGCCGAAGGTGCTGCCACTGGCACCACCGCACGGCGCCGCCGCTCCGGCACCGGCCTCGAGGGCATGGTCCTGGCCGAGCTGCAGCAGGTCGCGTCCGGCCTCGGCATCAGGGGGACTGCGCGGATGCGCAAGAGCCAGCTGATCGAGGTCATCAAGGAGGCGCAGGCCGGAGGATCCTCCGCGCCCAAGGCCTCCTCCAAGGCCGCCGCGGCCCCCGCCGCCACGGACGCCGAGAGCAAGCCCAAGCGGCGTGCCACGTCCAAGACGCGCACCGGGGACGAGTCCGCCGCCGAGCCCGCCGAGAAGGCCGCGGCCCAGCAGCAGATCGACATTCCCGGCCAGCCGGCCAGTGACGAGCAGCCGCCGGCCGAGCGCCGCCGTCGCCGTGCGACCGCGCAGGCGGGCAGCCCCGACACCAAGGCCGAGACGAAGTCCGAGCCGCAGGCCGAGGCCCGTCAGGACCGTGCCGAAGAGCGCGGCGACAGGAGCGAGGCCAAGGGCGACGCGAAGGCGGAGTCCGCCGCCGACACGGCCGAGGGCCGTCGCGGTGACCGCCAGGACCGTCAGCGCGGCGACCGTGGTGACCGCCAGGACCGCGGTGACCGACGTGACCGCCAGCGTGACCGGCGCAGCAAGGGCGACGACCAGGGCCAGCAGAGCGGCGGACGCCGTCAGGGCCAGCAGGGCGGCGGCCAGGGTCAGGGCCAGGGTCAGAGCCAGGGCCAGGGTCAGCAGGGCGGCGGTCAGAGCCAGGGCCAGCAGGGCGGTGGCCAGCACGACGACGGTTACGACGACGAGGGCGGCCGTCGCGGCCGTCGGGGCCGTTACCGCGACCGCCGTGGCCGTCGTGGCCGCGACGAGTTCGCGACCGACGTCCAGGTGGCCGACGACGACGTCCTGATCCCCGTCGCGGGCATCCTCGACATCCTCGACAACTACGCGTTCATCCGGACCTCCGGCTATCTGCCGGGACCGAACGACGTGTACGTCTCGCTCGCCCAGGTCCGCAAGAACGGCCTGCGCAAGGGCGACCACGTCACGGGTGCGGTGCGTCAGCCCAAGGACGGCGAGCGCCGCGAGAAGTTCAACGCGCTGGTCCGCCTCGACACCGTCAACGGCATGGCGCCGGAGACCGGCCGCGGGCGTCCCGAGTTCCAGAAGCTGACCCCGCTGTACCCGCAGGACAGGCTCCGTCTGGAGACCGACTCCAACATCCTGACCACCCGGATCATCGACCTGGTCGCCCCGATCGGCAAGGGCCAGCGAGGCCTGATCGTGGCCCCGCCGAAGACCGGTAAGACCATGATCCTCCAGGCCATCGCCAACGCGATCACGGTCAACAGCCCCGAGTGCCACCTGATGGTCGTCCTGGTCGACGAGCGTCCGGAAGAGGTCACCGACATGCAGCGGTCGGTGAAGGGCGAGGTCATCTCCTCGACCTTCGACCGTCCCGCCGAGGACCACACCACGGTCGCCGAGCTCGCCATCGAGCGCGCGAAGCGCCTCGTGGAGCTCGGCCACGACGTGGTGGTCCTGCTGGACTCGATCACCCGTCTGGGCCGTGCGTACAACCTCGCGGCGCCCGCCTCCGGCCGCATCCTGTCCGGTGGTGTCGACTCGACCGCGCTGTACCCGCCGAAGCGCTTCTTCGGTGCCGCGCGCAACATCGAGGACGGCGGCTCGCTGACCATCCTGGCCACCGCGCTCGTCGAGACCGGCTCGCGCATGGACGAGGTGATCTTCGAGGAGTTCAAGGGCACCGGCAACATGGAGCTCAAGCTCGACCGGAAGCTCTCGGACAAGCGCATCTTCCCGGCGGTGGACGTCGACGCGTCCAGCACCCGTAAGGAAGAGATCCTCCTCGGCACCGATGAATTGGCCGTCACCTGGAAGCTGCGCCGAGTTCTTCACGCACTCGACCAGCAGCAGGCCATCGAGCTGCTGCTGGACCGCATGAAGAAGACGCAGTCGAATGCGGAATTCCTGCTTCAGATCCAGAAGACGACTCCCGGCAGCGGCAATGGGAATGACTGACTGAACGCCTGAACCGGGACAGTTCAACCGTCCCTCGAATCCGCCCCGTTACTTCGGTGACGGGGCGGATTTCTGCATGTACCATTCAACTTGCCGTCACTCTCCCCCCACATACGGCTCCAGATTCCAAATGGTTTTGAACAACGGGAGACATGCGTGCGCATAACGCGTCATGCCGGATCGGTACGAAAGCTTCGCAGACTCATAGCCACCGGCGCAGCGACGCTGGCGCTGCTCGGCGGCGGCCTGGTGGCCGGTGCCCAGGCCCAGGCGGCCGACGGCGGAGAAAGGCTCCTGCCGCCCAAGGGCGCCGACGTGGTCAGCCCGCAGAAGGCCTCCCCGCGCATCATCGGCGGTACGAGCACCGCCTTCAGCAGCGCGCCCTGGATGGTCCAGCTCCTCTTCGAGTTCGACAACGACGGGTACTACTACTTCACCTGTGGCGGCACGCTCGTCGCGCCCAACAAGGTGATGACCGCCGCGCATTGCGTGACCGACGACAACGGCAACGCACTGGACATGGTCGGTCAGGGCATGGTGCTCGCCGGTACGGCCAAGCTCGCCGGTGGCCCGAATGACGAAGGCACCGCGGTCGGCATCACCCGCTCCTATTTCGCGGGTACGTACGACGCGGACGCCATCGACAACGACATCGCACTTCTGACGCTCTCCAAGCCGCTGTCCTACACGCCGGCCCAGCCCGCCTCGTACGGCGACAACGCGCGCTACACCGCGGGCACCGTCGCCACCACCTATGGCTGGGGCATGACCGGGTCCGACTGGGACACCGCGACGCTGTCCGACACGCTGATGCGGATCAACCAGCCGCTGCGTTCGGACGCGGAGTGCTCGGAGGCCATCGACACGGCCATCGACCTCCCGGGCGCCTACAAGGCGGGCCACATGATCTGCGCGGGCGAGGGTGGTACGAGCGACGACAGCACCGGCCTGGCCACGTGCCCCGGTGACTCGGGCAGCCCGATGTTCGTCTCCGGCCGCGTCATCGGCATCACCTCCTGGGGTGTGGGCAGCGACCTGGAAGCCTGCAACATCCAGGGCACGTACGACGTCTACACCAAGGTGGCGACGTACTACCGCTCGATCCAGCCCCGGATCGACGACACCAGCTTCAGCCGTGACCACCGTGCGGACCTGTTCGCCCGGACCACTGGCGCCACCGGCTACACGTTCAACTCCGGTGGCGAGAAGCTGGCCGCGCGCAAGGTCTTCGCCGGTTCGTACAGCGCGTACAACCTCATCGTGCAGACGGACCTCAACCGGGACGGTTACGAGGACCTGATAGCCCGCCAGTCCTCCAACGGCGATGTGTACTGGCTGCACCGTTCCGCGAGCAGCGCGACGTACGTGAAGACGAAGATGTTCAGCGGCTGGAAGACCGTGCGGGCGATCGTCGCCCCCGGTGACGTCAACAACGACGGCAAGGGCGACATCCTGGCCGTCACCTCGACCGGCGACCTGATGGTGTACCCGAGCTACGGCAACGGGAAGTTCAACACCGCGGTCAAGGCGGCCACCGGATACCAGGTCTACAACCAGGTCCGCGGCCACGGCGACTTCACCTACGACGGCAAGAACGACCTGCTCCTCCGTCGCGGCGGCACCAACGACCTGTACCTCGCCAAGGGCACCGGCAAGTCCACCGCCCCGTTCGAGACCCCGGTCAAGGTCCGGAGCAACTGGTCCACGTACAACCTGCTGGTCACGCCGGGCGACGTCAACGGCGATGCCAAGTCCGACCTTGTGGCGCGTTCCACCGCGGGCGACCTGTACCTCCTCAAGGGCACGGGCCAGGGCACGTCCGAGATCTTCGCCACACAGGTGAAGCTCGGAACCGGCTGGAACAGCTACCACACCGTCGGCTGAATCCCCAGGTGAGCGCCGGGTGACCGGACAACCGCCCACCTCAGCTGTGGCCCCCGTCCCCGGACGGGGGCCACAGCGCGTCGTGCGACGCTTCTCGCTGCTCCGGCGTCCCGACGAGTGACGCCGGACGGGGCCGGCACGCCACGGCGGGGGGCAGCGGCGAGGAACGTACGAGGGAGACGCATGAGCGGGCAGAGCAGGAGCACCGGCCGAATACGTGGCACCGGAAGCCGCCGCAGGAAGCCCTCCACAGGCCGCCGGGTGAAGACCGCGGCCCTGTGGACCGCCGCGGCGGTGGTCGTCGCCGGAGGATCCGGGCTCGGCTACGCCTACTTCACGCTCAACGGCAACCTCAAGGCCGTCGACATCGACGCCGCCCTGGGCACGGAACGCCCCGACGACGCCGACAACGGCTCGCAGGACATCCTGGTGCTCGGCTCGGACTCCCGCTCCGGCGCAAACTCCGCCTACGGCGTCGACGAGGGCGCCGCCCGCTCGGACACCGCGATGATCGTGCACGTCGACAAGGGCCACACCTCCGCGAGTGTGGTCTCCGTCCCCCGCGACACCCTCGTCGCCCGCCCCGCCTGCACGAGCGACACGACCGGTGAACAGGTCGGCGCGCAGCGCCGGGCGATGTTCAACACGGCGTACGAGGTCGGCGGGCCCGCCTGCGCGGTGAAGACCGTCGAGGCGATGTCCGGGATCCGCATGGACCACTACGTCGAGGTCGACTTCACCGGGTTCACGAAGGTCGTCGACGAGCTCGGCGGCGTCGGGATCACCACCGGGCAGACGATCGACGACTCCAGGAGCCGTCTGCACCTGGAGCCGGGCACCCACACCCTGGACGGCGAGCAGGCGCTCGGCCTCGTCCGCACGCGCGAGAGCGTCGGCGACGGCAGCGACCTGGGACGCATCCAGCTCCAGCAGGCGTTCGTGAAGGCGCTGATGGACCAGGCGAAGAGCGTGGGGGTGTTCTCGAACCCGAAGACGCTCTTCGGCCTGGCGGACACCGCCACCAAGGCCGTCACCACCGACTCCGAACTGGCCTCGGTCAAGAAGCTCACCGGCTTCGCGAACGGGCTCAGGAGCCTCGGCTCGTCGGACGTCGACATGGTCACGCTGCCGGTGGAGTACGACCCGGCCGACCCCAACCGGGTGCTGCCCCAGGAAGAAGCCGGCCGGCAGGTCTGGGCCGCGCTCAAGAAGGACGCGCCGATCCCGGCGTCCGCCACCGAGAAGTCGGCCGGCGACAAGGGCGAGGCGGGCGAGGTCGTGCGCTGACCGGGGCGAGGCGCCCGAGGCCGCGCGCCGACGGCACCATCCGTCACCGCCCGGTCGCGGAACGCACCCCGGACGCTTCGGGAATACACCTGGCCGGCCTCTCGTTTTGGGAGATACGGCCGGTCCTGGCAGACTGGTACGTCGGCCCCGGTTCACGGACGCGCAATCCGCGCGTACGACCCGGAGCCCTCCCGAAACTAGGAGACACCTTGAAGCGCGAGATTCACCCCCAGTACGTCGAGACGCAGGTCAGCTGCACCTGCGGTGCGTCGTTCACCACCCGGAGCACCCTTGAGGGCGGCGCGATCCGCGCCGACGTCTGCTCCGAGTGCCACCCGTTCTACACGGGCAAGCAGAAGATCCTCGACACCGGTGGCCGTGTGGCCCGCTTCGAGGCCCGCTTCGGCAAGGCCGCCGGCTCCGCCGCCAAGTAGCGAGCCACTGCGCCGGTTCCCGGCGCCCTCTCTCGGGGGCGCCGGGGCCGGCGTTTTTTCCGGCTGTGCGGCCGGGTGCCCTCCGGGCACGGACCGGCAGCACGTCGTCCAGCAGGCCCGCAGACGTATGACGCACGGAACACAGGAGCCCGAAGATGTTCGAGGCGGTCGAGGAACTGATCGGCGAACACGCCGATCTCGAGAAGAAGCTCGCCGACCCGTCGGTCCACGCCGACCAGGCCAACGCGCGCAAGCTCAACAAGCGCTACGCGGAGCTGACCCCGATCGTCTCCACGTACCGGTCCTGGAAGCGCACCGGTGACGACATCGGCACCGCCCGCGAATTCGCCGCGGACGACCCGGACTTCGCCGCCGAGGTCAAGGTCCTGGAGAAGCAGCGCGACGAGATCACCGAGAAGCTCCGGCTCCTCCTGGTCCCGCGTGACCCCAGTGACGACAAGGACGTGCTCCTGGAGATCAAGGCGGGCGCGGGCGGCGACGAGTCCGCCCTGTTCGCCGGTGACCTGCTGCGTATGTACCTGCGCTACGCCGAGCGCGTCGGCTGGAAGACCGAGATCATCGACTCCACCGAGTCCGAGCTCGGCGGCTACAAGGACGTCCAGGTCGCCGTGAAGACCAAGGGCGGCAACGGCGCCACCGAGCCCGGCCAGGGCGTCTGGGCGCGGATGAAGTACGAGGGCGGCGTGCACCGCGTGCAGCGCGTGCCCTCCACCGAGTCCCAGGGCCGGATCCACACCTCCGCCGCCGGTGTGCTCGTCACACCCGAGGCGGAGGAGGTCGACGTCGAGATCCACGCCAACGACCTGCGCATCGACGTGTACCGCTCCTCCGGCCCCGGCGGCCAGTCCGTCAACACCACCGACTCCGCGGTCCGCATCACGCACCTGCCGACCGGTGTCGTCGCCTCCTGCCAGAACGAGAAGAGCCAGCTCCAGAACAAGGAGCAGGCCATGCGCATCCTGCGGTCCCGGCTGCTGGCCGCCGCCCAGGAGGCCGCCGAGCAGGAAGCCTCCGACGTCCGCCGCAGCCAGGTCCGTACCGTCGACCGCTCCGAGAAGATCCGTACGTACAACTTCTCGGAAAACCGGATCTCGGACCACCGCGTCGGCTTCAAGGCGTACAACTTGGACCAGGTGCTCGACGGCGACCTCGACGCCGTCATCCAGGCCTGCGTGGACGCCGACTCCGCCGCCAAGCTCGCCGCCGCGTAACCCGCGTAAGATCCGCCCCGCCCCGCTCGTGAACCCGTACGGAGAACCGCGATGAACCTGCTGCTCGCCGAGGTGGCCCAGGCCACCCAGCGGCTGGCCGACGCCGGTGTCCCCTCACCGCGATTCGACGCCGAGGAACTCGCCGCGTTCGTGCACGGCGTCAAGCGGGGCGAACTGCACCACGTGCCGGACACCGACTTCGACGCCCGCTACTGGGAGACGATCGCCCGCCGCGAGGCCCGCGAACCACTCCAGCACATCACCGGCCGCGCCTTCTTCCGCTACCTGGAGCTCCAGGTCGGCCCCGGCGTCTTCGTGCCCCGCCCGGAGACCGAGTCGGTCGTCGGCTGGGCGATAGACGCCGTCCGCGCGATGGACGTCGTCGAACCGATGATCGTCGACCTCTGCACCGGATCCGGCGCGATCGCCCTCGCCATGGCCCAGGAGGTGCCGCGCTCGCGCGTGCACGGCGTGGAGCTGTCCGAGGACGCCCTGAAATGGACCCGGAAGAACGCCGAGGGGTCCAGGGTCACCGTCCACCGGGGAGACGCCCTGAGCGCCCTTCCCGAGCTCGACGGCCAGGTCGACCTGGTGATCTCCAACCCGCCGTACATCCCGCTCACCGAGTGGGAGTACGTCGCCCCCGAGGCCCGCGACCACGACCCGCAGATGGCGCTGTTCTCCGGCGAGGACGGCCTCGACACCATCCGGGGCATCGAACGCACCGCGCACCGCCTGCTGCGGCCCGGCGGGCTCGTCGTCATCGAGCACGCCGACACCCAGGGCGGCCAGGTGCCGTGGATCTTCACCGAGGAACGGGGCTGGGCCGACGCGGCCGATCACCCCGACCTGAACAACCGGCCCCGGTTCGCGACGGCCCGCAAGGCCATGCCGTGACCACCGGGACACCGGAACCGTACGACCCCTACCCGTCATACCCGTACATGTCCCAGGAGGCCGGCTGATGGCACGGCGATACGACTGCAACGACGCGACCGACCGTACGACCGGCCTGCGTGAAGCCGCGTCCGCCGTCCGCCGCGGCGAACTGGTCGTGCTGCCCACCGACACCGTGTACGGGATCGGTGCGGACGCCTTCAGTTCCGAGGCCGTCACCGACCTGCTCGACGCCAAGGGCCGCGGCCGGAACATGCCGACCCCCGTCCTGATCGGCTCCCCGAACACCCTGCACGGACTGGTCACCGACTTCTCCGAGCAGGCCTGGGAACTCGTCGACGCGTTCTGGCCCGGCGCCCTCACGCTCGTCGCCAAGCACCAGCCGTCCCTCCAGTGGGACCTCGGTGACACCCGCGGCACCGTCGCCATCCGGATGCCCCTGCACCCGGTCGCCATCGAGCTCCTCACGGAGGTCGGCCCGATGGCCGTCTCCAGTGCCAACCTCTCCGGACACCCCTCGCCCGAGGACTGCGACGCGGCCCAGGAGATGCTCGGCGACTCCGTCTCCGTCTACCTCGACGGCGGCCCCACGCCCGGCATCGTCCCGTCGTCCATCGTCGACGTCACCGGCAAGGTCCCGGTACTGCTGCGGGCCGGCGCCCTCTCCGTCGAGGACCTCCGCAAGGTAGTACCCGACCTCGAGGTGGCCAATTGACCGCCCCTGAGGGGCGTGGCATAGCGGGGCAGCACGACACTTTCCGCATCCTCCACGTCAGCACCGGCAACGTCTGCCGCTCGCCCATCACCGAGCGGCTGACCCGCCATGCCCTGATGGACCGCCTCGGCGACCCGCTCAGCCGCGGCCTGATCGTGGAGAGCGCGGGGACCTGGGGGCACGAGGGCGCGCCCATGGAGGCCAACGCCGAGGTCGTCCTCGCCGACTTCGGCGCCGACGCCACCGGCTTCGTCGGCCGCGAACTGCTCGACGAGCACGTCATCCGCGCGGACCTCGTCCTCACCGCCACCCGCGACCACCGCGCCCAGGTGATCTCGATGGGCCACTCGGCGGGCCTGCGGACCTTCACGCTCAAGGAGTTCACCCGGCTCGTCCGGGCGATCGACCCCGCCACGCTGCCCGACGCCCGCGAGGAGGGCGTCGTCGAACGCGCCCGCGCCCTGGTGCGCGCCGCGGCGGCCCTGCGCGGCTGGCTGCTGGCCCCCACCGCCGAGGCGGACGAGGTCTACGACCCGTACGGCGCCCCGATCACCTTCTTCCGCTCCATCGGCGACGAGATCAACCAGGCGCTCGACCCGGTCGTCACCGCGCTGACCGGGGTACGCGACCCGCACTGACGCACCGTCCGCCCCGGCCGGCCCCCTGCGCCGACCGGCGTACGGGGCCGCACGGCAGCGGGCAGCGCGCGCGGTGCGGGCCTACATTGGAGCTGACACCAGCGCACGCCCCCTCCCCAGGCCCGGAGCCGTCAGATGCCGGTCACCACTCCAGCCGCACCCGCAGCCGTGTCCTCCTCCGACACCGCCATGCCGCAGGACTTCGGCGCCCTGCTCCGCCAGGACCCGGAGATCGCCGGCGTCCTGCTCGCCGAGGCCGGCCGCCAGGCGAGCACGCTCCAGCTCATCGCCGCCGAGAACTTCACCTCGCCCGCCGTCCTCGCCGCCCTGGGCTCGCCCCTCGCGAACAAGTACGCCGAGGGCTACCCCGGCGCCCGCCACCACGGCGGCTGCGAACAGGCCGACGAGGCCGAACGCGTCGCGGTCCGGCGGGCCATGGCACTGTTCGGCGCCGAGCACGCCAACGTCCAGCCGCACTCCGGCTCCTCCGCCGTCCTCGCCGCCTACGCGGCGCTGCTGCGCCCCGGCGACACGGTCCTGGCCATGGGACTCCCGTACGGCGGGCACCTCACACACGGTGCCCCCGGGAACTTCTCCGGGCGCTGGTTCGAATTCGTCGGCTACGGCGTCGACCCCGACAGCGGGCTCATCGACTACGCCCAGGTGCGTGCCCTGGCCCGGGCCCGCAGCCCCAAGGCGATCGTCTGCGGCTCCATCTCGTACCCCCGCCACCCCGACTACGAGCAGTTCCGGGACATCGCCGACGAGGTCGGTGCCTACCTGATCGCCGACGCGGCCCACCCGATGGGCCTGATCGCCGGGGGAGCGGCACCCAGCCCCGTCCCGTACGCCGACGTGGTGTGCGCGACGACACACAAGGTCCTGCGCGGGCCGCGCGGCGGCATGATCCTGTGCGGCGTGGAACTGGCGGAGCGGATCGACCGCGCCGTGTTCCCGTTCACCCAGGGCGGCGCCCAGATGCACACCGTCGCGGCGAAGGCCGTCGCGTTCGGCGAGGCCGGCACCCCGGCCTTCGCGCTGTACGCCCACCAGGTCGTCGCCCACGCCCGCGTCCTCGCGGCAGGGCTGGAGGCCGAGGGCTTCGACATCACCACCGACGGCACGGACACCCACATCGTCGTCGCCGACCCCGGACCGCTGGGCGTCGACGGCCGCACCGCCCGGGAACGCCTGGTCGCCGCCGGCATGGTGCTCGACACCTGCGCCCTGCCGTACGGGGACGCCCGCGGCATCCGGCTGGGCACGGCGGCCGTGACCACCCAGGGCATGGACGAGGCCGACATGGCACGGATCGCCGCACTCTTCGGCGCGGCCGTCAGGGACGACGACGACCCGGAGGGTCTGCGGACCCAAGTGCGCGGACTGGCCGAGCGGAATCCGCCGTACCCGGGGTAGGCGAAGGGTGTGCAACCATCACCCGTACCTTCGTGTCCTTGCTCATGAGACTAGGGTGTGGGGCTGAGATGGCCGGCGAGATCTGTGGGGCAGCCCGTGCGTGATTACCTGCTGACGCTCTGTGTCACGGCAGCGGTGACCTATCTGCTGACCGGGCCGGTGCGGAAGTTCGCCATCGCGATCGGGGCGATGCCCGCGATCCGTGCGCGTGACGTACACCGTGAACCGACACCGCGGCTCGGTGGTATCGCCATGTTCGGCGGACTGTGTGCGGGACTGATCGTCGCCGACCACCTGTTCAACCTGAACAGCGTCTTCGAACTGTCCAACGAACCACGGGCCCTGCTCTCCGGAGCCGCCCTGATCTGGCTGATCGGCGTCCTGGACGACAAGTTCGAACTCGACGCCCTGATCAAGCTCGGCGGCCAGATGATCGCCGCCGCCGTCATGGTCATCCAGGGTCTGACGATCCTGTGGCTGCCCATCCCCGGCGTCGGCACGGTCGCCCTCACCCAGTGGCAGGGCACGCTGCTCACGGTGGCGCTGGTCGTGATCACGATCAACGCGGTCAACTTCGTCGACGGCCTGGACGGCCTCGCGTCCGGCATGGTCTGCATCGCCTCCGCGGCGTTCTTCCTGTACGCCTACCGGCTCTGGTACGGGTACGGCATCGAGGCCGCGGCCCCCGCGACGCTCTTCGCCGCGATCCTGATGGGCATGTGCCTCGGCTTCCTGCCGCACAACATGCACCCCGCCCGGATCTTCATGGGCGACTCCGGGTCGATGCTGATCGGCCTCGTACTGGCCGCGGGCGCGATCTCCGTCACCGGGCAGGTCGACCCGGACCTGATGAAGATCTTCGAGGGCGGCGAGCGCGAGGCCACCCACGCGATGCTGCCCGTCTTCATCCCGCTGCTGCTGCCGCTCACGATCATCGCGATCCCGGCCGCCGACCTGGTGCTCGCGATCGTGCGGCGCACCTGGAACGGCCAGTCGCCGTTCGCGGCCGACCGTGGGCACCTGCACCACCGGCTGCTGGAGATCGGGCACTCGCACAGCAGGTCCGTGCTGATCATGTACTTCTGGTCCGCGCTGATCGCGTTCGGTGCCGTCGGCTACTCCGTGCACTCGGCGTCGCTTTGGATCGTGCTGGTGATCGTGGGACTCAGCGCCGTCGGCCTGGTCCTGCTCCTCATGCCGCGGTTCACCCCGCGCGCCCCGCGCTGGGCCGAGGCCTTCGTGCCGCCGCGCTACCGGCGCCGGCGCCGCGACGACGCGGAGGGGACGGGTTCGCCCGCCGCGGAGGCCGTAGAGGCCCGGGAGGGTCAACAGGGGCCCGCGGGCCCGCAGATGGCCTCTCAGGCGCCGGAACGGGCACCCGTGGCCGTGGGAGTCTCCGGCGTCAACGGAGCGACCGCGATCGGCCCCCGTTCGCGCTTCACCGGTCGGGACCGTGCGGACTCGTCACGTTGATGATTCGGACAGCAGGCCGCATTACCACACAAGGTGCCGCATTGTCGCGCGCATACGCGCAGGGTCACTCTCATGTGTGACAGCGGGCACACCATTCGGGTAAAGACCTCACCAAATAGTTTGTGATAGCGTTCACTAAGCCCGGTGACAGAGCCGAAGGACCTGAGTAGGACGGTCCCTCGGTCTGAGGCATCGACTCGGTCCGGGCCTACGCTCGTCCATGACGACACCACTGCCCACCCCCTGTAAAGCGGAGTTGCCGCCATGCCGTCCAACGACGTCCGGACTCTCCTCCAGACCGCCGTTCCCACCGCTGCCGCCGGCGCTGTCGCCACCGCGGTCAGCGCTGGTGTCGCCGGTGGCAAGGGAGCCCTGGGTGCGGTTGTTGCGACGCTGGTCGTGATTCTCTTCATGGGGATCGGACTCGTGGTCCTCGAACGGACCGCCAAGTCCCTCCCGCACCTGTTCCAGGCCATGGGGCTGATGCTGTACACGGCACAGCTCCTGCTGCTTTTCATCTTCGTCGCCGTGTTCAAGGACACTTCGCTGTTCAACCCGAAGGCCTTCGCGATCACGCTGGTCGCGACGACTCTCGTGTGGATCGGCGCACAGGCGCGTGCGCACATGAAGGCCAAGATCCTTTACGTCGAACCCGAGTCCAGCGAGGGTGACAAGCCCAAGAAGACGGGCCCGTCGGCGTGATGGGTAGGGGCGGAATAAAGGCGCTCGCCGGACCCTGCTATCGTCCGGTTTCAACTGCGGCACTGCGGGCGCGGGCATGTGAGCTGACGCCTGCTCGATCGCGAGGCTCAAATGCCTGACTGCCGCTCACACATCCGTAACACCAGTCCAGTGCCGAACCGCGGCCGCGTGCCGCGCCGACACATCGAGGTTGCCGTACCTATGCGCCACGCTGAAGGAGCCCGCGGTGAGTGCTGACCCGACACAGGTGCTCGCCTTCGAGACCGATTGCCACATCTTCGACGGTTGTGGTTTCCCGGCACCCGGCTTGCACTCGTTCCTGTTCGAGCCGCTGTGGGGTGACCCGGACAGCAACTTGTACTTCAACAAGCCGATGCTGCTGGCGCTCCTCGGTTCGATCATCATCGTCGGTTTCTTCTGGGCGGCGTTCCGGAAGCCCAAGATGGTCCCCGGCAAGCTGCAGTCGATCGCGGAGATGGGTTACGACTTCATCCGTCGCGGCATCGTCTACGAGACCATCGGCAAGCGCGAGGGCGAGAAGTACGTCCCGCTGGTCGTGTCGCTGTTCTTCTTCGTCTGGATGATGAACCTCTGGTCGATCATTCCGGTCGCCCAGTTCCCCGTGACGTCGATCATCGCGTACCCGGTCGTGCTGGCACTGATCGTGTACGTGCTCTGGGTCAGCCTGACCTTCAAGCGGCACGGGTTCATCGGTGGCTGGAAGAACATCACCGGCTACGACAAGTCGCTCGGCCCGGTGCTGCCGCTGGCGATGCTGATCGAGTTCTTCTCGAACCTGCTGGTCCGGCCGTTCACGCACGCGGTCCGACTCTTCGCGAACATGTTCGCAGGCCACACGCTGCTGCTGCTGTTCACGATCGCCAGCTGGTACCTGCTCAACGGCATCGGGTTCGCCTACGCGGGCGTCTCCTTTGTGATGGTCATCGTGATGACCGCGTTCGAGCTCTTTATCCAGGCGCTGCAGGCGTACGTCTTCGTGCTCCTGACCTGCACCTTCATTCAGGGCGCGCTCGCCAAGCACCACTGAGCACCTGCCCTGTCCCCAGTCGTCCGGTGGCCAACCCCCACCGGTCCGTGAAAGAGAAGGAAGAACTGGCATGTCCCAGACCCTTGCTGCCGTCACCGGCTCCCTCGGCTCCATCGGTTACGGCCTCGCCGCCATCGGCCCCGGCGTCGGCGTCGGCATCATCTTCGGTAACGGCACCCAGGCTCTCGCCCGTCAGCCCGAGGCTGCCGGTCTCATCCGCGCCAACCAGATCCTCGGCTTCGCCTTCTGTGAGGCGCTCGCCCTCATCGGTCTGGTCATGCCGTTCGTCTACGGCCAGTAGTGATCCTCGGATCCACGACCAGCCCACCAGACGAAAGGCACTGATGTGAGCCAGCTGCTTACGGTCGCGGCCGGGGAGATGGAAAATCCCCTCGTCCCGCCGATTCCAGAGCTCGTCATCGGCCTCATCGCCTTCCTCATCGTCTTCGGCTTCCTCGCCAAGAAGCTCCTCCCGAACATCAACAAGGTTCTGGAAGAGCGTCGCGAGGCCATCGAAGGCGGTATCGAAAAGGCCGATGCGGCCCAGACCGAGGCCCAGAGCGTTCTTGAGCAGTACAAGGCTCAGCTCGCCGAGGCCCGCCACGAAGCCGCCCGTCTGCGCCAGGAGGCGCAGGAGCAGGGCGCCGTCATCATCCAGGAGATGAGGACGGAAGGTCAGCGGCAGCGCGAAGAGATCATCGCCGCCGGCCACGCCCAGATCGAGGCCGACCGCAAGGCCGCGGCCTCCGCGCTGCGTCAGGACGTGGGCACGCTCGCCACCGCCCTGGCCGGCAAGCTCGTCGGTGAGTCCCTCGAGGACCACGCCCGGCAGAGCGGCACCGTCGACCGTTTCCTCGACGAGCTCGAGGCGAAGGCCGAGGCAGTCCGATGAACGGAGCGAGCCGCGAGGCACTGGCTGCCGCACGTGAGCGTCTCGACGCGCTGACCGACTCCACGTCGGTCGACGCGGCGAAGCTCGCCGAGGAGCTGGCAGCCGTCACCGCGCTGCTCCACCGCGAGGTATCGCTGCGCCGGGTCCTCACCGACCCGTCGCAGGGCGGCGAGGCCAAGGCCGAGCTGGCCGGACGGCTGCTGAGCGGTCAGGTGGGCGGCGAAGCCGTTGACCTGGTCTCCGGCATGGTCCGGTCCCGCTGGTCGCAGTCCCGCGACCTGGTGGACTCGGTCGAGGAACTGGCGAACACCGCAGACCTCACCGCGGCCCAGCGGAGCGGCGCGCTCGACGACGTCGAGGACGAGCTGTTCCGGTTCGGCCGGATCGTCGGTTCCGACAAGGGACTGCGCTCCGCGCTGACCAGCCGGACGGCGTCCACCGCCGCCAAGGGCGAGCTGCTGCGCAGCCTGCTCGGCGGCAGGACGCGGCCCGTCACCGAGCGAGTCGTCACGCGCCTCGTGACCCAGCCCCGTGGACGTAGCCTGGAGGCGGGACTCGAGTCCCTGTCCAAGCTCGCCGCGGAGCGCCGGGACCGCATGGTCGCCGTCGTCACCTCGGCGGTGCCGCTGTCCGATCGGCAGAAGCAGCGCCTCGGCGCCGCCCTGGCGAAGATCTACGGCCGGCAGATGCACCTGAACCTGGACGTGGACCCCGCGGTCCTCGGCGGGATCTCGGTGCGCGTCGGTGACGAGGTCATCAACGGCACGATCGCGGAGCGCCTCGAAGAGGCCACCCGCCGGATGGCCGGCTGACAGCGAGCAGCGCACCCGCACCACCTGAACGAGCAAGAACAGCGGCCCGGTTGGGCCGTGCAGAAATTGCAGAAGATTCCTGGGGGTCGCCCCCAGACCCCCTTAAGAAACTTCGGGCCCAACAAGGAGAGCAGGGAACCCAGATGGCGGAGCTCACGATCCGGCCGGAGGAGATCCGGGACGCACTGGAGAACTTCGTCCAGTCGTACCAGCCGGACGCGGCCTCGCGCGAGGAGGTCGGTACGGTCAGCGTTGCCGGCGACGGCATCGCGAAGGTGGAGGGCCTGCCCTCCGCCATGGCGAACGAACTGCTGAAGTTCGAGGACGGAACCCTCGGTCTCGCCCTCAACCTCGAAGAGCGCGAGATCGGTGCGATCGTCCTCGGCGAGTTCAGCGGAATCGAGGAGGGCCAGCCGGTGCAGCGCACCGGTGAGGTGCTCTCCGTCGGCGTCGGCGAGGGTTACCTCGGCCGCGTCGTCGACCCGCTCGGCAACCCGATCGACGGTCTCGGCGAGATCGCGACCGAAAGCCGTCGCGCCCTCGAACTGCAGGCCCCTGGCGTCATGGTCCGCAAGTCGGTGCACGAGCCGATGCAGACCGGCTACAAGGCCGTCGACGCCATGGTGCCGATCGGCCGAGGCCAGCGTCAGCTGATCATCGGCGACCGTCAGACGGGTAAGACCGCTCTGGCCGTCGACACGATCATCAACCAGCGCGACAACTGGCGCTCGGGCGACGTGAACAAGCAGGTGCGCTGCATCTACGTCGCCATCGGTCAGAAGGGCTCCACCATCGCCTCCGTGCGAGGTGCCCTGGAAGAGGCCGGCGCGCTCGAGTACACGACCATCGTCGCCGCCCCGGCGTCCGACCCGGCCGGCTTCAAGTACCTGGCGCCGTACACCGGCTCGGCCATCGGCCAGCACTGGATGTACGACGGCAAGCACGTCCTGATCATCTTCGACGACCTCTCGAAGCAGGCCGACGCCTACCGCGCCGTGTCGCTTCTGCTGCGCCGTCCGCCGGGCCGTGAGGCCTACCCGGGCGACGTCTTCTACCTGCACTCGCGTCTGCTGGAGCGCTGCGCCAAGCTCTCCGACGACATGGGCGCCGGTTCGATGACGGGCCTCCCGATCGTCGAGACCAAGGCGAACGACGTGTCGGCGTTCATCCCGACCAACGTCATCTCCATCACCGACGGCCAGTGCTTCCTGGAGTCCGACCTGTTCAACGCGGGTCAGCGTCCGGCGCTCAACGTCGGTATCTCGGTCTCCCGAGTCGGTGGCTCCGCCCAGCACAAGGCCATGAAGCAGGTCTCCGGCCGACTGCGCGTGGACCTCGCCCAGTACCGCGAGCTGGAGGCGTTCGCCGCCTTCGGTTCCGACCTGGACGCGGCCTCCAAGGCGTCGCTGGAGCGCGGTAAGCGCATGGTCGAGCTGCTGAAGCAGCCGCAGTACGCCCCGTTCCCGATGGAGGAGCAGGTCGTCTCCGTCTGGGCCGGCACCACGGGCAAGATGGACGACGTCCCGGTCGAGGACATCCGCCGCTTCGAGGGTGAGCTGCTGGAGTACCTGCGCCGTGAGCGCAAGGACCTCCTGACCAGCATCGCCGAGGGCGGCAAGATGTCCGACGACACGCTGCAGTCGATCGCCGACGCGATCGCCGCCTTCAAGCAGCAGTTCGAGACCTCGGACGGCAAGCTCCTGGGCGAGGGCTGATCGATGGGCGCTCAGCTTCGCGTTTACAAGCGCCGCATCCAAGCCGTCACCGCGACCAAGAAGATCACCAAGGCGATGGAGATGATCGCCGCCTCGCGCATCGTCAAGGCGCAGCGCAAGGTGACGGCGTCGATGCCGTACGCGACCGAGCTCACCCGCGCGGTGACCGCGGTGGCGACCGGCTCCAACACCAAGCACCCGCTCACCACCGAGGCCGACGCCCCGGTGCGTGCCGCGGTCCTGCTCCTCACGAGTGACCGCGGGCTCGCCGGCGGCTACTCCTCCAACGCCATCAAGGCCGCGGAGCGGCTGCGGGAGCGGCTGGCGGCCGAGGGCAAGGAGGTCGACACGTACATCGTCGGCCGTAAGGGTGTCGCCTACTACGGGTTCCGTGAGCGCAAGGTCGCGGAGTCGTGGACCGGCTTCACCGACAGCCCGGAGTACGCGGACGCCAAGAAGATCGCGGCGCCCCTGATCGAGTCCATCCAGAAGGACACGGCCGAGGGCGGCGTCGACGAGCTGCACATCGTCTACACCGAGTTCGTGTCGATGATGACGCAGAACGCGGTCGACGGCCGGATGCTGCCGCTCTCGCTCGACCAGGTCGCGGAGGAGAGCGGTGCGAAGGACGAGATCCTTCCGCTGTTCGACTTCGAGCCGTCGGCCGAGGACGTCCTCGACGCCCTTCTGCCGCGCTACGTCGAGAGCCGCATCTACAACGCACTGCTGCAGGCGGCCGCTTCCGAGCACGCCGCCCGCCGCCGCGCGATGAAGTCGGCGACCGACAACGCCGGGGATCTGATCAAGAGCCTCTCCCGGCTTGCCAACGCGGCCCGCCAGGCCGAAATCACCCAGGAAATCAGCGAGATCGTCGGCGGTGCAGGTGCGCTGGCCGACGCGTCCGCGGGGAGTGACAAGTAATGACGACGACAGTTGAGACGGCCGCTGCCACGGGCCGCGTCGCCCGGGTCATCGGCCCGGTCGTCGACGTGGAGTTCCCCGTCGACGCGATGCCGGAGATCTACAACGCCCTGCACGTCGAGGTCGACGACCCGGCCGAGGCCGGCGCTCGTAAGACGCTGACCCTCGAAGTCGCCCAGCACCTGGGTGACGGCGTGGTCCGCGCGATCTCGATGCAGCCCACCGACGGTCTGGTCCGCCAGGCCCCGGTGACCGACACCGGCAAGGGCATCATGGTGCCGGTCGGTGACATCACCAAGGGCAAGGTGTTCAACACCCTCGGCCAGATCCTGAACGACCCGGAGGCCGAAGCTCAGATCACCGAGCGCTGGCCGATCCACCGCAAGGCCCCGGCCTTCGACCAGCTCGAGTCCAAGACCGAGATGTTCGAGACCGGCCTGAAGGTCGTCGACCTGCTGACCCCGTACGTCAAGGGCGGCAAGATCGGTCTGTTCGGTGGTGCGGGCGTCGGCAAGACGGTCCTCATCCAGGAAATGATCATGCGTGTGGCGAAGCTGCACGACGGTGTGTCGGTGTTCGCCGGTGTCGGCGAGCGCACCCGTGAGGGCAACGACCTCATCGACGAGATGACCGAATCGGGCGTCCTGGAGAAGACCGCGCTGGTCTTCGGCCAGATGGACGAGCCGCCGGGCACCCGTCTCCGGGTCGCGCTGTCCGCCCTGACCATGGCGGAGTACTTCCGCGATGTGCAGAAGCAGGACGTGCTGCTCTTCATCGACAACATCTTCCGCTTCACGCAGGCCGGTTCCGAGGTCTCCACGCTGCTCGGCCGCATGCCGTCCGCGGTGGGTTACCAGCCGACCCTGGCCGACGAGATGGGTGTGCTCCAGGAGCGCATCACCTCGACGCGTGGTCACTCGATCACCTCGATGCAGGCGATCTACGTCCCCGCGGACGACCTGACCGACCCGGCCCCGGCCACCACGTTCGCCCACCTCGACGCGACGACGGTTCTCTCCCGTCCGATCTCCGAGAAGGGCATCTACCCGGCCGTGGACCCGCTGGACTCCACGTCCCGCATCCTGGACCCGCGCTACATCGCGCAGGACCACTACGACACGGCCAGCCGCGTCAAGGGGATCCTGCAGAAGTACAAGGACCTCCAGGACATCATCGCGATCCTCGGTATCGACGAGCTGGGCGAGGAGGACAAGCTCGTTGTCCACCGTGCCCGTCGCGTCGAGCGCTTCCTGTCGCAGAACACCCACGCCGCCAAGCAGTTCACCGGCCTGGACGGTTCGGACGTTCCGCTCGACGAGTCGATCGCCGCGTTCAACTCGATCTGCGACGGGGAGTACGACCACTTCCCCGAGCAGGCGTTCTTCATGTGCGGTGGCATCGAGGACCTCAAGGCCAACGCCAAGGAGCTCGGCGTCTCCTGAGCCTCCGGCTCACCGAGGGGGGTGGGTGTGTCCCGCCCCCCTCACCACGCCCCGTAGAATTGACCCAACACCCGGCATGACCGCCGGGTGGTGACCCGAGGAGCCACCCTTGGCTGCTGAGCTGCATGTCGAGCTGGTCGCCGCGGACCGCAGTGTCTGGTCCGGCGAGGCCACCCTCGTTGTCGCACGTACCACGTCCGGCGACATCGGCGTCATGCCCGGTCACCAGCCGCTCCTGGGTGTGCTGGAATCGGGCCCGGTGACGATCCGTACGAGCGACGGCGGGACTGTCGTCGCCGCTGTGCACGGCGGGTTCATCTCCTTCGCGGACGACAAGCTCTCGCTGCTCGCGGAGATTGCCGAACTCGCGGACGAGATCGACGTCCAGCGCGCCGAGCGTGCGCTGGAGCGTGCGAAGTCGGACACGGACGCCGCCTCCGAGCGGCGTGCGGACGTGCGACTGCGTGCGGTGGCGGTGCGCTAGCGCGCATCCCACGAGGTGTTTTTTACTCAGCCGCGGCCCGTTCTGGAATCATCCAGACCGTGTCGCGGCTGAGGCGATGCAGGTGCGGTTCGGTTCGGCTCGGTTCGGTATCCGTTACTCGACGATGCGAGGAGGTCGGTGGAGATGGTCCTCGCTTTGTGGGTCGGCGGTCTGGTCGTCGTACTGGTCGCGGTGGGTCTGTTCGTCTTCGGTCTGCGCAGGCGGCTGATCCAGCGTTCCGGCGGGACCTTCGACTGCAGCCTGCGCTGGGACGTGTCCGAGGAGCCCGATCCGTCCGGCAAGGGCTGGGTGTACGGGGTCGCCCGCTACAGCGGTGACCGCGTCGACTGGTTCCGGGTCTTCTCCTACGCGCCCCGTCCGCGCCGCGGACTGGAGCGGTCCGCCATCGAGGTGGTCGCGCGCCGGCTGCCCGAGGGCGAGGAGGAGCTCGCGCTCCTGTCCGATTCCGTCGTGCTCGGATGTCTCCACCAGGGGATCCGCCTGGAGCTGGCGATGAGCGAGGACGCCCTGACCGGCTTCCTCGCCTGGCTGGAGGCGGCCCCGCCCGGCCAGCGGGTCAACGTGGCTTGAGCAGAGGATCCCTCCGGACGGAGTCCGGGGGAGGGTGAACGTGGCCTGAGAGGGCCGGCGGGCACGGAAAAACCGGGGAGACAGGGGGCGAACCCGTCTCCCCGGCGCTTTTTCCGGGGCCGTGCGCTACAGCGTGGGGATCTAGTTGAGTCCGCTGTCCATCGCGCTCACGAGCTCACCGTTCGCGGTGTCACCGCTGAACTCCCAGAAGAACGCCCCGCCCAGGCCCTGGCTGTTCGCCCAGGCCATCTTGGACGTGATCGTCGCCGGGGTGTCGTAGCTCCACCAGTTGGTGCCGCAGTGCGCGTACGCGGTGCCGGCGATCGTACCGGTGGCCGGGCAGCTGTTCTTGAGGACCTTGTAGTCCTCGATGCCCGCCTCGTACGTGCCGGGGGCCGCCCCGGTCGCCGTGCCGCCCGGTGCCGCCTGGGTGACGCCGGTCCAGCCGCGGCCGTAGAAGCCGATGCCGAGCAGCAGCTTCGAGGCGGGGACGCCCTTGGCCTTCAGCTTGGCGATGGCGGCTGCGGAGTTGAAGCCCTCCTGCGGGATGCCGCTGTACGAGTTCAGCGCGGAGTGCGGGGCCGTCGGGCCCTTGGCCGCCCAGGCGCCGAAGAAGTCGTACGTCATCACGTTGTACCAGTCGAAGTGCGCCGCGGCGCCGGCGTAGTCGGCGGCGTCGATCTTGCCACCCTCCGAGCCGTCCGCGGTGATCGCGGCGGTGACCAGGTTGTTCGTGCCGAACTTGGTGCGCAGCGCCGAGGAGAGGTTCTTCAGCGCGGCGGGGCCGCTGGTGTCACAGGTGAGACCACAGGCGTTCGGGTACTCCCAGTCGATGTCGATGCCGTCGAAGACATCGGCCCAGCGGGGGTCCTCGACCAGGTCGTAGCAGGACTGGGCGAACGCGGCCGGGTTCTGCGCCGCGGCACCGAAGCCGCCGGACCAGGTCCAGCCGCCGAACGACCAGATCACCTTGATGTGCGGGAACTTCGCCTTGAGTTTGCGCAGCTGGTTGAAGTTGCCGCGCAGCGGCTGGTCCCAGGTGTCGGCGACGCCGTCGACCGACTGGTCCGCGGTGTAGGCCTTGTCGTAGTCGGCGTAGGCGTCACCGATGGTGCACTTGCCGCCCTGGACGTTGCCGAACGCGTAGTTGATGTGCGTGATCTTGGCCGCGGAACCGGACGTCACCAGGTTCTTGACGTGGTAGTTGCGGCCGTAGACGCCCCACTCGGTGAAGTAGCCGAGATTGACCTTCTCACCGGGGCCGGGGCCCGGGTCGGTGGTGCCGGTGGTGCGGACGGCCACGGAGGAGCTGACCGGACCGGTCTGGTCGGCGGTGTCACGCGCCTGCACCGTGTAGGAGTAGTCGGTGCCCTTGGTGAGACCGGTGTCGGTGTACGTCGTCGTGGTGACCGTGGCGACCTTGGCGCCGTCCCGCAGGACGTCGTAGTTCTTGACGCCCTTGTCGTCGGTGGCGGCGCTCCAGGTGAGCTTCGCCGACGTGTCGGTGATGGTGCTCGCGGTGGGGGTGCCGGGCTTGGACGGGGCGTTGTCGCCGGGGACGCTGCCGCCGTCACAGGAGGCGCCGTTCAGCTTGCAGCCGGTGGGGGAGCCGGTGCCGGTGCCGTTGAAGCCGAAGCTGACGCTGGCTCCGGGGGCGACGGTGCCGTTCCAGCCGAGGTTCTTGGCGGTCCAGTGGGTTCCGGAACTGGTGACGGTGGCGTCCCAGGCGGAGCCGACGGCGGTGCCGGAGGGGAAGTCCCACTCGATGGTCCAGGAGGACAGGGCGGTGGTCCCGGTGTTCTTGACCGTCCACTGCCCCTCGAAGCCGCTGCCCCAGTCGGACTTCTTGACGTAGGTGGCGGTCGCCGACGTGGCGGCCTCGGCGGGGGAGGCCAGGCCGACCATCGCGGCGAGCGGCAGGAGCAGCGCGGTGAAGCCCGCGACCGCCTTGGATCTGGTGGATCCGCCGGCTCCGAGTCTCCATCGGAGTCTGGATCGGCGTAGGGGGGTTTCAGTGCTCAACGGTGCTCCTCGGGTGAGGTCCGACAAACGGGGGTGGTCCGTGGACTGCAAACCCTGCGTCGCCCTGAGCGCGCATTGTCATGGCGTACTCATCGCAGCGTGCGTGCTCGGTGAGATTAGGAAGGTCTGGACCAATCGTCAAGAGGTCCAGACCAAAGAGCCGGAACCGGCCTCAGAGCCGCAACTCCTGAGCGAGTACCGCGGCTTGGACCCGGCTGCGCAGCTCCAGCTTCCCCAACAGCCTGCTGACGTGCGTCTTCACCGTCGCCTCCGCCATCGACAGCCGGCCGGCGATCTCCGCGTTCGACAGTCCCTCGCCGAGACAGGCCAGCACCTCACGCTCGCGCCGCGTCAGCGCGTCCAGCACCGCCGGATCCGCCGTGCGCGCCCTTGCCGCCCCGGCGAACTCCGCGATCAGCCGGCGCGTCACGGCGGGGGCGATCATGCCCTCGCCGCGCGCCACCGTACGTACCGCCTCCAGCAGATCGTGCGCGTCGGTGTGCTTCAGAAGGAAGCCCGCCGCACCCGCGCGCAGCGCCCCGAAGACGTACTCGTCCAGATCGAACGTCGTCAGCACCAGCACGTCCGCCAGCCCTTCGGTCACGACCTGCCTCGTCGCCGACACCCCGTCGAGCCGGGGCATCTGCACGTCCATCAACACCAGGTCCGGGCGCAGTTCGCGCGCCAGGCGGACAGCCGCCTCACCGTCCTCCACCTCACCCACGACCTCGATGTCCGGTGCGCTGCGCAGGATCAGCACCAGGCCCGCGCGCACGGCCGACTGGTCCTCCGCGACCAGTACCCGGATCGTCATCTCACAAGGTCCCTTCCTCGACGGGCAGTTCCGCCCGCACCAGCCAGATCTTCGCCCCGTCGTCCCCCGGCACCGGGCCCGCCCCGATCGTCCCGCCGAGCAGCGCCACCCGCTCCCGCATCCCCACGAGCCCGGCCCCCGAACCGGGGGCGCGCGGCCCAGGCCGGTCGCCGATCATGCTGCTCACCTCCACCGTCAGCAGATCCCCCGACCGCCCCAGCCGGACCGTCACCGGCCCCGGCGCGGCATGCTTCAGCGCGTTCGTCAGGGACTCCTGGACGATGCGGTACGCCGCCAGCTCCACCGGCGCGGGCAGCGGCCCGGTGCCCGCGCGGCCGTCGTCCAGCGTCACGGTCAGCCCGCTGGACACGGAGTTCGCGTCCGCCTGCCCGACGAGGGCGTCCAGGGACGCGAGGGTCGGTGCCGCGCTCGGCGTGTTCCCTCCGCTCTCCCGCAGCAGCCCGATCAGCCGCCGCATCTCGGCCAGCCCGTCGACACTGTTCCGCCGGATCACCCCGAGCGCCTCGCGGGAGGTGTCCGGGTCGTCGATGGAGAGCGCCGCGGTGGAGTGGATCGCGATCGCCGAGAGGTGGTTGGCGACCATGTCGTGCAGCTCCCGGGCCATCCGGGACCGCTCCGCGGTCACCGCCTGTACCCGGTCCATCTCGGCCAGCAGCGCGGTCTGGTCGGCCCGCAGCCGGGCGGCCTCCGCCGCGTCCCGGTGGTTGCGCACACTGACACCGGTCAGGGCCGGCACGAAGGAGACCATGCCGACGACGATCCCGATGAGCACGGCGTCCGCCGACGGCTTCCACGCGACGAAGCCGACCGTCGTGGCCACCGTGACGAGCAGCGTGATCACCGGGACGCGGCGCGCGGCCCCGGGCGGCCCGTAGAGCACGGCGGCGTACACGAGGTCGGTGAACATCAGCAGGGTCGCCAGGTTGCCCACGGTGAACTGGTCGGCCACCAGCGCGACCGTCCCCACGGCCAGCGCGGTGCGCGGTGCGCCGCGCCGCAGCAGTTCCAGCGCGGACATCACCACGAGCGGCAGCAGGGACACCCAGGGCGCGTCGAAGAGCCGGCCGTTCTGGATGTGGATGCCGACCAGCCAGAGGATCACACCACCGGCCAGCCCGGCGGCCGAGAGCAGGACGTCGTCGCGATGCGGGCGCGCAAGGGAGAACACCCTCCCATCCAACACGGCGTGATCCCGCGGGACGTCCGTACGACGGGTGAGGCGCGGCTACATCGAAGGATGCAGTCACGATTCCTCACTGCCGACGACGATTTGGCGCCCCACGGACGGGAGCCTGGAAGGGACCGGAAGGAGAAGTACCGTGATCGTCACACTGATCGTGCTCTGCGAGGTCGGCTTCTGGGTCCTGCTGGCCGCCGGACTCGCAATCAGGTACATCGCGAGGAAGCCACGCCTGGGCGCCGCCGTGCTGCTGTGCGAGCCGCTGCTGGAGGCCGTCCTGCTGGTGGTGACGGCCATCGACCTGAAGAACGGCGCCGAGCCGGACTGGAAGCACGGCCTGGCCGCCGCCTACATCGGATTCACCGTGGGACTCGGACACTCCACCGTCAAGTGGGTGGACGCCAGGATCGCCCACCGCTTCGCGGGCGGACCGGCCCCGGTGAAGCCCCCGAGGTACGGGATGGCCCGGGCCGCCCACGAGTGGCGCACCGCCGCCCGCTGGTTCGTGGCCGCGGGGACCGCCATGGCCCTGCTCCAGGCGGCGATCTGGTACGTCGGCGGGGACGGCGACACCGGCTCGCTGCGGATGTGGCAGCAGAAGATGCTCTGGGTGATCGGGATCAACCTGGTCATCGCCGTGGGATACACCGTCGCCCCGAAGCGGGAGCCCAAGGACCGGGTCGGGGCGGGCCGCTGATCAGCGCTCGCCGCCCGGCACCCACAACACGTCCCCGATCTCCTTGTTCGCCGTCCTGGCGAGGATGAACAGGAGGTCGGAGAGGCGGTTGAGGTAGGTCGCCGTCAGCGCGTTCATCACGTCCCCGTGCACCTCCAGCGCCGCCCAGGTGGACCGTTCGGCCCGCCGCACGACCGTGCAGGCCTGGTGCAGCAGCGCCGCCCCCGGCGTACCGCCCGGAAGGATGAAACTGCGCAGCTTCTCCAGGTCCTCCAGGAAGGTGTCGCAGTCCGCCTCCAGCTTGTCGACGTAGGACTGTTCGACCCGCAGGGGCGGGTACTCCGGGTTCTCGACCACGGGGGTGCACAGGTCCGCGCCCACGTCGAACAGGTCGTTCTGCACCCGGACGAGGACCTTCACGACGTCCTCGGGGAGACCGCCCAGCGCGACGGCCATGCCGATGACGGCGTTCGCCTCGTTGGCGTCGGCGTAGGCAGAGATCCGCAGATCGGTCTTGGCGGTCCGGCTCATGTCTCCGAGGGCGGTGGTGCCCTGGTCGCCGGTACGGGTGTAGATGCGCGTCAGATTGACCATGGGGCCAGCGTAGTTAGGCTCCGGCCCCGCGAGGGACACGCGTGCCGACTCTCACAGTCCGAAGGGCGCGCGACGCGCGCCGCGGCGTACGAGCCGGGCTGTCGGGATGCGGGCCCTGGCGTACGAGCCGGGGCACCGGGACGCGGGCCCCTGGCGTACGGGCGGAGGTACCCGGACGCGCGCCGTGGCGCGCGTGCCGGCGTACGCGCCCCGCGACGCGCGCGTGCCGAACGGCGCCGTCGCGGACCTCCCCCGGCTGGAAGGCCCTCAACTACGCCCGGTGCGCCACCGCGTGAGGCTCCGCGATGTGATGTCCGTCATGTGAGACGTGACGCGCATCTCTTCACGGCCCCTGGGCCCCTCACGGCGGCTAATCTCCGCCGGAGAGCATGTGGAAGAACCGTTGAGATTGCATAGGGGTGCCAACGTGGCCAGGAAGCTCGCCGTCATCGGCGCCGGACTCATGGGGTCCGGAATCGCGCAGGTCTCCGCCCAGGCGGGCTGGGACGTCGTGCTGCGTGACGTCACGGACGAGGCCCTGACCCGCGGTCGTGACGGCATCAGGGCCAGCTACGACAGGTTCGTCGCCAAGGGCAAGCTGGAGGCGTCCGACGCCGAGGCCGCGCTCGCCCGCATCACCACGACCGCCGACCTCGACGCCGTGGCCGACGCCGACGTCGTGGTGGAGGCCGTCTTCGAGAAGCTCGAGGTCAAGCACGAGATCTTCCGGACGCTCGACAAGGTCGTACGGGAGGACACCGTCCTCGCCTCCAACACCTCCGCCATCCCGATCACCAAGATCGCGGCCGTGACGGAGCGCCCGGAGCGCGTCGTCGGCGTGCACTTCTTCTCGCCCGTCCCGATGATGCAGCTCTGCGAACTGGTGCGCGGCTACAAGACCAGCGACGAAACCCTCGCCACCGCACGGGAGTTCGCCGAGTCCGTCGGCAAGACCTGCATCGTCGTCAACCGCGACGTCGCGGGCTTCGTCACCACCCGGCTGATCTCGGCGCTCGTCGTCGAGGCGGCCAAGCTCTACGAGTCGGGCGTCGCCTCGGCCGAGGACATCGACACCGCCTGCAAGCTGGGCTTCGGCCACGCCATGGGTCCCCTCGCCACGGCGGACCTGACCGGCGTCGACATCCTGCTGCACGCCACGGGCAACATCTACACCGAGTCGCAGGACGAGAAGTTCGCCGCTCCCGAGCTGATGCGCCGGATGGTCGACGCAGGTGACATCGGCCGCAAGAGCGGGCAGGGCTTCTACACCTACTGATCGTTCCCGGTGTCCCGGGCGCCCGGCCCGCCGTCGGCCAGGCGCCCGGGAACCGGAGGTCCGACGCCGTCAGGCGCCCCGGACCAGCGGTTCCGGCGAACCTCTATCACCCCTGAGGGTGAATTCGGTATCGGTTCGCTCACAGACGGCAACTTCCCTGCCGCCGCCGCAGTCAGTGGTGGCAGAGACAGAAGAGATCCAGACAGACGACCGACCTTGCTACGGGGTACTTCCGGGGAGCGCATATGCACATCAGGGGCGACCACGCCGAGCTGGTCGTCGGGGGCCGCCTCGACGTCCGAAGCGCGGCGGACGCCCGTACGGTTCTGCATTCGGCCGTCGACGACGGAGCAGGTGACCTCGTGCTGAACCTGACCGAGCTGGATTCGTGGGACGCGACGGGACTCGGCGTCATCATGGGCGCGCACCGCAGAGCCGGCCGGGCCGGCCGGCGGCTCGTGCTGCGCGGTGTGCCGCCGCAGATGCAGCGCCTGCTGGTGGCCACGCGGCTGCACCGCATTCTGGCCATCGAGGGCGGAATCGCCGCAGACTCGCTGCCGCGCGTATAAGGACGACCGACCGGCAGTACACGCACAATCCTCACGAGACCGTGACGTCCGGGGCGGCGCGGCCCCCCGCCGGTTCGTAGATACTGTGCGAAGGTTTAAGGTTCGGCGTCTGCCGAACGACGGACCCACCGGGCGGACACCGGACCGGAAACGACAGTGGGGCGTGCGAGGCCGGGAGGGCAACCGTGCGCTACACGTCTGGGGGACTTTGACGATGGACCCGACCAACCACCGGGGACCGGAAGAGCACGACCGCACCGGTGAGGACACCGGGCGGAGACGGCAGTCCCGCGATCCCCTGACACCCGAATCCGGGCACCAGGCACCGCACCAGTCCCGCACGGTGCAGCTGGTATCGGGTGACTTCCTGCTCACCGTGAATCCGGTGGACGGCAGCGAGATCGAGCCCTGCCGCCCCGGGGAGATGCCCGCCGCGCCGGTACGGCACACCGCGGCCGAGCGCACCGAGCGCGAGCGCGCCACGGCGCCCCCCGTGCCTCCGGGGCCGCCCGGCCCGCGGCTGCCCCTCCTGGAGCGCCAGGAGGAGCGCGAGCGGCTGGTACGGCTGCTGGCCCGGGGCCGCTCCGTGCGGCTCACCGGCCCGGCGGGCTCCGGCCGCACGGCCCTGCTGAACGCCGTCGGCGACGACTGCGCGGACCTGGCGCCCGACGGCGTCGTACGGCTCTCCGGATACAAGCGGACCACCACGGACCTGCTGTACGGGCTCTTCGAGGCCGTCTACCGGTCACCGCTGCACCGTCCCGACCGCGAAGGGCTGTCGGCACTCGTCCACGGCATCGGCGCGGTCGTCGTCCTGGACGACCTGGAGCTCGGCGGCGCCGCGCTCCAGGAACTCCTCGACGCGACACCCGAGTGCGCCTTCCTGTTCGGTACGACCCCCGACGTTGCCGCGCCCACCGCCGACTCGAACCTCGAAGAGGTCTTCCTCGCCGGTCTCGGCCGAAGCGCCTCGATCGAGCTGCTGGAACGCGTCGTGGAGCGCACCCTCACGGACGAGGAGGCGAACTGGGCGGGCGACCTCTGGTTCGAGTCCGAGGGGCTGCCGCTGCGCTTCGTCCAGGCGGGCGCGCTGCTGCGCCAGCGTGACCGGCTGCGCACCGACCCGGAGGCCTTCGACGGCTACGACGACGAGGCGGCCGACACCCCCTTCGGCAGGCCCGAACCCGCGGACGTGCCCCTGCCCAGCCTCGGCGAGGGTGCGGCTCCCGCCGCGCTGCTCGCCTCCCGGCTGAGCGAGGCCGCCCGCGACACCCTGCACTTCGCCGTCGCGCTGGGCGGCGAGCTGCCGCACCAGGCGCACCTGCCGGCACTCGTGGGGGACACCCACGCCGACGCGGCGCTGGGCGAGCTGTTCCTGTGCGGCCTGCTCTCACCGGCCGGCCCCCGCTACCGGCTGGCCGCCGGTGTCCTGGCGCAGCTGGAGGCGAGCGGATACGGCGCGGACGCGGACGTGCGTGCCCGCACCGCCGCCCAGCACTACGCCTGGTGGTCGGGTCACCCCTCGGTCACCCCCGAGCGGGCGGTCGCCGAGGCGGACGCCGTCCTCGCCTCGATGGCGCCCCTCGTCCCGGGCGACCAGGCGGGTCAGACCAGCGCGGCCGTCCTGCTGGCCCGCAGTGCCGCCCCCGCCTTCGCCGCGGGGATGCAGTGGGGGGCCTGGGAGAAGGCTCTCAGGATCGGCCAGGAGGCCGCCAGGATCGCCGGTGAGGTTGGGGAAGAGGCCTACTTCCACCACGAGTTGGGTGTACTCGCCCTGTGCACGGGAAATCTGGACCGGGCCAGGGCCGAGCTGGAGACCTCCGTCGGCATGCGCGGCGCGCTCGCCGACAAGGCGGGGGCCGTCGCCGGCCGCAGGGCGCTCGCCCTCGTCGCGGACCGCTCCGGCGAACCGTCGGCCATCGGCCGTCCCCCGTCCGGCGACGAGCCGCCGACCGCCCGGCACGAGGATTCGGTTCTGCCGCCCGCGGGCGTACCGGCGGCCATGCCGCTGTTCCCCCGGAAGGTCGCGGAGCCGCCCACCCTGATCTCCCGTCAGGCACCGCCTGCCGCCGCGAAGGGCGCCGGACGCCTCGGTGCCCGTACGGCCGTGCTCCGGGGCGCCAGGCGCAACCTGGTCGCCGTGGGCGCGGGCGCGCTGCTGGCCGCCGTGCTCGGCACCGTCGTGACGCTGGGCGCGACCTCGGGCAGTGAGGACCCGGAGGGCCGGAACGTCACGACGGAACAGTCGGCGAGTGAGGACGACAGCGAGAACGGCCTCACCGCGGACGAGCCGAGCGACGACCCGGCCACCGGCGGGGGCACGACCGACGGGTCCCCGGCCCCGGGCACCTCGGGCCGGGCCACCCCGTCCGGCAGTGCGAGCCCCTCCCCGGGCACCTCGGACCCCGGAGCGAGCCCCACGTCGGGCTCACCGTCCAGCGGCAGCCCCAGCGACCGGCCGACCTCCGGGAAGCCGTCGGCGACGGGCAGGCCGACGAAGCCGACCCCCACGGACCCGACGCCCTCCGAACCGACGCCGTCGGAACCCACGCCCTCCGAGCCGACACCTTCGGAACCCACGCCTTCGACGCCCACGACGGATCCCGAGACCTCCAACTCGGCGAGCGGCCCGGCCGAGTCGGCTACCGCCTCGGCGACGACCGCCGGGCCCGGCCCCGAGGCCTCCGACACCACACAGGTGGCCTGAAGCACAGAACGCCCCGGCCGGCCGGGTATCCGGGCCGGCCGAGGCGTTTCCCCTGTCCGTGGCGCCCCGCGGAGTCCCGCGCGACCCCTCCGGGTCAGAACAGCCGCAGCTTGTCGTCCTCGATGCCCCGCATCGCGTTGTAGTCCAGGACCAGGCACCCGATCCCGCGGTCCGTCGCCAGCACCCGCGCCTGCGGCTTGATCTCCTGGGCCGCGAACACACCCCTGACCGGCGCCAGATGGGGATCCCGGTTGAGCAGCTCCAGATAGCGGGTCAGCTGCTCCACCCCGTCGATGTCACCCCGCCGCTTCAGTTCCACGGCCACGGTCTTCCCGTCCGCGTCCCGGCACAGGATGTCGACCGGTCCGATCGCGGTGGGGTACTCGCGGCGGATCAGGGTGTAGCCCTCGCCGATCGTCTCGATGCGGTCGGCGAGCAGCTCCTGGAGGTGCGCCTCCACACCGTCCTTGATGAGCCCCGGATCGACACCCAGCTCATGGGACGAGTCGTGGAGGATCTCCTCCATCGTGATGATCAGTTTCTCGCCCGCTTTGTTCACCACCGTCCAGACACCCTCGCTGTCGTCGGCACCCTCCTTCAGGGTGCACGGCGGGGACATCCAGTTGAGAGGTTTGTACGCCCGGTCGTCGGCGTGGACCGAGACGCTGCCGTCCGCCTTCACCAGGATCAGACGGGGGGCGGAGGGCAGGTGGGCGGTGAGCCGGCCCGCGTAGTCGACGGAGCAACGGGCGATGACGAGACGCATGGTCGGCAACGCTACTCGACGACCCGCGTTCCACGCGATTCGCGGCCCCGGCACCCCGGACCCCCCTTGACGGACACCTTTCTGGCTTGCCCCTCTTTGCGACCGTTCGTTATTGGCCGGTTGTGTTCCCAATCTCCTGGTGCGGCCCGGACTGCGCCCTTAACGTGGAAGCAGGAGGTCGCCGTCTGTGTACACAGCGTCGCCGTCCTCCTTCCCTGCCCGTAAGGCCCCGGCCACCTGTCGGGGTCGCGAGAGGAGAACCCATGTCGCTCGACGTCTCACCGGCCCTGTTGGAACAGGCCGAGCGAGGCGAGGTCGACGAAGCCGACTTCGTCGACTGCGTCCGGACCTCCCTGCCCTTCGCATGGGAGATGATCAGCTCGCTGGTGGCTCAGCTGAAGGTCGACGGCGGAGAGTTCGCCGACAACCAGACGCCGCCGCCGGACGAGCAGGCACGTGGTCAGCTGCTGCGTGCGCTCGCGAGTGATGCGATACGCGGCGCGCTGCAGCGTCACTTCGGGGTGCGTCTCGCATTCCAGAACTGCCACCGCGTCGCGGTGTTCCCACTGGACGCCTCGGTCGACGAGCGACTGGCCCGATTCACCTCGGTGAGGGGCCAGTTGCTCAACCAGTCGCCCGAACTACGGGACTGCTGAGCGCTTCTGCTGCCGCTTCGGGCCGCGGGAGGTGCAACTGGCTCCGGGGCGGCAGCTCCCGCACCACCGCACCACCGGGACATCGTGCGTGAACAGGTCACCTCAGCAACGGCAGCACATCCGTGCCCAGCCGCTGCACGTTCTCCTCCGTCGCCGCGAGATCACCCGACCCCTCCACCAGAAGGGCGAAGCGGGTGATGCCCGTGCGTTCCGCCGTGGCCGCGAGCCGGTCGGCCGCGAGGCCGGGCGGACCCACCGGATGCAGACCGCAGAGGTACTCCGTGTACGCGACCGGGTCGCGCATCACCCGGTGCCGGCCGTCGACCGTCACATGGGCGCCGAGCCCCTGCCGCAGCCAGCCCGGCATCGCCTTCACGAGCGTCTCCACGGCGTCAGCCGGACGGTCCGAGATCTGGGCCACTCCCGCGGACACATGTTCGTTTCGTTCCACGACTTCCGCCGGCAGGCCCGCCTCCCGGGCGGCCGAACGCCACAGAGCGACCATGTCGGCCTTCTCCTCGTCGCCGCAGTGCATTCCGAGAAGCATCGGCAAACCCTTTTCAGCGGCGAGTTCCACGCTTTTCGCCGAGGTGCACGCGACGATCACCTCGGGCCCCGCCGGGCCGTCGCCGAGCAGCTCGTCGGCCCGGGGAACCACCGCCACCTCGCGGAAGGCGTAACGCTCCCCGCGGCCCGCCACCCGGGGCTTGCGCAGCCAGTCGAGCAGCAGCTCCAGCGACTCGGGGAAGCCGTTCTCGTACGCCGCGAGGCCTCCTCCGAACACCTCCAGGTCCACCCACGGACCACCGCGCCCCACGCCCAGCGAGAAACGGCCTCCGCTGGTGAGGTGCAGCAGCGCCGCCTGCTCGCCGAGCGCCACCGGATGCTGGGTGGGCAGCACGCTCACCGCGGTGCCCACCCGGATCCTGCTCGTGCGGCCGAGCAGCAGCGCGGCCAGTGTCACGGCCGACGGGCACACCCCGTACGGCACGAAATGATGTTCTGCCAGCCAGACCGAATCGAGCCCGGACCGCTCCGCGACCTCGGCGGACCGGACGGCCCGGTGCAGGGCCTCACCCTGCCCCTGGCCGGGAAACTGCGCTGCCAGTACGAACGTTCCTACGCGCATCGCCTATTGCCTCCTTGCGGCCGACGCGGCTCTCCCCTACCGGCAACAACGTGTGACACGTGCCAAGGGCACGGTCCCCGGCGAAGTTGTTGCGATTTTCCGGTAACCCACCCGTCCCTCGGGTGCCCAGCCGTCACAGCGCGACACCGGCCCGTGGCCGATGGCTCTACGCTGGACGGATTCTGCCCGCCCCGCCCCGTGAGGTGTCACGTGTCCCCGCGCCGCAACCGCCCCCGAGGCGGCGAGAGCCCTGCCGGCAACGCACGAGAGGCCGCGGAGCGCTACGGCGGGGCCGGTGACACGGAGAGCTGGCAGGGCGAGGAGTGGTCGGTGCGCCCGGTGAGCGGCGCGAGCGCGGCGGGCAAGCGCTACCGCTGCCCCGGCTGCGACCAGGAGATCCCGTCCGGCGTCCCGCACCTGGTCGCCTGGCCGGAGTTTCGCGGGATCGACGACCGCAGACACTGGCACAAGGCCTGCTGGAACGCGAAGGACCGCCGCACCACGCGGGTGCAGCGGTCCAAAAACGCACCGCGCTACTGAGTCAGACGTCGCGCCGGTCCAGCGAGACGAAGGCACCCGCCATCGCCACCGCGGTCACCCCGAGGATGACCCACAGAGGCTCCCAGCCGGACGGCCCCGACGTGGTCATCGACGCGTCGTACAGTGCGCCGAGCTGGTTCGGGATCGAGTACTCGAAGAGTGCCTGCTGGAGGCCCGACAGCGACGACGAGAACATGAACATCGCCAGCACGAGCGGCAGCAGCACCACCGCGATCATGATCGTGATCGCGCCCGCCGAGTGCCGGATGAGCGCCCCGAGCGCGAGCGAGAGCAACCCGAGCATCGCGACGTACAGCCCCACACCCACCGTGGAGCGCAGCCAGTCGTCGGCGGTGGGGGTGCCGCCGTCCAGCATGGCCGTCTGCAGGACACCGACGATCCCCGTCGTCACCGTGGTGATCGTGAAGGACAGCAGGAAGAAGACGACCGACTTCGCGACCAGTATCCGCGCCCTGCTCGGGCAGGCCGTCAGCGTCGTACGGATCATCCCGGTGCCGTACTCGGACGCGATGGTCAGCACGCCGAGGGTGATCACACAGATCGAGCCGAGCAGCACACCGAAGAAGCCGAGGCTGAGCACCGGGGTGCCGTCCAGCTCGGCGTCCGACGAACTCACCGCGAACGCGGCGAGCAGGCCGACGGCGAGCAGCAGCACGATCATCACGCCGAGCGTCCACATCGTGGAGCGCACGGACCGGATCTTCGTCCACTCGGAGGCGATCGCGTCGCCGAGGCCGGGGCTGCGCACCGGGATCGGCGAGGAGTACAGACCGCCGCCCTCCCAGCCCTGCGGAGGCTGCCGGTAGGTCTGGGGGGCCTGCGGGAGAGGCGGCGGAGTTGCCGGCGTCGTCATCGGGGGTCCTCGCTGGTCTCGCGCACGGTCGGGTCCGCGGGGGCGGCCACGGGGGCCACCGGTACGGCAGGGGCGGGGGCAGGGGCTACGGGAGCCACCGGTGCGGGCGGGGCGGCGTACGGGTTCTGTCCGGGCGGCGGAGGGGCGTACCAGCCCTGCTGCGGCACCTCGGGCGGTGGCTGGTGCGCCGGGGTCCCGTAGCCCGGCTGGGGGCCGTAGCCGGGCGGCGGGAGCTGGAGCTGCGCCTTGGCGTCCGCGGTCGAGCGGTAGTCCACGGCGCCCTGCGTCATCCGCATGTACGCCTCCTCCAGCGACGCCTGGTGCGGCGAGAGCTCCCACAGCCGGACGTCCGAGGCATGGGCCAGATCGCTGATCCGGTGCAGCGGCAGCCCGGTGACGCGCAGGGCCCCGTCCGGCTCCGGCATGACCCCGCCACCGGCCTCCGTCAGCGAGGACGTCAACTTCTCCCGCTGCTCCGGCCGGTCCGCCGGGATCCGCACCCGGGCGAAGTCCGCGGAGTTCGCGGAGATGAAGTCCTTGATGCTCATGTCGGACAGCAGCTGCCCGCGCCCGATCACGATCAGGTGATCGGCGGTCAGTGCCATCTCGCTCATCAGGTGACTGGAGACGAAGACCGTGCGGCCCTCGGACGCCAGCTGCTTCATCAGATTGCGGACCCAGAGGATGCCCTCGGGGTCGAGCCCGTTGACCGGCTCGTCGAAGAGCAGCACCTGCGGGTCACCGAGCAGCGCCGCCGCGATGCCGAGCCGCTGCCCCATGCCGAGCGAGAAGCCGTTGGAACGCTTCTTCGCGACGTCCTGGAGCCCGACGACGCCGAGCACCTCGTCCACCCGGGCCGCCGGGAGGCCGGCCAGCTGGGCCAGACACAGCAGGTGGTTACGGGCACTGCGCCCGCCGTGCACCGCCTTCGCGTCCAGCAGAGCGCCCACCTGGCGCGGCGCGTTGGGAAGACTGCGGAAGGCGTGTCCGCCGATCGTCACGTGCCCCGCGGTCGGCCGGTCCAGGCCGAGCATCATGCGCATGGTGGTCGACTTGCCCGACCCGTTGGGGCCGAGGAACCCCGTCACGGTCCCCGGCCGAACCTGGAAGGAAAGGTTGTACACGGCCGTCTTCGCGCCATAGCGCTTCGTCAGGCCGACTGCCTCGATCATTCTCCAGAGCCCCATCGACTTATCTGTCGTCGGGGCCCAGGCCACCCGGCCGAACGCCCCCGTAAGAGTTAGGAGGATAACCAGCCCGTGCCGGTTCCGGCCAAGCCGTTGCGCGGAGCGCCGGTGCCGCCGCGCGCCCGAAGGACCGCGCCGGGTCAGGCGTCGCGCTTCCTCAGGACGAGATAACCGCCCACCAGCGCCGCCACCACCCACAGGGCCATGATCCCGAGACCGGCCCACGGCCCGTACGGTGCCGGATCGCTGTTCATGGCGTCCGGGACCACCTGCATGATCTTCGACCCGGCCTGGTCGGGGAAGTAGCGGGCGACGTTCTTGGCACCCGGGACCGCCGAGAGGATCTGCGAGACCAGGAAGAAGAACGGCATCAGGATGCCGAGCGACAGCATGGAGCTGCGCAGCATCGTGGCCACACCCATGGAGAAGATCGCGATCAGGCCCATGTAGATACCACCGCCGAAGACCGCGCGCAGCACGTTGTCCGCGCCGATGTCCGTACGGTGGTCGCCCAGCAGGGCCTGACTGAGGAAGAACGTCACGAAGCTGGTGGCCAGGCCGACCAGCAGGGCCAGGCCGCCCGCCACCGCGATCTTGCTGAAGAGGAACGAACCGCGCTGCGGCACCGCGGCGAGCGAGGTGCGGATCATGCCGGAGCTGTACTCCGTCCCCACCACCAGGACGCCGAAGACGACCATGGCCAGCTGGCCCAGGATCATTCCGGAGAAGCCCACGAACGTGGGGTCGAAGGTGGCGCGCTCCGCGTCGGAGAGGTCGTCGAACTGCGCGTTCAGCAGGGCGCTGAGCGCCGCGCCCATCGCGACGGTGACCACGAAGGCCGAGATCAGGGTCCACGTCGTGGACGAGACCGTACGGATCTTGGTCCATTCGGAATTCAGGACCGCGGGTACCGATGCCATCGTCGTCACGCCCCCTTCGTGTCGTCGCCCGGCGTCGTGCCGGAGGTCTGCCGGTCCCACCCGTCGCCCCAGTGCGGTCCCACCGGCGGCGGCTGCGCCCCGTCGCTGTCGGAGTGCGCGTGGTACTCCACGGAACCCGCCGTCATCTGCATGAAGGCCTCCTCCAGCGAGGCCCGCTGCGAGCTGAGCTCGTGCAGCACGATGCCGTGTCCGGCGGCGAACTCACCGAGCTGCTCCGTGGTGGCCGCGTCGATCTCCAGCGTGCCGTTGCCCGCCTCGACCGCGACGATTCCCGCGGAATGCAGGGCGTCGCGCAGCCGCTCCTGCTCCGGCGATCGCATACGCACATAACTGCGGGAGTTCTCCTGGATGAAATCGGCCATGGAGGTGTCGGCGAGCAGTTTCCCCTGACCGATCACGATCAAATGATCGGCCGTCAGGGCCATTTCGCTCATCAGGTGCGAGGAGACGAAGATCGTCCGGCCCTCGGAGGCCAGCTGTTTCATCAGATTCCGGATCCAGTGGATTCCCTCGGGGTCCAGACCGTTGACGGGCTCGTCGAACATCAGGATCTCGGGATCACCGAGCAGCGCCGCCGCGATGCCCAGCCGCTGGCCCATTCCGAGGGAGAACCCCTTGGACTTCTTCCCGGCGACCGCGCTGAGCCCGACCGTGTCGAGCACATGGGAGACCCGGCTCGCCGGAATGCGGTTGCTCTGCGCGAGGCAGAGGAGGTTGTTGTACGCGCTGCGCCCGCCGTGCATCGACTTCGCGTCCAGCAGCGCCCCGATGTGCTTGAGCGGCTCCTGCAGCTCGCGGTAGGGCCTGCCGTCGATGCGCACCGAACCGCTGGTCGGGTTGTCGAGGTCGAGCATCATCCGCATGGTGGTGGACTTGCCCGCCCCGTTCGGGCCCAGAAAGCCCGTCACCATCCCCGGCCTGATCCGGCATGACAGATGGTCGACGGCAACCTTGTTGCCGAAGCGTTTGGTGAGGCCGTCGAGCTCGATCATGCGTTCACGCTAGAACGGCCGCGCGCCCGGCGCCACCACAAGGGCGGAACCGGGCGCGCAAAGAGTACAGCTGATGCAGGGCCGGGTCAGCGGGTCTGCTGAGCCGGGACCCCACGGGTGGCGGGCTCGTCGTCCACCGGGGAGCCGGCGGCGGCCACCGCGGCACCCGTCAGCGTCGCCAGCATCTCGCGGACGTTGGTCAGCTGGGCGTTGATCGAGTCGCGGCGGTTGGTGAGCGCCGCCAGCTCGCGCTCCGACTCGCTGCGGATCCGGTCGGCCTTGGCGTTCGCGTCGGCCACGATGTCCTCGGCCTGGCGCTGCGCGGTCTCCACCGTCTGACGGGCACGGCGCTCGGCGTCCGTACGGAGCTTCTCCGCCTCCAGGCGGAGCTGCTCGGCACGGTGCTCGATCTCGGCGAGACGCTTCTCGGCCTTCGCCTGACGGGACGCGAGGTCGCGCTCCGACTGCTCACGGCGCTTGGCGAGGTTCGTCTCGAAGTCCGCGGCGGCCTGGGCGGCCTTGGCGCGGGTCTCCTCGAAGAGGGCGTCCGCCTCCTCACGCTTCTGCTGGGCGTCCTTCTGGGCCTCGGTGCGCAGCGTGCCGGCCTCGCCCTTGGCCTTCTCGACGATGCGAACGCCCTCGTCCTCGGCCTTCGCCTTGCGCTCGGAAGCGAAGGACTCCGCGTCGTTGCGCACCTGCTGGGCGGCCGACTCGGCCAGCTCGCGGTGCTGCTCGGCCGCGCGACGGGCCTCCTCACGCAGGTCCTTCGCCTCCTCCTCGGCGAGGCGGAGGATCTTCTCGACACGGGCACCGAGCCCGGCGTACGACGGCTCGGCCTCGTTGACCTGGGCCTGGGCATTCTGCGTCTCGAGGTGGAGCTCCTCGATCCGCTTCTCCAGAGAAGTGATACGGGCGAGGGCACTGTCACGGTCGGCGACGATTTTGTTGATGCGGTCGTCCACCTGACCGCGGTCGTATCCACGTCGCACGAGCTCGAAGCCGAAGGGGGAGGAAGGGTCGCTCATGGGGTTCCTGTCGAATGAGACCGGTGAGGTGTTAGAGGGAATCCTAGGGGCCTGGGCGGCGTGTCCATGTGAAGATGCCGCTTTGGTATGGAGAATGACCCCCCATTTGAGTGGCCGGCCCCCGGAGCGCTTGCCACTCGAAGGGTGGAACGTTCACGCCGACGCGGGCGGCAGGGGCGGATTCGTTATCCATCCGTCGCCTTGCCACCCGATCGGGTACCCGCCGACGCGCCGGCCTTGACGCCCCCCGTGCCGCCGTTGGCCGCCTTGCCACCCGCGGGAGCCTCGAACGACTCCAACGCCTCCAGCACGTCCTGGACGCGTGAGATCTCGGTGTTGATGTCCTCCCGCCGACGGACCAGCAGATCCAGCTCGCGCCGGCCCTCGTCGACGATCTGCTTCGCCTCGGCCTCGGCGTCGGCGCGCAGCTTCTCGGCGATGCGCGTCAGCTCGGCCTTCTTGGTCTCGGCCTCCTTGAGGAGCGACTCGGCGCGACGAACGGCGGCGATACGCACCTTGCTCGCCTCCGAATTCGCGTCCGCCACCAGTTCCTTGGCCTTCGCCTCGGCCTCCGCGGCCTGCTCCGTCGCCGCCTTCATCAGCTTGTCGACGCGCTCGCCCGCCGTCTTCATCTGCTCGGACGTCTCGCGGCGGGCCCGCTGGTGCAGCTCCTCGATCTCGCTCTCCAGCCGCAACCTGAGCTCCTCCGCCCGCTCCCGCGTCGCGGTGGCGTCCCGGCGGGCGCCGACGAGCAGCTCGTCCGCGTCCGTACGGGCCCGCTCCACCAGGGAGTTGCCCTCCACCGTCGCGTCCGAGGTGATCCGTACGGCCTCGTTGCGCGCGGCGCCGACCATCCTGTCGGCCTGCTCCTCGGCCTCGGTGGCGGCGCGCAGCGCCTCCTCCCGCGCCTTGTCGACGAGCTGGTCGGCCTGCTCGGCCGCGTCGGCACGGCGCTTCGCCGCGGCCTCCCGCGCCTCGTCCAGCATCCGGTCCGCCTCCTGGCGGGCCTCCGCACGCATCTGCTCGGCCGCGGACTCCGCGTCGGCGCGCAGCCGCTCCGACTCCTCGCGGGTGCGGGCCGCGTGCTCCTGCGCCGAAGCGACCGTCCGCGCGGCCTCCGCGCGCAGCCGCTCCGCCTCGTCGGTCGCCTCGCCGACGAACCGCTCCGACTGTTCGGTGGCCTCGGAACGGATCCGCTCGCCCTCGCTCGTGGCCTCGCCGACGAGCCGGTCGGCCTGGGCCGCGGCCTCGGAACGGATCCGGTTGGCGTCCTCGCGGGCCTCGCCCCGGGCACGCGCCGCGTCGTGCTCCGCCGAAGCGAGGGCGTCGGACGCCTCCGTACGGACGCGCTGGCTGTACTCCGAGGTGTCCGAGCGGAGCTTCTCCGACTCGGCGATCGCCTCGGACACGGTCCGCTCGGCCAGGGCCTTCGCGGCCTCCGACTCCTCGTGCGCGACCTGACGGATCCGGTTGGCGTCCTCGGCGGACCGCTCGCGCTCGGCGTAGGCGTCGGAACGGACCCGGTCCGCCTCCTCCTGCGCCTCCGTCCTCGTCCGCTCCGCGGAGTGCTCGGCGGCCGACCGGAGCCCGCTGATCTCCTCCTCGGCCTGCTCCTGGAGTCCGGCGACGGACTCCCGCACCTGCTGGGCGGTCTGCTCGGCCGCGGAGACCATCTCGGCCGCCCGGCTGTCCGCCTCCTCGACCAGGCGCTGGGCCTCCGCCTGTGCCTCCTCGACCCGTTTGCGGGCGGAGGCGAGGAGCTCCTCACTCTGCTCGCGGGCGCGCTCGCGCTCCTGCTCCGCCTCGGCACGCGCGGCGCCGAGCGTCTCCTCGGCCTCGCGGCGGCGCCGGTTCGCCTCCTCCTGGGCGGCGGCGAGGGCCTCCGCGGCCTCCGTGCCGACCCGCTCGGCGGCGGCGGCGGCCTCGGAGCGCACCCGGTCGGCGCCCTCCTTCGCCTCGGTCCTGAGCCGCTCCGCCTCCGTGGCCGCCTCGGTGCGCAGCCGTACCGCCACGGACTCACCCTCGGCGCGCGACCGGGCGGCGTCGGCGGCGGCCTCGGTACGCAGCCTCTCGGCCTCCGTCGTGGCCTGTTCCTGGAGCGTGCGCAGGCGCTCGGCGGCCTCGGTGCGCAGCCGCTCGGACTCCTCGCCCGTCTCGCGGCGGATCCGCTCCGCCTCCGTACGGGCCTCGCCGAGCACCGTCTCGGCGGCCTCGACCCGGGTCTCCGCCTCGGTGCGCAGCCGGGTCAGCTCGTCGGCGGCCTCGGCCCTGCGGGCCTCCACGGCCCGCTCGGTCTCCTCGCGCAGACCCTCGGCCGCCTGCTCGGCCGCCGCCGTCAGCGCGGCGGCCTGCTCCTCGGCCTCCGCGCGCAGCTTCTCGGCCTCGCCGCGGCTGCGCTCCAGCGCCTCCTCGGCCTGCTTGCGCAGCGCGCCGGCGCGCTCGGCCGCCTCGGCCCTGACGCGCTCGCTCTCCGTGCCCGCGGAGGTCCGCAGCTCCTCGGCGTCCGCCTTAGCCTTGGTCAGCAGCTCCTCGGCGGTGCGGGCACCCTCCTCCAGCTGCTGGACGGCCTCGCGGCGGGCCTCGCCGCGGATGCGCTCACCCTCGGCGACGGCCTCGGAACGCAGCTGCTCGGCCTCGCCGCGCAGCCGGCGGGCCTCCTCCTGCAGTTCGACGGTCTTGGCCCGGTACTCCTTGGTGTCGTCCTTGGCCGCGCCCTTGAGCTGGTCGGCCTGCTCGGCGGCCTCGCCGCGCAGCCGGTCCGCCTCGGCCTCGGCCTCGCGGCGGATCCGGTCGGCCTCCTCGCCGGCGGCCCTGGTGGTCGACCTGGCGTCCTCGGAGGCCTTGGTCAGCACCTCCTCGGCGCCACGGGCGGCCTTGGCGAGCTGGGCGGCGGCCTCCTCGGCGGCCAGGGTGCGGGCGTTCTCGGCGGCCTCGGCGACCAGCCGCTCGGCCTTCGCCCGGGCGTCGGAGAGCGCCTGCTCGGCCTCTTCCTTGAGCGTCTCGGCCTGCTTCGTGGCCTCGCCGACCAGCCGGGCGATCTCGGACTTCGCCGTACGGGTGCGCTGCTCGTTCTGCGACTCGGCGCCGGCCAGCCGCTTGACCGCGGCCTCCTTGGCCTCGGAGAGGACCTTCTCGGCCTCCAGCCGGGCCTCGCGCAGCCGTGTCTCGGCCTCCTGCACGCGCTGCTCGGCCGTGCGGTTGAGCTCCGTGGTCTGCTGCCGGGTCTGCTCGGTCTCGGCCGTGGCCGTGGAGCGCAGCCGCTCCGCGTGGCTGGTGGCCTCGTGGGCCTGGGTGGAGGCGGCGTCGAGCAGCCGCTCGGCGTCCCTGCGGGCCCGCAGCAACGTGCTCTCGGCCTCGGAACGGGCCGCTTCCGCCTCGGAGTTGACGCGTCGGCGGGTCTCGTCGGCGAGCCTGGCCGCCTCGGCGCGGGCGGCGGCCAGCGACTGCTCGGCCTCGGCGCGCGACTCGTCCAGGAGCCGGCGGGCCTGCGACTCGGTCCGGGCCCGCAACTGCTCGGCCCAGGCGACGTTCTCGTTGACGTGCGACTCGACGGTCTGGCGGCGCTCCGCCAGCTCCTGGTCGAGACGCTGGCGGCGCTGCACGGCCTCGGTGTGCAACTCGGCCTGCAGACGGGCCTGGTGCTCCGCGTGCTCCTGGAGGATCCGCTGGGTCTGCGCCCTGGCCTCGCGGAGCTCGCGCTCGGCGTCCGTACGGAGCTGGTCGGCCTGGATCTGGGCGTTGCGGAGCATCTGTTCGGCCTGGTAGCCGATGTCCGCGCTGTCGTGTGCGGGACGGGTCGCGAGATTACGCCGGGCCTCGTGCAGCTTGGCGCGCAAGACCTCGACCTGGTAGCCGAGGTCCTCGGCGTGCTGGACGGCCTTCTCCCGGCCGGTCTTCAGCCGGTCCATCTCGGCTTCGAACCGCGAGAGATGGTCGTCTTCGGCTCGGTGGCTCTGCTGGCTTTCGTAGCCCCGCACTGCGCGGTCCCATCCTTCCCCGAGCTCTCAACTACGTTCGAGCAGGGGAGACCCCAACCCTGGTCGCAATTCTCCAAACGGGTACCGCTCGCCGGCGAACGGTCCCCCGGGGAATGGTGACAGATCAACGGCGGGGACGCGGCGCGCCCCCGGCCCGGCCCCGGCCCGGAACCGCCCACTCTACCGGGCCGGTATCGGTCGGGTCAGTGCTCCGTCGCGGACGTGACCAGTTCCGTCAGCACACCGTGGCAGTCCTTGGGGTGCAGGAAGGTGATCCGGGACCCCATGGACCCGGTCCTGGGCTCGTCGTACAGCACCCGGACGCCCTTCCCGCGGATGTCCGCGGCGTCCTCGTCGACGTTTGCGGTCCCGAACGCGATGTGGTGGACACCCTCACCGTTCTTCGCCAGCCACTTGCCCACGGCCGAGTCCTCACGGGTCGGCTCCAGCAGCTGGAGGTACGAAGCGCCTCCGTCCGAGGCGTCGTTGATCTTGAGCATGGCCTCCCGGACACCCTGCTCCTCGTTGATCTCGGAGTGGTGCACCTCGAACCCGTAGGTCGCGCGGTAGAACTCCACCGTCTTGTCGAGGTCGAAACAGGCGATTCCGATGTGGTCGATTCGCGTCAGCATGGAACCAGTGCAGCGCCCCCGGGATGGTTACGCAACGTGCGCGCGATCACACCCGCTGCCGGATGACGGGCGCGGTACCGCTCAGTACATTCAGGTAAACCCTCGTTCACAACCAATCCAAGGGGCTGCGCCTCATGTCAGGAACGACCGGTACCACCTCAGTGATCGTCGCGGGCGCGCGGACGCCCATGGGCCGCCTCCTCGGCTCGCTGAAGACCTTCTCCGGAGCCGACCTCGGAGGCGTCGCCATCAAGGCCGCGCTGGAACGGGCCGGGATCGGCGGCGACCAGGTCGAATACGTGATCATGGGCCAGGTGCTGCAGGCCGGGGCAGGGCAGATCCCCGCACGTCAGGCAGCGGTCAAGGCCGGGATCCCGATGAACGTTCCCGCGCTCACCGTCAACAAGGTGTGCCTGTCCGGGCTCGACGCGATCGCGCTCGCCGACCAGCTGATCCGCGCCGGTGAGTTCGACGTCGTGGTGGCCGGTGGCCAGGAGTCGATGACCAACGCCCCGCATCTGCTGCCGAAGTCCCGAGAGGGCTACAAGTACGGTGCGATCGAGATGCTCGACTCGATGGCGTACGACGGCCTGACGGACGCCTACGAGAACATTCCGATGGGCGAGTCCACCGAGAAGCACAACACCCGCCTCGGACTGGACCGCGCCGCCCAGGACGAGATCGGCGCCCTGTCCCACCAGCGTGCCGCCGCCGCCCAGAAGAACGGTGTCTTCGAGGCCGAGATCACCCCGGTCGAGATCCCGCAGCGCAAGGGCGACCCGGTCCTCTTCTCCAAGGACGAGGGCATCCGCCCGGAGACGACCTCCGAGTCGCTCGGCAAGCTGCGTCCCGCGTTCGCCAAGGACGGCACGATCACCGCCGGGACCTCCTCCCAGATCTCCGACGGTGCCGCCGCGGTCGTCGTCATGAGCAAGGCCAAGGCCGAGGAGCTCGGCCTGGACTGGATCGCCGAGATCGGCGCCCACGGCAACGTGGCCGGCCCGGACAACTCGCTCCAGTCGCAGCCGTCCAACGCCATCCGCCACGCCCTGAAGAAGGAGGGCATCGGAGTCGAGGACCTCGACCTCATCGAGATCAACGAGGCCTTCGCGGCCGTCGCGGTCCAGTCGATGAAGGACCTCGGCGTCACCTCGGACAAGGTCAACGTGAACGGCGGCGCCATCGCGCTCGGCCACCCGATCGGCATGTCCGGCGCACGTGTGGTGCTGCACCTGGCGCTGGAGCTGAAGCGGCGCGGCGGCGGCACCGGGGCGGCGGCGCTGTGCGGCGGCGGCGGCCAGGGCGATGCGTTGATCATCCGGGTTCCGGGCAAGTAGTCCCCCGTACGAGCGAGCGAGGAGACCGAGTGTGAAGGTGGACGTCCCCACCCTGGTCGAGCAGGCACGCCAGGGCGGGCCACGTGCGGTGGCCCGGCTCATCTCCCTGGTGGAGGGTGCCTCGCCCCGGCTGCGGGAGGTGATGGCGGCCCTGGCACCGCTCGCGGGCCACGCGTACGTCGTCGGGCTCACCGGATCGCCGGGCGTCGGCAAGTCCACCTCGACCTCGGCGCTGGTCTCCGCCTACCGGAAGGCCGGCAGGCGGGTCGCGGTCCTGGCCGTCGACCCGTCCTCGCCGTTCTCCGGGGGCGCGCTCCTCGGCGACCGGATCCGGATGTCGGAGCACGCCTCCGACCCCGGGGTCTACATCCGGTCGATGGCCACCCGCGGCCATCTGGGCGGTCTCGCCTGGTCGGCCCCGCAGGCGATCAGGGTGCTGGACGCGGCGGGCTTCGACGTGATCCTCGTGGAGACGGTGGGCGTCGGCCAGTCGGAGGTGGAGATCGCCTCCCAGGCCGACACCTCCGTCGTGCTGCTGGCTCCCGGCATGGGCGACGGCATCCAGGCGGCCAAGGCCGGGATCCTGGAGATCGGCGATGTGTACGTCGTCAACAAGGCCGACCGGGACGGGGCGGACGCCACCGCCCGCGAGCTCAACCACATGCTGGGCCTCGGGGAGTCCCGGGGGCCCGGCGACTGGCGTCCGCCGATCGTGAAGACGGTCGCCGCCCGGGGCGAGGGCATCGACGAGGTCGTGGAGGCCCTGGAGAAGCACCGGGCGTGGATGGAGGAGCACGGCGTCCTCGCCGAGCGGCGTGCCCGGCGGGCGGCGACGGAGGTCGAGACGATCGCCGTCACCGCGCTGCGGGAACGCATCGGCGACCTGCACGGCGACCGTCGGCTGGACGCCCTGGCGGAGCGCGTCCTCGCGGGCGAACTCGACCCGTACCGTGCGGCGGACGAGCTGGTCGCGGGCCTCGCCGGGCTCCCGGACGTGAACGAAGGCTGACGGTCCCCCGGGCGGCGTGCGGGCCGCCCGGGGGACCGGCGGATCAGTTGTCGTCGTGGTCGTCGTCGCCCCGGTCGTCGCGGTCGCCCTCGTCGTCGTCCCGGTCCCCGCTCCGGTCGTCGTCCACCGACACCTCGCCGTTCTTCGCGTCGACGTGCAGCTCGTGCCGCGCGCCGTCCTTGCCGGCCACCTCGACGTCCCAGCGCAGGACTCCGCCCCGGCGGTCGTCATCGTCGTCGCCCCGGTCGTCGTCCAGGTCGATGGACGTCACGCCGCCCGGCACGCTCTGCAGGGCCGCACGGGCCGCCGCGTCCATCGTGACGGCGGCGGACCGGGGTGCGTTCCGGTCGCGGTCGTCGTTGTCGTCGTCGCGGTCGGACACGACCTTCGCCGTGCGCGCGTCCACCTTCACGTCGTGCCAGGTCCGGTCGGAGCCGTACACGTTCAGCTCCCAGACCGCCCGGTCGTCATCGTCGTCGTCCAGCTCGGCCTCGGTGACCGTGCCGGGCACCGTCTTCAGCGCGGCGGCGACGGCCCGGTCGAGGGAGATCGTGCCGCCGGCGCCCCGGACGGACTCCTTGCCGTCGTCGTCCCGGCCGCCGCCGGCCGTCTCCGTCTCCGTGCCGGTCGTGCCCGTCGTGCGGCTGGTGCTGTCGTCGTCCGCGAAGGCGACCGTGGCCGCGGCGCCCCCGCCGACGAGGACGGCCGCGGTGACGGCTGCGATGGCGATGTTGCGCTTCATGGGGTTCCTCCGAGTGGTTGTGCGGTGCGACGGGAACCACCATGCCGAGGCGATGCTGAACCCAGCCTGAAGGCGGCTGAAGACGTCTTCAGGTTCGGTTTGCGAGGCTGTGCGCATGCGTCTGCTGATCGTGGAGGACGAGAAGCGCCTCGCGGTGTCCCTGGCAAGGGGACTCACCGCCGAGGGCTTCGCCGTCGATGTCGTGCACGACGGCCTGGAAGGGCTGCACCGGGCCGGGGAGGGGCGGTACGACCTCGTCGTCCTCGACATCATGCTGCCCGGGATGAACGGCTACCGCGTGTGCGCCGCTCTGCGCGCCGCGGGCCATGACGTCCCCATCCTGATGCTGACGGCGAAGGACGGGGAGTACGACGAGGCCGAGGGGCTCGACACCGGGGCCGACGACTACCTGACCAAGCCCTTCAGCTACGTCGTGCTCGTCGCCCGCGTCCGGGCCCTGCTCCGCCGCCGCACCACCGGGTCGGGCTCGCCCGTGCTCACCGTCGGCAGTCTGCGGATGGACACGGCCGCCCGGCGGGTGCACCGGGGCGAGGAGGAGTTCGCCCTGACCGCGAAGGAGTTCGCCGTACTGGAACAGCTGGCCCTGCGCGCCGGCGAGGTGGTGAGCAAGGCCGAGATCCTGGAACACGTCTGGGACTTCGCGTACGACGGCGACCCCAACATCGTCGAGGTCTACGTCAGCACCCTGCGGCGCAAGCTCGGTGCCGCGTCCATCCGTACGGTGCGCGGCGCCGGCTACCGGCTGGAGGCGCTGTGAGATCCGTGCGGGCCAGGGCCGCGATCGGCGCGACCCTGGTGGTCGCCGTCGCCCTCATCGGGGCGGGGCTCGCCGTCCTCATGGTCCTGCGGGGCAACCTGACCGACCAGGCGGGGCTGGAGGCGGAGGTGGCGGCGCGCGAGGTGGCCGGCCAGCTCGCCCTGGACGTGCCGTACGCGGACCTGGAACTGGGCGACGAGGACCTCCACCCGGTCCAGGTGACCGACGAGGACCGCCGGGTGGTGGCCGCCTCGAAGGACCTGGAGGCGATCTCGGGGACCGCCACACCGCGGGTCACCCCCGTGCCGTCGGCGCCGGCCGAGAGCCCCGGTGACGATGACGACGACGATGACGACGACCGGAGCGACGATCCGGCGCGCGGCAAGGTCTCCTCGGCCGACCCGGACTTCACGAACGGCACGGCCACGATCGACGGCGGGACGGCCGACTACCGCTTCGCCCGGGTCGAGGGGACCACGTCGGACGGCGTCACCCTGACCGTCCACGCGGGTGCCCCGCTCGCGACCGAGCAGGAAGCCGTGGGCACGGTGCGCGGCGCCATGCTGACCGGCCTGCCGGTCCTGCTGGCCGTCGTGGCCGGGGTGACGTGGCTGGTGACCCGCAGGGCCCTGCGGCCCGTGGAGGGCATCCGCCGGGAACTGTCCGCGATCACCGCGTCGGAGGACCTGCGCCGCCGGGTGCCCGAGCCGGACTCGCGTGACGAGATCGCCCGGCTGGCCCGGACGACCAACGAGACCCTGACGGTGCTGGAGGCCTCGGTGGAGCGGCAGCGGCGCTTCGTCGCGGACGCCTCGCACGAGCTGCGCAGCCCGATCGCCTCGCTGCGCACACAGCTCGAGGTGGGGGAAGCCCATCCGGAACTGCTGGACGTGCCCGGCGCGGTCGCCGACACCGTACGGCTGCAGGGGCTGGCCACCGACCTGCTGCTGCTGGCCCGGCTGGACGCGGGGGAGCGGCCCGGGCGGGCGGCGGTCGACCTGGGCACGCTGGTCCGCGAAGAGGTGTCGCAGCGGGCCGGGGACCGGATCCCCGTGGCGGTGTCCGTGGCGGACGGGGTCCTCGAAGTCACCGGTTCACGGGGGCAGTTGTCCCGGGTGGTCGGCAATCTGCTGGACAACGCCGAGCGTCACGCGGAGCACTCGGTCGCCGTCGCCGTGACGAGGGAGCGGGGTGATGTCCTGGTGGAGGTCACCGACGACGGCTCGGGGGTGCCGGAGGCCGAACGGGAGCGCGTCTTCGAGCGCTTCGTACGCCTCGACGACGCCCGCACCCGGGACGACGGCGGGGCGGGCCTGGGTCTCGCCATCGCCCGCGACGTGGCGGCCCGGCACGGTGGCACGCTCGACGTGGGTACGGCCCCGGAGGGCGGCGCGCGCTTCACGCTGCGGCTGCCGGCACCGGCCGCGCGGGGAGCGTGAGGTCCGGCGCGGGCGTGCGGGCGAAGGGCGCGGGTGTGCGGGCCGGTTCCGGCCCGCACCGCCTACGGCTTGCCGCGCCGGCCGCGCAGGTGGTCGGCGATCGGGGTCAGCGCCGCATGCAGTTCGGCGAGCGCCTCGGGCGTCAGCAGGTCCATGAAGTGCCTGCGCACCGACTCGACATGGTGCGGCGCGACCTTCCGCATGGTCTCCGCACCGGGGCCGGTGAGGACCGCGAACAGCCCGCGCCGGTCGGACTCGCAGTGTTCACGCCGCACGAGGCCGGCGTTCTCCATGCGCGTGATCTGGTGCGAGAGCCTGCTCTTGGACTGCAGGGTCGCGGCGGCCAGGTCGCTCATCCGCATGCGCTGGTCGTCCGACTCCGAGAGATTGACCAGGATCTCGTAGTCGTTCATGGTCAGCCCGAACGGCTGCAGGTCTTTCTCCAGCTGGTGGGTCAGCAGCCTGCTGACGTCCAGGTGGGTGCGCCAGGCGCACTGCTCCGCATCGGTCAGCCAGCGGGTGGCCGTCTCGGTCTCCATGTATGGATTCTACCTAAGAAGTTGAAAGACGGACGAAAATGGAGGATGTGACACCGCGCACGCGCCGGGCAGGCGTCACACTCCGCAGAGTACCGTTCACAATCCGAAGCGGCGCTGGAGGTCCCCCAGCTGACCGGGCATGCGGGGTGCGGAGCCGGGTTGACCCGCGCCCGCGGAGCCCGGGACACCCGGCTCGTGCGGGGTCGCCCCCGTCGCCAGATCCGGCAGCAGCGCCTCGGTCGACTGGAGCAGCACCGTGCCCGCCCCGACGAACTCGAACTGGTGCTCCTCGCCCGACGTGCCGCCCACCCCCGTCAGCGACCGCAGCCCGCCCAGCACGCCCGTCATGTACCCGTGGTCGTAGTGGTGGCAGGGCGAGGGGCAGTCCGCCCAGCCCACCAGCGCCTGTGGGTCGACCCGCAGCGGCGGCTCCATGAAGACGACCGGGCCGTTGGACGCCGCGACGAACTTCCCCGTGCCGATGAGGGTCAAAAAGCCCGGCACGATCGACTGCTTCAGCGCCAGCGTCGGCTGGTACGCCAGCAGGTTCCCGGACCGGATCGTCAGATTGCCGTTCTCCAGGTCGAAGGAGTTCACGTCGAAGGCCCGGTCCGCCAGCAGCATCTTGCCGCTGCCCTCGGCCACCACCCAGTCGCTCGCGTGCAACGGGGAGTGGAAACTCGTGCGGAGCAGCCGGTCGAAACGGCCGTGTCCTATGCCGTTGAACTCGATCTGCCCGTAGTAGGCGATCATCTTGCCCTTCTGCAGGAACCACTGGCTCCCCTTGAGCTCCACGCAGAAGGTGTACGCGTTGACGTTGTCGTCCGACGGCAGCGTCATCGGATCGTGGATCACGGGCGTGCTCACAGCTTCTCCTCCGACGCCTGGACGTACACCGCACCACTGCCGCTGAGCTCCAGCTGGAACGCCTCGCCGGAGCCGCGCCCCACCATGTCGCGCCAGCCGAGCGCCGTGGACAGCCTGTTGCGTACGTCGCCGTGGTGGGCGACGTAGGCCTGCGGGTCCACGTGCACCGGGCGGCCCGGCGTGATCGGCAGCTCGACGACCCCGCCGTGCGCCATCACGGCTGCCTCGCCGTGACCCTTGAGCGTCGTGGTGAAAAGGCCCTGCCCGGTCACCTGGCCGCGCACCATGCCCATCACGCCGCCCTGCGAGCCCATGAACATCGTGCCCTGCTGGAGCGTCCCGTCGAAGGCGAGCAGCCGGTCGGCCTCCACGTACAGGGTGTCGCCCGACAGGCCGATCACCTGGATGTGGTGGCCGCCGTGGCCGAACATCACGGTGCCGCGTGGGGTCTCCCCAGGGCCGCCCGGCCCGACGGGAATTTCGACCGTCATCAGCGGGGTCGCCTCGTCGGCCACCCGCCGGCCGATCATCGACGCCAGTCCGCCCTGCCCGCCCTGGATGTTCGGCGTGAACGACACGTCACCGCGGTACGCCAGCATCGCGCCCCGCCGGCTGTACATCTTCTGGCCGGGCACGACCGTGGCCTCGACCATCTTGGAGTTGATCTCACGGAACGGCATCAGACATCGCCTCCGACGGTGTTCCGCTCGCTCGGCTGGACGTAGACGAGACCGTCGCCCTCGAAGCGGATCTGGAACGACTCGCCGGAGCCCTCGCCCATGAGTGTCCGGAAGTTCACCCCGGACTGGAAGTGCTGCTGGAGGCTGCCCTGATGGGCGATGTAGGCGCCCGGGTCGACGGTCAGCGGGTACTGGCGCGACACCCGCAGCACCACGGCCGAACCGTCCGACATGATCGCCGCCTGGCCGGTGCCCTCGACGGTCGTGGTGAACAGGCCGTTGCCGCTCGCCCCGCCGCGGAGCCCGGTGAAGGTGGTGCCGGTGCGCAGCCCGGCGTCGGTGGCCAGCAGATTGCTCGCCTCGACGTACAGCTTGTCGCCGTGCAGCGAGACGAGGCTGATCTCGCTCGCCCGGTCGGCGAAGTAGCAGGTGCCCTGCCCCTTCACCTCCATCACCGTCATCTGCTCGCCGGTCACCCGGCGGGTCACCATGCCGCGGATGCCCTCACCGCCGCCGGACATCTTCTTGAAGGACATCTGACCGTCGTACGCGACCATCGAGCCGTTCTTCGCCTTGACGGCGTCACCCGTCAGGTCGACCGCGAGGGTCCTGCCGCCTTGGAGCCGGAACATTGCCACGGGTCGACGGTAGTCGCAGCGGTGCCCGGCGGACAGGGCCCTGGGGCCCATCCGGACCCCGAGAGGACCCTGATATGCGCCGATACGTGCCACCCGGGGTCCGGCCGGGGCCTATCGGGCCCCGCCACCGGAGCCGGCCGGGGGCGATGCCACAATGGCAGTGCTTGTGCCTGCGTTCACAAGCCGTACCGCCCCCTCCCACCGAAGGTGCCCTCGTGGACATCAAGACCGCTTCCGCCCTGCACCGGCTGCGCCTCATCTCGGTTCCTGAGGCGCTCTCCTTCCCGGCGCTGCTGATTTTCGGCTCGCTCCTGATGCGCGTCTCGGACATCGACTTCCTGATGCCGCCGCTCGGAGCCCTGCACGGCCTGCTCTTCACGATCTACGTGCTGTTCCTGCTGGACGTGTGGGTCAAGGCCAAGTGGCCGCTCAAGCGCGTCGCGCTCTTCTTCCTCCTCGCGGTCGTGCCCTTCGGCGGGTTCTACGGCGACAAGCTGCTCAAGAAGTACGAGGCCGACGGCGTCATCGCCGCCCGCGCCCGCGCCGAAGGCACGGTCAGCGCCTGATCGTCGCCTTCTCCGTCAGTCCGCCGGACGTCGGCGAGGATGTCGGTGAGTACGTCGCCGACGCCGTACGGGTCGTCCGCGAGTCCGGGCTCCCCCACCGCACCGACGCGATGTCCACCTCCGTCGAGGGGGAGTGGGACGAGGGTTGGGGTCTCCCCTGCTCGAACGGAGTTGAGAGATGGGGGACGGATGTGGGCCAAGCGTGCCGTCGAGCCCGCGCCGGCCGCGTCTCCCCGGTGCTGAAGGCCGGCATCAGGCCCGGCGTCACCGACGGCCTGATGACCTCCGAGGTCGAGACGGTGGAACGCCCCCTGGCGGGCTGACACACCGTCCGCCCCCTCCGTACGTACCGGGCCCCCGGAGCCGATCGGCTCCGGGG
>NZ_JBHXRD010000026.1:0-102962 GCF_042717325.1 Streptomyces sp. NPDC058637 | reverse complement strand
GCACCGGTGCGAGCGGGGCGGCGCCCGGTCACACGGCGGGAGCGGGGCGGCGCCCGGTCACACGGTGCGCTCCATGCAGACGAGCCGGTCCCGCTCGTCCCACGGTTCGGTGACGGTGAAACCGAGCCGCTCGTACAGGGCGATGGCGCCCGCCCGCCAGTCCCACACCGACAGCCGGACCCAGCCGACACCTCTCTCGGCACAGTGGGCGAGCGCGGCCTCGATCAGGCCGGAGGCCACGCGTCGGCCGCGGAACGCGGGGTCGGTCCAGAGCCGCTTGACCTCCGACCGCTCTCCGTCGGCCGCGGTCACGACCACGCAGCCCACGGCGGTCTCCCCGCTCGACGCCACCAGCACGACATCGCCGGCGAACGCGGCCCGCGGGTCCAGGACCTCGGCACGGTAGCGCCCCGGCAGCCCGGCCGCGGCGCCGACGGGCGCGCCCTTCTCGGCCTCCGTGGCCAGGTGATAGGCGGCGAGCAGACCGGCCGGCCCGCCCTCGGTGACCGGCCCCGGACCGGGCCACCGGGCGATGACGACCTCACGCTGCTCAGCCATGGAACCAGGATCACATACCCGGCTGCGTGCCCGTATGAGCCGACGTCCGAGCCGCTGCCGCCGGCCTCCCGGAGCCGGAGGTCCCCGAGGTCGGCCGGTGAAGTCGGCGTACGGATAAGGGAGTCCGGGTCAGCCTCGCAGCGCGGCCAGGTCCCCTTCGTCGAGGGTGAGGTCGCCCGCCGCGAGGTTCTCCTCCAGGTGGGCGAGGCTTCCGGTGCCCGGGATCGCCAGCACCGAGGGGGACGACGCCAGGAGCGAGGCGATCTGCACCTGCGCGGTGGTCGCGCCCAGGCGGGCCGCGATCTTGCCGAGCCGTTCGGTGTCGAGCGGGTTGCCGCCACCGCCGAGCGGGAAGTACGGGACGTACGCGATGCCCGCCGCCTCGCATTCCGTGCGCAGCCCCAGGTCGTCGGAGTGCTGGTTCTGCACCGCCGTGACGGGCGCGATCGTCCGGGCCTCGGCGAACTGGGCGGCGTCGACATTGCTGACGCCCAGGTGCCGGATCAGCCCTTCCGCGCGGAGCTCGGCCAGCACGGCGAAGCGTTCCGCGATCGACTCGCCACCCGGTCCGGTCATCCCGCCCACCCGGAGGTAGACGAGGTCGAAACGGTCCAGGCCGAGGTCTCGCAGATCCGTCTCGACCAGGCCGCGCAGCTGGTCGGGCGTCGCCTGTCCGCTCGGAAAACCGTCCGGTCCGGGCAGCGGCCCCACCTTCGTAGCGATCACCAGGTCGTCACGGTAGGGGGCCAGCGCCGTACGGATCAGTTCGTTGGCCCGCACGGCGCCGCCGGCGTAGAACGCGGCCGTGTCGATGTGGTTCACGCCCAGTTCCACGGCGCGCCGGAGTACCGCGATGCCGGTCTCGGGGTCTCGCGTCGGACCGTGGAAGGTGCCCTGCGCCAGGCGCATCGCGCCGAAGCCGAGCCGGTTGACGGTCAGGTCTCCGCCGAGGGGGAATGTCTTGATCGTCATGGCCTCATGCTGTCGGCGACCGCGAATCCCGGCGAGCTCGTGGCAGCTTGCTGCCAGACTGGTGGGGTGCGGAATGAACAGGTGTTCTCGGTCCAGGGGGACGCGGAGCTGGTGGCACGCGCCGGTCATCTCTTCGAGTCGGCGTTCACGGAGTTCCTGTGCGCGGCGCGGGACCTCAAGACGTGGTCGCAGCCGGAGGCCAGGGCGTCGGTCCAGAGCCGGGTGAGTGCGACGGACTCCCCGGGATTCTCCTCGCACAAGCTGCTCAGCCCGGTGGCGCTCGTCGACGAGGACGACCGCGCGCATCTGCGGCTGGTGCAGAGCAAGGGGGCGATCGTCCGGATCAGCGGCTCGCCGCTGCCGCACGAGACGATCATCATCGACCGACGGGTGATGATCCTGGCAGGCCGGGAGACCCCCACCGGCCGTGAGTACACGGTGACGACGTCGCCGAACCTGGTCGACGGCGTGCACTCGCTGATCCGCGCGATCTGGGACAACTCCGCGGACCTCGACACCTATCTGCGCGGTGACGCCCGGCCCCTCGACGCCGACGGCCGCATGATCCTGGAGGCCCTCGGCTCGGGACTCACCGACGAGGCGGCGGCCAGACGGCTCGGCGTCTCGCTGCGTACGTACCGGCGGCGGGTGGCCCAGCTGATGGCAGAGCTGGAGGCGGGCTCCCGCTTCCAGGCGGGGCTGCGGGCCGGTGAGCTGGGGCTGCCCCGCTCACCGAAGGGATGAGCGGGGCAGCAGTCGGGGGCCACCGTGCCGGCCGGCTCGGACGCGTACGCCCGAGGCCGACCGGTCGGCGTACGGTCCGGATCAGGTGGTGGCGCAGGTGGCGCCGCTGAGGGTGAACGCGGTCGGAGCGGTGTTCGCGGCGCCGCGCGCGGCGGTGAAGCCGACGGTGACCGACCCACCGGCCGCGATGGACGCGGTGTACGAGGCGGGGGTGACGCTCACCGTGCCGCCGCTCTGGGCGGGGGTTCCGCCCCACATGTTGCTGATGGTCTGGCCGTTGGCGAAGGCGAAGCCGAGCGTCCAGCCGTCGATGGTGGTGGTGCCGGTGTTACGGATGACGATCTCGCCCTGGAACCCGGCCGACCAGTCGCCGACCACGCGGTATCCGACGGAGCAGCCCACGCCCGGCGTGCCGCCGTCCTCGTCGGTGGTGACGCTCACCGTGGCCGAGCGGGTGGAGCGGTTCCCGGCCGCGTCCCGGGCGTAGACGGCGAAGGCGTAGGCGGTGTCGGCGGTCAGGCCGCTCACGGTGGCGCTGTTGGTCGCGGAGGCCGCGACCGTGGTCTCGGATCCGCCGCTGACGCGGACGACGTCGTAACCGGCGACGGCAACGTTGTCGGTGGCCGCTGCCCAGGTGAGGGCGGCGGACGTCGCCGTCACCGCGGAGGCGGTCGGAGTGCCGGGGGCGGTCGGGGCCTCGGTGTCGCCCGGGTTGCCGCCGCCGAAGACCGTGGCCTCCCGGGAGGTCTGGGCGATGCCGTTGACGCCGTGGAAGATGCGCTCGCCCCAGGAGCTGAGCCGGCTCGGGTCGAAGTCGATCACCAGGTCGAGGATCGGGTCGGTGTTGCCGCTCCAGGACCAGGCGAGGTAGCCGAGGTCGAGCTGCTCGGCGACGGCCATCATGGTGTCCTCGTCCGGGTCGCCCCACTGGTCGGCAGGGCCGCCGAACTCGCCGATGAGGAGGGGCAGTCCGGCGTCCACGAAGCCGTTCAGGTACTCGGTGACCTTCTGGGCGGTGTTGTAGACGCTGTACATGTGGATCGAGAAGATCAAGTTGCCGGTGGTGTCGGCGTCGTAGACGGCCTGGGCGTTGGCGCGCATGACGCCCTGCCAGTCCTGGCCCCAGTTCGGCGCGTCCACCATGATCGTGTGCTCGAAGCCGGCGGTCCGCAGCTTCTGGACGGCGGCGGTGGTCGGCGCGGTCCAGCCCGCGGGGTCGGTGTTGCCCCAGGGCTCGTTGCCGATGTTGATGATGACGTAGTTCTCTTCGCCGGTCAGGACGTCCTGAAGGCTGATCCAGTAGTCGGCGGCGTGGTCGAGCGTTCCGGCCGCGGCGTCCTCCCCGTAGCCGGTGGTGTCGTGCACCTCAAGGACGCAGATCAGCCGGTTGGCCTTGCACTGGTCGACGATCCCGGCCACCTCCGCGGGGCCGTTCTCGGTCCAGCGATGACCGTCGGACAGGACGACGCGGACGGTGTTGGCGCCCGTCGCCTTGATGTCGGCCAGCGACTGTGTCTCACCCGGGTACCAGGTGTGGGCGTGGTTGACGCCGCGCATGACGAAGTCGTTGCCGTTGCCTTCGAGCAGGCGGCCGTCGCTGATGTGCAGGCCGGTGGCGGCCGGCCGGGCCTGCGTCTGTTCACCGGCCCGTTCACCGGCCCGTTCCTGGGCCTGGGCGGTGGCCGGACCGAGGGCGCCGAGGGCCACCAGCCCGAGGAAGGTGGCCAGGGCGGCCAACAGGGCGATGACGGGGTTACTGCTGCGTGCCGTACCTCTTGCTGTTCTCACTGCGACTCCAGATGAGTGAGCGCCAAGGGACCTGAGCATCGGTAAGGAGTGGGGGAATGGAGTGGGGAATGGGAGCGCTCCCATAAAGCCACCTCGTCAGGGACAGGTCAAGATGTCGCGCGGCACTTCGTGGGGCGGGTGCGGTGGGTGAGGGGGTGAGGCGCGTGAGTTGGGTGATGCGCGGGGCGGCGGGCGGCGCCGGGCCCAGGGACGGGAACGGGAACGGGAACGGCATGTCGTCCCTGTCCCAATCCCCTCCCCGTCCCCGGGTGGTGGGCCTCGTCGTCCCTGGCCGAAGCCGAAGCCGAAGCCGAAGCCGCAGCCGCAGCCCTGGGGCCGTCAGGCGGCCGAGGCGCAGATCGTGTCGTACGGGCGGCCCGGGCTCGGGAAGAGGTCGATGGGGCTGTTCGCCGCCGCAGGGCATTCCTCGGAGGTCTTGGTCAGGGCGAGGACCTTGTTCACGGCGCCACTCGCACCGGCGCAGGCGATCTCCTTCGCCTGGTCGTCGACACAGTCGCCGACCACCAGCTGGCCGCCGCCCGCGCCGGCGTCACCGGGATGCTCGCCGGACAGGTTGCGCCCGCAGACGGTCTTGGTGGGTATGCCGCTGGTCGAGGCGTCGCCGCCGCCGAAGGAGACCTTCACCGAGATGATCTCGTCCGTGCCGGCCGGGCACTGGACGGACTGGGCGAACATGGCACCGTCCTGGACCTCCAACGCCTTGAGCGTCGCCTTGGGGTCGTCGCAGTCGAGGGCCTGGAAACCGTCCTTGGACTTGCTCGTGTCCGGCCCGGCACAGTCGCCGACCGCCCAGTCCTTGGCCTTCTGGCTGCCACCGGACGAGGAGGAGGAGAGCTGGCTGCAGGCGGTCGTGGCCGCCAGGACGACCGCGACGAGCACCGCCGCCCGCGAGCCGGCCGACAGAACGGTACGGGCGCCACGCCGCGACGGGTCGCCCGTGCTTCCCGTGCCGCTGGTCCGTGGTCGTGTGCTGCCTTGGGCGCTCATGCTTCTCCTCGGGTACGTGACGTGGAGCCCGCACGGCACTCGGGGTGACTCGCACGGAGGTTCGCGCGTGAGGACGGCCGGAGGGAGCACGGCGGTTCCCGGGTGGTACGCACGGGTACGCGCGTTCACGGGCATGCCGTCCGCAGCGGCGGTCATGCGTGGGGGCCGGTCACGGGTGGGGCCGCCGGTCACGCGTGGCCCCCCGTACGTCGTCACCCCGCAGCGCCGACGCGAAGATCTCCAGACCGTCCACGGTCTCCACCCTCTGCCCGCCAGGCCGGCGCCGTCCCGGGGCCTGTTTCCGGCCGGGCGCGACGCGGTATGTCACGGCGCGCGGAGCATGTCGCGGAGGCTGCCGACCAGCGCGTGGACATCGCGCTCGGCGGGTGCCGAAGAGACTGCCGGGGCTTCGAAGGGCTCGGGCCCTCCGGTTGCTTCGGGTGCTTCGTTCCGAGGGCTCGGGCGGCAGCGGCGGCAGAGCCCGTCGAGGATCGCTTCATGGGCCCCGGGGGCTCCGCAGTCGGTGCATTCGACCAGCAGACGGCGGCTCGGGACGACAGAGGGTTCCGGGGCGGCGGGAAGGTCCGGCGGGAGCTTGTCGAGGAGGCGACGGCGTAGGAACCCGACGGGGGAGCCGACCGTTTCGGGGAGGCCGGAGGTGAGGGCGTGGATGAGGTGCTCGGCGGTCACGCCGCGTGCGAACCACCGCTCGGCCAGGTCCTCCAGGACCCGGCAGTCGGCGGCGGAGAGACCGAGCCGGGGTTCGCGCTGCCCGAGCCGGGCGAGGACGAGGTAGGCGGGCGAGGCGGGGGCGGGCCGGGCGGCCGGTGCGGGGGCCGGTCCCGGGGCCGGCTCCAGGACGGGTGCGGGCGCCGGTTCCTGGGTGGGCGACGGCGCTTCGACGGCCGCTGTGGTGGCCGTGTCGATGTCGGCATCGGTCGGCGGGGGACCGGCCTCGACACCCACGGCGGCCTTGCTCCCCTCCTCACCTGACAGATGGGTGGCCCACCACTCGTTGTCGTGGGCGGCGCGGGACCAGTAGGTGAGGGTGACCCAGCGGCTCTGACCGAGATGCTCGACGCGGCACCGCACGTGACGGAGGTGCCCGGCCACGCCCAGGGCGCGCAGGGCGCTGCCGATCGCCATCTGCCCGTAAAGCGGCAGGTCCTTGGCGAGGGACTTGATGTCCATGGCGGCGCCCTCGGGAAGCCGGTCGACGTAACCGGCGATGTACCGCTCGCGCACCGGAAGGAAGGCGAAGTCCGCAGCACCGGACGGGCGTTGTCCGGGCGCGGACCGCTTGCCGTAACCGCGCGGGGCTTTCCGGTACGGGCGTGAGGATGCGGGTGCGTGGAGGGCGGAGCTAGGGTGCTGGGTAGCCACGAGATCGTCTTTCTAGGGTATCGATCTTGGGGTGAGACCCCGGCCTGGTGCTTCCAACACCGCGTCGGGGTCGTTCAGTTGTGGGCACCGTAAGCAGTCGCGACTCCGCGCCGCAAGCTGGTCACGATTAGTCATACTTGCTGGCCGTGACGGGTCAGGGTTGGCGGGACTGTTTTCCTGAACCCCTTCCTTTCCTAACCGGGAACAGACACCACTCGAACCCCGACCCCCGAATCCAGCCCCCCGAACCCCGAAGCTCAAGCGCCGGGTCGGGCCCCCGTTTCACCCCCCACGTCACCCCACGAAGGAGTGAACGGCCTGTCCGGGGCTCGGATCCCGGGGCTCGGGCTCCGGGGCTCGGGCTCCGAGCGCCGGGCACGGCCGCCGGCGACTGCCCGGCCTCCTCGACCGTTCCGCAGCGGACCTGCTGAGCTGGGCCAGTCAGCGGGTGGCGCGGATCATCGCGGTGAGCACCGGCGAGGCCGGTGACGGCTGACTGCGTCCGATGTCCTCGTAGCCCCACGATTCGTAGAGCACGTGGACCCTTCCGCCCCCGGCTGCCGGGTTGACCATGAGGGTGACGAACGGTTCGTCGCGTGCGGCGAGGAGGGTGTCATGGAAACGGCGGGCGGCGCCGGTCTTCCGCCAAGCCGCCCGGACACCGATCTCCTTCAGAGCGATGGTTGGACGCGCGGTGTACTTCTCTGAAGGCGCTGGGCGGACCACAGTTATTCAAACGCGTAGTTGACCGTCTCGGAGCGAGTCAACGAACGCCACCCATGCCGCAGAGCCCACCTGGAGCCGGTCGTCGTGAGGCCTCTTGCTGTCGCGCACTGAGGTGCCGAAAGGAGTGAATGCCGTCTCTACGCACTCCGTCTCGTTGCCGCCGCTGTACGACGATCTAAACCAGCCAGCATCCGGAACATCAATGTGAGTCCTTGGCATCCTTGAGGTCCTCCTTGGCACGGCTGATCAGCTCCCGAGACGCTTCGATGTCCAGCGCTTGTGCGCGTAGGTATTCGAACGCTAGTCGGTAGCGGTCCAGTTCCGCCTGCTTCTCCATGAAGACCGAACCGATGTGGAGGTCGACGTACACCACATCGAGGGAGGGCTCAGGGCCGCCGAGAATGACGAAACTGCCCAGGGCGGCGCTGTGCGCCCCTCGGGAGAAGGGGAGGATCTGCAGGGTCACGTTTCCGGACTCGCTGCTGGCGAGAAGCTGATCGAGCTGCTCCCGCATGATGGCGGGTGAGCCCATCACCCGTCGGACGACGGACTCGTCGAGGATTGCCCAGAGGTGTGGGGCACTGGGACGGCTGAGGATTTCCTGGCGGCGCATACGAATGTCCACGAGGCGCCCGATCTCATCGGGGGACCTGCGCATCTCGTTGGCCTGCTGGAGGGCGGTCGTGTAGTTCCGGGTCTGGAGCAGTCCCGGAACGTACACGCAGGAGAAGTGGTCCTCACGCACGGCCTCGTCTTCGAGGGTGAGCAAGAGGTTCATCGTCTCAGGGATGTGATCGACGAATGAGCTCCACCAGCCTTGCTGCCTGGCATCTCTGGCCAGCGCGACAACGGCCTTACGTTCAGAATCACTTGCTCCGTACTCGCGGCAGAGAGCTTCGATGACGAGCCACTTGACCGGGCCTTCTGTTGTCTCGTAGCGGCTGACTGTCGCCTTCGAGACGCCGACAAGTTGCCCAGCCTCTTCCAGGGTCATCCCTGTGCGGGCGCGCAGCTTGCGCATCGTCGCGCCCAGATGGCGACGACGGGTAGTGGCCCTGGCTGGCATGTGAATCCCTCCCATTGCGCCGGATGCACTCCGGCCGCATCAATGAGGCTAGAGCTGGAGCGAATTAAGGCACTACCGGATTCACCCCATCGTGGCGCGTGAGAAGTTACATGGCGAGATGTTCCGATGTCATACTCGCCTCCATGGCCACTCAACGGAGTCGTTCAGATACGGCACGTGCAGGAAATGAGATGGCGCCGGAAGGAGAACGCATGTCCGGACACGATGGCAACCCTCAACCGCGCGGCGTGCTGCCATTCGTGGCCAAGCCAGCAGCGGTTCGGGAGCTACGGAGAGCGGTCAGGAGTCAGCTCGCGGAGTGGGGCCTGGTGGCGGTGATCAACGAGGCCGAGCTTGCCGTGAGCGAGCTGGCGACCAACGTGATCAAGCACGTGGGCGCGGGGGCCGTCGCCACGCTCGTACTCGAAAGGGCGGGAGAGCACTTGCGGATCGAACTGCACGACAAGAGCTATCAGGTGCCGGTCCTTGGTTCTGCTGTGTGTGACGACGAATGCGGGCGTGGTCTGTATCTTCTCGCCGGCATGGCCGCGGACTGGGGCACTGTCCTGACGGCGACGGGCAAGGCCGTCTGGTGTGAGCTGTCGACGAGCCCGCAACCGCACTGCCGGCGGGCGCGGAGGGCGGAACTCGCCCTGACGGGCTACCGGAAGGCCGTCGGGGCACCGCCGTTGCTGGAGGGCCGTTCTGCTCAGCTTCTTGAGGAGTCCGCCACGGACCTCATCGCGGATCTTCTTCACTGGGTCAATGCCCGAGGTGGTGACCCGGACGGTCTGCTGGACCGGGCGCAGATGCATTTCGAGGCAGAGGCGGAGGAGTCGCTGGCCAAGGCGGCTTGACCGTGAGGCCGTGTGGCCCGTTCAGATGGCCGCCCGGGCTGCGGCGGTCAGCATGAAGGTGAGGTCTTCGTGCCGGCCGGCGCCGCTGAAGGCTGCCGCGATGTTCAGAACTGCCTGTTTGTCCGTTCGTTCGGCCGCCGTGGACAGTATCGTCTCGGCGGCTGCACGCAAGCCTGCCGAGCGGCACGACTCGACGGCCTCCAGGAGGCTGTCGGCGGAGTAGGACGTTCCTGCCCGCCAGAGAAGGAGGTCCGCGTCACGGGTTCGGCCGTCGGCGAGGTAGCGGGCCACTACTCCGGTCTCCGCCCATGCGAGCTCGGCGGCGCCCGCAGGGTGCCGGTACCCCTCGGTCAGGGGGACCGGCACCCTCATGTGTTCTTGAGGCACCGAAAGTTCGCGTCGACGTGCCTGGCGGCGAAGACGCCGCGCTCGACTCACGCCGGAGCGCCGGACGGTGTGTGAAGCCGGCTGCCCCGGCCCCGGCAGGTCAGCCTCGTCGGGGGCGGACGGATACCCGACTCTGCAGCAGTCGCAGTGCTTTTTTACGGCGTGGGTGCGCATATCCAGCAGGGCGCCCAAGGTGTGCGGCAGTGGCTCACGCCCCGCGGCGTCCTTCTCTATGACCATGTAGAAGTCCCGCAGGAGATCTATGTCCGGGATGCGGCCGCCGTTGAGGTGATTCGAGAGGGTCGTAGGCGCTTGATGGGCATCCTTGGCGATCTCCGCCTGGGTCCGGGCGCTGCGTTCCCGGGTCTCCCGCAGTGCCGCCACCAGGGTGCGATGAGCCGCAGAGGTGCCATCTGGCAGCGGTTTCCACTTCTTCGGCTTGGCTGTCACGCGGGTCTCCCGATCGTCTACTGATGCGGCGGTGAACACCCAATTGTGTCGGACGCGGTCCCTTTTCAGTGTGTGCGGAAGTTTTCATTACCCCCTCGAAAGCTTGCAGAGCCTGGCGTGATGGGACGTCACACGAGAAGACTGGCCATAGCCGCAAGGGGTGCCAGCAGGATCGCTTCTGGCAGCACATGCAGGCTGCCGTGCACCTGACATGAGGGGACGTGGAATGACTCTGCCGTCGTGGCGGGATGAGAAGTTCGGGACCATGAAGCGCGCCGCGCTGTGGCTGGTATCGGTAGTGGGGGAGGGGAACGTCTTCACCAAGGAAGACGTGAAGAACGCATTCCCGGGGATCAGTCAGGCTGACCGGCGAGTGCGTGACCTGCGCGACTACGGCTGGCAGATTGATACGCACAGGGAAGACGGGCAGTTGGGCCAGAGCGAGCAGCGGTTCGTCGCCCAGGGACAGCCTGTCTGGGTGAAGGCCACGAAGGACAGCTCGTCCATCACTGATACGCAGCGGCGGAAGATCCTGGCCAGCGACGGCCACCGCTGCCGGTCTTGCGGGATCACCCCCGGTCAGGCCTACGCCGGCTCGTTTGAGACGGCCCAGATCGACATTGCCCGGCGCAAGGTGAAGCACGGCGGCAGCAGTCGGGTGGAGCTCGTCGCGGAGTGCAACCGCTGTCGCGTCGGTGGCCGTGGTCTGGAAGCAGACCTGGACGACGTGCTTGACGGCGTGTCCAAGCTCGGAGGCCTGCAGCGGCAGATGCTGGCGGACTGGGTCGCTGCGGACGAGCGGGAGTTCGGAGCGGTGGAACTGCTCTGGGGGGACTTCCGTACGCTGCCGGCGGAGTCCCGGGACAAGGTCAGGGCCGCACTCGGGCTGCGCCCAGCCTGAGCTACTTCCGCGAGGCCGTGGTGGGGTCGCTCCCGGGAGTGACCCCACCAGCGGACAGAGATTCAGCTTTCGTCGCGAACCAGAGGAGAACGAAACGTGAGCAAGGTCGTTGGGGATTTCGGAATGCCGCCTCACGCCGCCAGGAACAAGGAGATCGTGGAGCAGCGCCTTCGCGACGTCGCCGTCGGCGCGGGGCTCCAGGAGACCTTGACAATTGAGTGGCGCACGAAGCCGCAGGTGGTGCAGGTCATCGACATGCCTGTGGGTTCGCTGTACTACAACCCGGGGACCCATCGGATTCGGGCGCAACGCAGCTTCGACGCCGCGCAGGACCGCAGGCTGGACGAGGATCCGTGGAGCGATGAGAGCCAGTCCTACCTTGACCAGCTCCTCAAGGCCGAACCCTCTGATCCGGCGAAGCGGGACAAGGACTTCGATGAGCTGCAGCAGAGCCTGAAGGACTTTCGTCAGAACGAGCCGGGGCTCATCACCCGAGAGGGCATTCTGGTCAACGGCAACACTCGGGCGGCTGCGCTGCGCGAGCTCGGCGTCGCAGAGATCCGGGTGGCCGTACTGCCTGATTCCTGCACGTGGGCGGATATCAACAAGGTCGAACTCTCACTGCAGCTTCGGCATGACACCCGCCGCCCTTACTCATACATCAACCGGCTGCTCACGATCGATGAGCAGGTTGAGGCCGGCAGGCCGCTGAAGGAGGTCGCGCGTGACTTCCGTATCAGGGAGTCGACGGCTGAACAGGATCTCTGGGTGCTCTCCTGCCTCAGGGACCTGAGTGACAGGTCCGCGAACGGGGACGTCCATCTGAGGTTGCTGGACTTCGAGGATGCTCAGGAGAAGCTTCGCGAAGTGCATCGCGCCTACGCTAAGGAGTCGAAGGCTGATCCCAGGAGCGCGGAGCTGCTGAAGGAAAACCGTCTCGCGGCCATTGTTATGGACTTCTCGAAGACCGATGTCCGCCTTATCGAAGCGAATTTCCGTTCCCGGTACCTGGATCAGCGGCTTCCGGAGGAGCTGAAGTCAGCCCCCGTGGCAGCTCCCGCCCGGGTCATTCCTGGGATCAACCGTGCGGTCAAGGCCGAGGCGCCAGAGGTGGCCGCTGCTCGTGCGTTCACGGACTCGGTTCTCCGCGCGAAGGCTGTCGTCCGGTCTAAGGACAAGGTACCCGCAGCACGGCTGGAACAGGCTGCCGCTGTCTTTGACGTAGCCCACAGGGCTGTTGAGGATGCCCTTGAGCCGGCAGGCAAGGACGCCCGTGTACGCAAGCGGAAGCAGGCGGCTCCTGACAGGCTCTACGACGCCTGCCAGGACATTGAACAGTGCATTACGGACATGATCCTCGCGAGTGGTTCCCGGAGCCTGGACGAAGAAGCTCTGGATGAGGCAGTTCTCAAGCTGAGGACCACTCTTACGAAGCTGGCCCGTGCCACCGCGGGGAGCATCACAGTGCCCGGTGAAGGTGTTGAGTGGCTGCGCGACGCGGTGCGACAGGATCAGTCGTGACGGCAGCGGCAGAGGAATCGTCCCTGCATATCGGCTTTGATGCCTCGCGGACCAAGGCCGTGCTCCGTGCCGCTGAGCCGTACCGCGGAGATCTCGCCCGCCTGGCTGCCAGGTTTCCGGGCGGCGGTCTGCGCGGTCGGCTCAACCTGGAGCTGTCTCTCGACGACTTCCTGGTCAGCATCGACGTTCTCGCGGACTGGCCCTACCCGGAGTCGGTCGTCTGGGCGGATGAGCTCAGTGCCCTGGTCGGTGAAGTCCTCGACGACGCCGACCAGGCGGAACAGCAGATCCAGGCTCCCAGCCCTGCTCCAGTCTGGGACGACGGCACTGTGGAGGCGGCGCTTGGCGTCACCTGGCGCGCCAACCTCACAGAGTTCCAACGCCGTGACATCGCCCAGTTGCTGTCCCTTCAGCATGGGGCCAACTTCAGCGTCCCCGGTGCCGGGAAGACCCGCGTGGGGCTGGCGGTCTACGCTGCGATGCGCGAGCGCGACGCTGTGCGCCGACTGTTGGTTGTCAGTCCGAAGTCCGCGTACGAGTCCTGGCTGACGGAGAGCGAGCTCTGCTTCAAGGAGGCGCCATTTACCACGGTCATGGGGAAGACCCCGGACTTCAGAGCAGAGATTCTCATCGTCAACTACGAGCGTCTCGACAAGTCGCTGGCGGCGTTGGCGTCCTGGCTGCGCGGCGCCCCATCCATGATCATCCTCGATGAGGCGCATCGCATGAAGCTGGGGGCCCAGGGGACGTATGGAAGCGCGTGCATGGCACTGGGGCCCCTCAGCCGTCGCAGGCTCATTCTCACGGGCACTCCGGCACCAAACGGTGCACGAGATCTGGAGAACCTGTTGTCCTTTGTCTGGCCTGGACATGGCCGAAGGGTCGTGACCCAGGCGGTCGCCGGCGGCAATCTGGCGCATGCCAGTTCGGTGTTGCGGCCCCTCTTTACACGGACGACGAAGAACGAACTTGGACTTCCTCCCTTCGAGACGCGTATCCGGCGCCTTCAGATGCCAGAGCTGCACCGAGAGGTGTACGACGCACTCGTCGGACGATTCACATCGAGGGCTGAGGCGTCCCGAGCCGACTTCGACGCACTCGGCAAGGCGATGCTGCGCCTTCTCATGGCTGCTACCAGCCCCGCATTGCTCGTCGAGGGCGGTAGTCGCTATGAACCTTTGGCCTATCAAGTGCCGCCGCTTGATGTGCCGCAGAACGAATCGCTGTACTCGCTCATGCGGAACCTGCCAGCGCATGAGCTCTCGCCTAAGTACAAGGAGGCACTCAACATCGTCGCGACGAATGCCTCGCTGGGCCGCAAGACCCTGGTCTGGACGACCTTTGTGCGCAGCATCACCACGATGGAGAGCCTGTTCGCGGGCTATCAACCCGCTGTCGTGCATGGAGGGACCCCCGATCGTGAGGAGCAGATCAGACGATTCCGGGAGGATCCGGACTGTTACGTGCTGCTGTCCAACCCTGCCACCCTGGGCGAAGGCATCAGCCTGCACCACGTCTGCCACGACGCGGTCTATGTAGACCGGGACTTCATGGCAGGACGATTCCTCCAGAGCCTGGACCGCATTCACCGCCTCGGTCTCGCCCCCGACACGCAGACGAGGGTCACGGTCCTGGCGGTTGAAGGCACGATCGACGAGGTGGTGGCCATGAGACTGGAGGAGAAGCTTGAATTCATGGGCCGCATCCTGGACGATCCATCCGTTCAGCAACTGGCTGATCTTGAGGATGAGCCGTCTGGGTCCGCCGGCATGGATATGGCCGATGTCCGTGCGCTGCTGAGGCACGTCGATGCCGTCGCGGCTCACTGAGGCCACGCGCCGCGCAGCGCTTCGCTGGCTGGATGAGCTGCGCGTCGCCGACGTATCGCGTGTACGGGTGTTGTTCACGCACCATCCGCGGTACGCGGACCTCACTCCAGCTCAGTACGCGGAAGGTCTTGCCTGGCTCCGACGTACAGGCATGCTCACCGGGTCTGGGCGTCCCGTCGTGGAGATCTGTGACACCGAGCTGGGCACTATGGAGGCCGCATCCGCGGTTCCCCAGGTCCGGTGGAGCCGGGCTGCGGAGGAGACGAGGAGGGCTGTCGGCCTAGCTGGCGAGCAGGCGCTACTGCGGCTCCTGAAGCATGGAGGCGTGTCGCAGGTCAGACACGTGGCTGCGCAGTCGGACGCCTACGGCTACGACATAGAGGCTCGGTCACTCACCGAACGTGCGCATGTTGAGGTCAAGGCCACCACTGACCCCACCCGCTTGGTGGTCCATCTGACGCGTCACGAGTACGAGGTGATGGTGAGCGATGCCGAATGGTGTCTGGCCGCGGTACTCGTCGGTGGCGACGGAAGCGCCGTGAGTGTGGCCACCGTGAGCAGAAGGTGGCTCCACTCGGCTGCTCCGCTGGACCAGGTGGAGAACGGGCGATGGGAGTCGGTCCGATTGGAAGTTCCGTCTCACGCCATCGCGCCAGGGCTTGCTACAGATACATGGAGGCTGGTCCCAGACGCACTGCTGCCGATCCAGCCTGTGTGGGCATCGCGCCCTTTGGTGTCGCAGTCGGCGTGAGTCAGAGCAGCGGCGATGCTGCGGCCGACAGCTGTGGCCACGGGCGGGGGGAAGGAATTCCCCACTTGTCGGTAGGCCGCGGTCTTGCGCCCGGTGATGACCCAGTCCGCGGGGAAGCCCTGGAGCAGCGCCATCTGGGCCACCGTGAGCCTCACTGGCAAAGGCGTGCCTGGGAGCGGCGGAGTGTCGGCAACGCTGGAGCCGTTCACGCCCAGCACAGCCCAGGCGCGTCGGGCCCGGGAAGGTCCGAGATCGGCTCCGCCGTGTTTACGGGATCCGCCGCAGAGAGTGGGAGCGATGCGCGCTGCGGAGTCGGCCCACTCCCGGGCGAGCTCCCAGCCATGCGAGACCATTGACGGATAGAGAACGCTGCCCACTGAGGGAGCTGTGTCCGGGCAGCTCGTCGGCGTCGGCCAGGCAAAGTGGGTGAAAGACTCGGGCCGCATTGCGACGAGGACAGCGCGGGGACGCAGTTGCGGTACGCCGAAGTCGCAGGAGCGGAGAAGACGCCAGCTGGCGACGTATCCGAGGTCTGTGAGGCGGCGGAGCACGTGCGTGCGGTAGTCGTCGAACCTTGTTTGCAGGATCCCTTTGACGTTCTCGATGAGAATCGCCTGCGGCTTCAGCCCGGCCGCGAGCCTGAGCACGTCAGGGAAGAGATCTCGTTCGTCGGCAGCACCGAGCTGCTGGCCCGCAAGGGAGAACGGCGGGCACGGTACGCCGGCGGCGAGGAGCGCCACGTCCGGTTCCTGGTGTCCTGGCTGGAGATCTGCGGCGGACAGATGGCGTACGTCCGCGTGCAGAACCTCCCAGCCGGGGCGGTTGACGCTGAGGGTGCGGACGGCATCGTCATCCACCTCGACAAGCGCCGTGTGGGTGAAGCCGGCCTGCTCCAGCCCTAGAGACTGGCCTCCAGCGCCGGCACAGATCTCGACGCACGTGAGGGTCACGGGCCACCGTGCGGCGGGGGTGGGCGAGATCATTCTGGTACCTCCTGCGGCTTGCCCCTGGCAATTGCCAGGGGTTGCAGCCTGTCGGCTTCAGCAACAGCTAGAGGCGGAGATCTGGCAAGGCCACTCAAACCGCTTATGGCTCGGATATTTGTTCTGGTGGCTTGGCGAGCCCAGTGAACGTCCGGGCCTATGCCGTCGTGGATCCGGTGGGTCCGCTGGACTGGACGCAGGCTGCCAGGCGGCTGAGGCGGCAAGGGCTAGGTGTCACTCTCGGCTGGCTCATCCCCGGGTAGGCTCCCGCAGGGAGCCGAGGCAAATTGAGGCTCTCTGGCCATGCCTAGCGCGCGCTGGTGGAGCCTTCAGCTGTCGGTACCGCCGCGAGACGTAGCTGTCGCAGAACCTAGAGGCGCTGCTGAGGCTCGGCTGGGCGGCTGTGGCTGCTGAGATTGGTGAGGCTGTGTCGTACCCAAGTGCGACACTTGCTCTTTCTGCCAGCCATTACGAAGAGGAGCCGAAGCCGATGGGCCCGCAGTCTCGCCAGGAGGATCCGATGGGTCCTAGCGATCACACGCTGACCTCGATCGAGATTTGTGCGGGGGCGGGAGGGCAAGCCATCGGCCTTCACAAGGCTGGCTTCAAGCACCTGGCGCTTGTCGAGATTGATCAGCACGCCGTTGCGACACTCAGAGAGAACATCAGGCTCCTGGACGAGTGGAAATGGGAGCGTGAGTACTGCGATGTCATTTCTGGTGACGTCAATGAGTTCCTCCCGCTTCCCGTCAAGGAAAATCCAGAATCCGGCCTGAAGAATCCAGTGAAATTCCTGGGTCGCCCCCTTAAGAAGGGTGATCTTGACCTCTTGGCCGGTGGTGTCCCGTGCCCTCCGTTTTCACATGCAGGAAAGCAGCTGGGGAAGGATGATGAGCGCGATCTCTTCCCTCGCATGCTGCAGCTTGTTGAAGAGCTGGAACCCAAGGCCGTGATGATCGAAAATGTTCGCGGAATCAAAGATGCAAAATTCGTAGACTACCGTACCTATATCGAGGCGCGCCTTCAGGGGGGCCGGGCCAAGCGCCCGGAGACCGGTGCGGAGGAAGATTTCACCGGATTCGGTTACAAAGTGTGCGAATGGGAAGTTCTCGAAGCCAGTGACTTCGGTGTTCCTCAGTTGCGGCCGCGCGCAGTACTTGTCGCCATCAAGGAGGATGTCCTCGGCGATATCAAGTTCGTGTGGCCGACGCCGATCGGAAGCCCTCGTAGTGTTTTCGATGCGCTTGAGAAATCCATGGATGAGCGTTACGAGCCGTACCTGTCCGCAGGTGGCGAGGTAGCCGAGAAAGCTCAGCGCTGCTTGGGTAAGTGGAAGAATGATGCGTCTTTGGCTGCCTCGACCAAGAAGGACGGGGGCGTTGCCCCCACTCTGGTTGGCGGGTCCAAGAAGCATGGCGGAGCTGACCTGGGGCCGAGTCGAGCAAAGGCGGCCTGGAAGCATCTGGGTGTGTCTGGCATGGGCGTGGCCAATAACCATGAGCAGGGCGAGAAAAAGAAGAGCCAAGACCGCGACTTGTTCGGGGCGGGCGGTCCGATGCTGACGGTAGAGCAGGCAGCGATCATTCAGGGGTTCCCGCCCGAGTGGACGTTCACTGGGGGCAAGACCGCACAGTATCGCCAGGTGGGGAATGCCTTTCCCCCTCCTGTCGCGGAGGCTGTCGGCAGGGCGGTCGCCGACGTTCTGCGGGCTGCCCATGAGAGAGATGAGCGGGCCAAGGTCCAGCCGCTGGGCCGTCTACCCGAGCAGCTCTCGCCGTCGCCCGCGGACAGCGCTGACGATCGACAGGGCGCAGGCGTCTGAGTCCTGGTGCTCCCAGAAGCGCAGGACGAGCCAGCCGGCCTGAGTGAGGCGCTCATTCGTGTCGCGATCACGGGCCATGTTCCGTGCCACCTTGTCTGACCAGTAACGGGAGTTGGTCTTAGGTGGGACGTAGTGCTCAGGACAGCCGTGCCAGTAGCAGCCGTCGATGAACACAGCAACCTTCGCCGGACGGAAGACCAGGTCTGCCGTCCGGCGAAGGCCCGGGAGTGGTTTGGCCGCGACACGGTAGCGGAGTCCGTTGGCGTGCACGATCCGGCGGATCAACTGCTCGGGTTTTGTATCGCGGCTCCGGATGGCTTGCATGTTCCTGCGCCGTGCGGCAGAGGAAGCCCACGAACCCTCCGGTGGGATCCAGGCTTCTGAGTTAGGCACTCTCATCCACTCCACTTCTCCGCCTGTGCTTGCCCCCAGAGCGGGGCTATTCGCCCTCTCCGTCTGTGCCATCGCGCAGTGCGATCCACTCGCTGTTCTGAAGGGTGATACCCCTGGCTGCAGCCTGGTCGCGGGACTCGACCCGGTCACCACACAGGAGCATGAGTCCTTCCTTAGCCGCCGCGTCCCGCGCCTGCCTGGCCCGGCGCATGGGATCGTACCTGCCCGCCCCAACGGTGAGGATGACGTTTCGCGGGATGACGTGTCCCTCAAGAAAACGAAACATCATGAGGAGGCGTTTCACCTGTCCTGGCTTCCTTGCCAGAACCCGCGCTGCTTGGTCTTCGCTCAAGTGACGCAATGGGTTAACAGGTAGTTCTGCCCAGTCGTACAGCGGGACGCTCCAGTTGTTGCGAGCGTCGACTGCTATTCCGCGTTTGCCGTCCCCATTGCCCTTTCCGCGATAGAGCCAAGACCGATGGGTGCGGACGAGCCATGACCTGTGGCGGTTCTTCTTGAGTTGTATCTGAGTGCAAATGCAGAGATGGCAGTGCGCCTCCGTTGGAATTGTCCAGTTGTCTCCGATAGTTGCTTTGATGTCAACGGGGACATTAGCGATCAGAGTGTCGAGTGGCTTGGCCTTCGGCAGGCCGAAAATCCGCAGGACCTCATATTCCAGTTTAGCTCCGACGGACGCGCGTTCACCGGGATGCACGTCAGGCGACATTAGGTCGAACCGTCCAGTTCGTCCGCCATCGAGAACATAATCGATCGAATTCCGGATCGCCTCGGTGTACAGATGGGCGACAGGGTGACTGCTGAACCAGGAAAGTACGGCCTGCAGCTCCGTGTCGTCGTCAGGTCCGGCCAATACATGCTCGGGCACGTCTGTGTTTGTGCAGACCTCTCCTGGTTTCTGAAGAATAAGACGCGCCATGGAATGTCTCCAATGTCTAGCCCCGTAGATCACTGCCCGCCGTTGAAGGCGTTACTTCGAACCGATAGTTGGCTCTTCACCGCGAGTCGAGTCGATTGCCCGGAAGCGAACGTAAGGAACAGGCTTGCTCAGCGGGTCAGACGCTGGGATGAACGCGGCCGCCAGGACGACCTTGGCTGGATCGATACTTCCGGCGACCACGAGATCTGCGGGGTTGCCCAGGCTGGGGTCTACCACGGGATAGAGAAGTACGGCTCCGCGGCGGGGCTGGTGGAACTGGGAGGCGAAGGGATCGTCTTCGCACGCCGGGCGGACGCCAGCGATGCGCTCGGCGGACTGGCGGTGGGACACACCGGAGATGCGGTTGAAGACGCCACGGGCATTGCGCCGGCGCTGTACAAGGGTGAGCGGCTGCGACCCGAGGATGCCCGCTGTGGTGCTCGTAAGGCCCGACGTCTGCGGAAGGATCAAGGCCCAGTCGTCGGTGGCACAGCCACCGTCACTGTTGTCCTTCAGATAGGTGAGGTGCGGTTCGAAGAGCTCGGGACGGCCCCATGCCAGGCTGCTCATGATGCCTAGAAGCTGTTCATGGCTGAGGACCGCAGTTCTGGCCTGATAGCGGACGTAGCTTCCCCGGTCGTCCTCGGAGAGGGTCACGAACACGGAGATGTCCTGGCTCAGCGCCTCAAGGGCCGGCAGCCACATTTCCGCGTTGTGCCGCAGATCCGCAGCGCCCGTCGGATACGCGGTGGGCTCCACCCACTGTCCCGGGGACCGGATCTCCATCAGCTCCGCGTTGAACATCTTGTTGCGGGCCGCCGGCTTGAGCCAGGACAGGTGCTGTGAGACCAGTGGCGGGATCTGGGCCGGGGTGACCTGCGGTTTGCCGTCGACCAGGGTGGCGTAGCGGGTGAGCTGGGCGCGGAAGGTTTCCTCGTCGCGGCAGATCGCCTCGAAGGCCTCATACAGGTCGACGGTCTTCTTCTTTCCCAGCGGTTCCTCGCGGCCGATGTAGAGGCGCACCAGGTCGCGGTAGCCGGGGCGGAAGCCGAACCAGCGGCCCATCTGCATGAGGGTGTCGGCCTGCTGGGTGGTGCGGCGGTAGTACGTGACTGTGAGGCCCTCGATCGTGAAGCCGCGGGAAAGCTTGGTGCCGCCGACCAGGATCTTCCACACGTTCGGTGTGCGGTCGAAGTCCAGTTCCGGCTGCTCGTAGTCCCGCTCGGTGTCACCGTTGACGACGATCACCGGTTCGCCGCCCGAGTTGATCAGACGGCGTGCCTCGAAAACGTACGGTTTGAGTTCGTCGTACGACGTCGGGGTGGGCAGGTCGTCGTCCACGAAGCGCTGGAAATCGGCGACGAGGAGCGCGGCGAGGCGGGCGTGGCCCTCGTGGCCGGTGTAGGCGGACTGGTGCCACATGGAGTTGATGCGCAGGGCAAGGGCGGCGTGCTCAGCCATCCGTATCGACTCGTGGACAAGCATGGTGTGGTGGCGGAACGGGTCTTCGGGGACGCCGTGGGCTGCGCGGTACAGCTTCATCGCGCCCGTGAGGATGAAGGCGTCCAGAGCTTCCTGGAGGCGGTCCCCAGTATCGTCGTAGATGCCGCGTACGTGCGTTTCCTCTGCCGAGCCTTCGGTTTCCAGGTCGTGGAAGTCCTGAACGCCCATGTAACCGGTCGGCCGGGGCAGGGAGATGAGAAAATCGCGCGGGAAAATGTCCTCCGCGTCGCCGGGGTCGACGAAGACGTTGGCGAAGGGTGTCGCCGTGTACCCGACGTACTGGGCGCGCGGGAGAAGACCGAGCAGCTGGGTGATCTGGCCGTTAATGGCCTTACGCGTGACTTTGCCGTCCTCCCACTTCTTCGGGTCCGTCGTGTTCACCGACGCCTGGTCGGACTCGTCGTCGATGATCAGGGCGGGGATCTCGGAGAGGATCGGGCCGATCTTCTTCAGGTCCGTTATCAGTTTCTTCAGCACGGACTGGTTCTTCTTCACGACCATCACGCGCGCGGCGGCGTGGTGCAGGTTGACCGGGACGTACAGGGGCTGGGCGCGGTCCAGCTTGTCGATTTCGAGGGCCCGGATTCCTGTCTCCAGGCTTTGGTAGTCCTTGCTGCGCCTGGTGAGGCGCTCGATGTCGAAGGAGCCGCGCGTCGACGGACGGCCGCCATGGCTGACGAACTTCGCCGGCCAGTCCTCGTCGTCCTGGTAGTCGACGCCGACGAGGGCGTCCGTGTCCGCCGGATCGGCGCCGCGCAGGATGTTCTCCTGGCCGATCAGCTCCATGTCCAGACGGCGTTGGGTCTGGCCCCGCAGGAGATTCAGCGTGCCACCGAGAATGATGACCAGCCGGTATCCCGCGTCGATGGCCTTGGCCGTGACACCCGTGAAGTTGGCGGTCTTGCCCGACTGGACGTAGCCGACGACCAGGCCGCGGGCGCCGTACGCCTCGGCGCGCGTCGGGTCGGACAGGCGCTCGACCACGGCGTGGCTCGCCTCGTCGAGGCTCGATACGGCCGCGTCCGACCAGCCCTTGCGGCGCAGCGTCTGCTCGTACGAGTTCCAGTAGAACGCGCGCGCCGCCGCCGTGTCCCTGGAGTACCAGGGCGTGAACTCCTTGCTGATGACCGTCGCGCCGGGCTCCTTGAAGACAGGGACCGCGTGGTCGAGCGCCTTGCGCAGGTCGGCGCCGAAACCGAGACGGTCGTACGCGTCCGAGCGGCGGGCGTCCGTGCGTGCCGGGGCGGTGGACCAGTCGGCCTGTTCGGTGAGGTCCCAAGCCGTCAGCGTGCGATGCCAGAGCGCGGTGAGCTCGTCGCCAGGGCCCGCCGCGACTATCCGGTCCTGGAAGTGACCGAGCGCTGTGTCGGTCGGCTCCTCCGCCTCGGACAGTGCGAAGGCCAGCTTCGAGAAGGCCTTGGGGCCCCGGCGCATCGCCGCCAGGACGTCGCCGTGCAGGTTGAACAGGTGGTCGGTCATGGCGGGCGCGGCTTTCTCGGAGGCGTGGCGGAGTACGGGCGGTTCAGGTCTCAGCGAGCCAGTTCGCAGCGGGCGGCCGTCACCAGGACGCTGTTCCAAAGGGCGACGTTGTCGGTGTGCACCGCGCGGACGCGCTCCTTCTGGAAGATCTCGTTGGCCATCAGATAGAGCATGCTCTTCACGACCGGGGCGTCGTTCAGCCCTCCACGACGGCCGCCGGTGAAGGCCTGCCGGTAATCCTTGTTGAGCCTGATCACCCGCTCGTCACGGTCGAGTTCGAAGAACACCTCGGTCGGCAGCGTGTCCCACCGGAACGTCACGGGGTCCTCGCCTTCCAGCTCCGGCAGCTCGTCACGCAACGTGCGCTTCAGGCGCGGGTCGAGCCCCTTGCCTGCGGGAATCACTGCCTTGCGCTGCGGCTCGGAAGCACGCTTGGCCGCTTCCCGGTACGTCGTCTGCGCCTCCAGGACGTACTCGGCGAAGGTGTGCCCCGCGTCGTCTACGGCCTGTTCCAGCCCGCGTGCGAAGGCCGGGGTGACCGTCACGCCGTCCTTCTTGACTGTGAGGCTGAAGACCTCGTTCGGCCGGGCCGGAAGGTCGATCGCGATACGGGCGAGGGCGAGGTGTCCCTCGGCGCTGCGGGTGCTGTTCCAGCCGCCCGCCTGGACGAGACGGTCGTTGCGGTAGATGTAGAAACCCTGGCGATCCGCGAGCGGTCCGATACCCCGGAAGCTGACTAGCGGGGACTTCGGGGACCAGATGTGGGCGGTCAGTGCCACCTCGCCGACACCCTCGACGGGAGCGGTGTACGTACGCGGATAGCCGGCCCGGCCCGGGATGCGGTAGCCGAACGGGTCGATCGGCTCGACGCCCCGGTGGTCCAGCTCCTCTTTGGTCGTCACGTCCTCGACCACGATGTCGACGTGGAAGTCGTCGTCGGCCAGGAAGCGGTGCAGATGGAGTCCCAGGTGGGTTTCCAGCTTCTCGATCGCGTCGTCGAGATAGCGGTCCGCCTGCCCGGCGGTGACCGTGTCGAAGGCGCGGACCCGGTCCCAGCGGACGATGGTGCCGTGCCACTCGATCAGCCCGTCATAACGGTCCACGAGCTCCTGGCAGTAACCGGGATCCACGATGTCGCAGGTGAAGTCGGCCTGGGCGCGGGCCGTCAGCCACCGGCGGCCGGTCGCCGGGCTGCGCTTGGTGCGGCTGATCACGGTAAGCGAATCGGCGTGGGAGAGCGAGGCGGCCTTGAGGCCGGCGCCGAAGTGGCCAAGTGACTTCTCCGCGTAGTCCTGCCGGCCGCCGACGGTCATCGCGGTGTCGAGCGACTCGTCGTTCATGCCGGAGCCGTCGTCCACCACCAGGAGGCTGACGAGGCGGTCCACGTCCCGCAGGAAACTGATGACGACGTTGCGGGCACCCGCGTCGATGGAGTTGTCGACGAGGTCGGCTATCGCGGCCTCGAAGCCGTACCCCTGGTGCGTCAGTGATTCGACGTAACGCGCAGCGGGCGGGAGCCGCTTGCTGCCTGTCGTCGGGACCTCGTACTGCCAGTCCGCGGAAGGCTGGTAGGGCGGCATGGAGAAACTTCCTCGCACAGACGGAACCGGGCCTCCGTGGGGACGTGCGGCCCGGGACAATTGGTTGAATGTGATCGTATTGCAAAGGTGTGACATGAGGGGATCCCTCGGTAAATTCGGGATCCGGCCGATGCAGGCCCGAGACCAGCCGCCCGCCCCGCCGCATCAGTCCCCCTCCGCCCCCGCCACCAGCACCGCCACCCCGTCCAGCACCCGGCCAGTTCGAACGCCCGACTGGTGTCGGCACGCTGATCCGGCGTGCCCGCCCGCGGACTCACCGGCACAGCTTCTCGAGGTCCTCCTCGAACGTCGGGAACTCCGCCTGCGCCGCCGCGATGATCTCCCGGGCCGGTCGGCGTGGGGTCGTCGCGTGGCGGGCGGCGATGTCGGCCAGGGCCGGCAGGGCGGCGTCGGGGTATGACGAGTCGTCCTCCAGCACGACGACCTCGCACGGGCCGAGGCCGTCGGCCAGGACCCACAGGAAGTCGGAGAGGCAGCCCGCCACCACTCCGTTCTGCCCCTCCGAGCCCATGAACACCACTGGCTGGTCGACGAGCGGCAGCCCGGGGCGGGCGAGCCACAGGGCGGCGAGGCCGCCCGTACCGTCCTGGCCGAAGACGCGGTAGGCGGAGCCGTCGAGCTCGTGGTTACCGGTCCAGTGGCGGAGCCAGTCGGTGGTCTCCTCGGCGGAGTCGAAGGCCTCGTACGGCTCGAAGTCGATGCTGTGGTCGTCCTCGTAGGGGAACTCCGTCCGGGCCACCTCGGTCAGCGCGGGTGGGAAGCGGCGGTCGTCGTCGGTGCCGGTCGTCTCGGTCATGTGCGCAGATTAGGCGCGACCACCGACATCGCCGGGCGACGGGGTCCGGCTCCCACGGCTCGTCGGGCCGTGGGGGAGGGCCGGTGCGTACAGCCGCAGCTCCGCGGCGACCTGCCGGCAGCTGTCCACGAAGTCCCGGGCCGCCTCGGGCGTGACCGAGTCCGGCCGGTGCACAGCGGTGTTGCGCAGCCGGCGGAGTCCGGACAGCACCTCGTCGATGCGCCTCGACATGCTCACACCGGTGAGGCCGTCCATCAGCCGCGGGATGTGGTGGGCGCCGAAGGTGCTCCGGTCCACCTGGACGCCGTACTGCCCCAGGATGTCCGCGCCGAGGTCTCCGAGCGTGGTCCACGCGGTGATCACGGCTCCGACGGGGGAGGCGGATGCCATGGCCGTGGCATCCGCGAACCGTTCCCCCGACAGGATCCGTTCCCCGCGGCCGTGGGGCAGCATGCGCATCGACGCGCCCCGCTCGTCCCCCGCGACCGCCCAAGGATCCGGAGCCCCCCGGGGCTCGGACGGGGGCTCCGCGTACACCCAGCGGGGCGCCGGCTGCCCGGGATCGGGCTGCGGCTGCCCGGAGCCCGGTTCCCCGCCCGGCCGGGACTCCGGCGGCGGGGGTACGTCCGTGTCCGTCTCCGGTGCGGGGTCCGGATCCGGCAGTGGTACGGGGACGGGTTCCGGGAGCGGTGTCGGCAGCGGTGCGGGGTCGGGCGGGGTGCGCCTCGCCTCGGCTGGCCAATCAGGCCGAGGTTCCGTCAGCTGCTGCGCCTCATCCAGTAGTTCGCGTGCCTCCTGGGCGAACTCCATGCTTCCCGCCGGTGTTTCGAGCCGGGTCAGGCGCCCGATGGCTTCCTTGATGTGCGCGCGAAGGCCCCAGACCAACGCCACGGTGACCAGCGGCCAGACGAGGGCCTCGACGTACTTCAGCACCAGCTCCGCGATCTCCACGGGTCCATCCTGGCGTGGATCACTCCCGCGACCCGGCAGGATCCGGAATCGTGACGGACACGAGACAGGCGGTCATCACCGGCACCGACGCCCTACTCGGACCTGCCCTCGGCGAGTGTGTGCGCGACCAGGGCGTTGGCGTGGCCGTGGCCCAGGTCGTGTTCCGTCTTGAGCCAGGAGACCAGCTCCATGTGCTTGGTCAGGGGCGAGGCGCGGATCAGGTCCTTCCACTCCGCGATCGGGCGGCCGTGCTTCTTCTCGATCGAGGGGAAGTAGCTCGCGGGGCCCTTTACCGGTTCGGCCATGTCGTCGCGTCCTGTCTGTTGTCGTTCGTCATCGCCGGATGACTGTCCGGTCAGGTCGAGTCCTGTTGCGCTTATGACCGCGGGCGCTTCCGAAAGTGATCGGCGATGCACGTCCGATCCGCCCGCCGGATTCCCCGGGCGGGCGGATCGGACGGACAGGCGGGCGGGCGGACGAGTGGCGGTGCGGACAGGCTGGGGGGCTCGGCGCCCCGGGAGGCCGAGCCTCCTACGCGCGCCCGTGGCACTCCCGGTACGCGCGCTCCGAGCCGCACCAGCACGCCGCACTGCGCGCCGGCGGCCACGGGACGGCACGGCCGCGGGCTGCCAGGGTGGTGGCGTACTGGGGGAGCAGGTCCGGGTCCGAGGGGGACGCGGCCTCCGACGCGGCGAACGCCTCGTAGGAGGGGACCGTGCCCGTGACGATGCCGAGATTCGGGGTGCCCGTGGCGTGCAGGTCGCGCAACGCCGCCTCCAGGCGGCCCAGATGGTCCGCGTGGCCGGTGTACTCCTGATTCAACTCCGGGTACGCGGTCAGGAGTTCACGCAGCTCGTCCTCGGGCCAGTGCAGCACAGCCACCGGGAAGGGCCGCGACAACGCCGTGCGGTACGTGCCCAGTTCGGCGCGCAGGCGGGTGATCTCAGCCTGGAGCTCGCCCGGATCCGACGAGCCCAGCGACCACAGGCGCTTCGGATCGTGCAGCTCGTCGAGGGGGACGGCGGCCGTGTGCAGGGTGTCGGCCAGCTCGTCCCACGCGTCATGGCCGACACCGAGCAGCCTGCGCACCCGGTGCCGTCCGATCAGCAACGACTGGGTGGCGTACGGGACTTCCTCGCCCGGTGTCAGGAGGAGTGTCAGCGCCGTCGAGAAGAAGTCGTGGGCCGACTCCAGCTCGTCATGACCCTCCAGGGTCTCCGCGGCGATCTCCCACGGAGCCGCGTCGAGCGGGGCCGCCGCGCGGAGGCCGTCGATGATCGCGCGGGCCTCCGCCTCGTGGCCGTACTCCCAGAGGTTGGCCGCTTTGAGTGCTTTGACCAGGTACGGGTTCTCGACGGTCGTCTCGGGGGATCCGAGCAGTTCGTCGTAGAGGGTGGTGGCGCGGGCGCGGTCTCCGGCGAGCTCCAGGTGGGCCGCGGCCTGGAGGAACAGCGGCTCGTGGTCCTCGGGGTACTGCGCCGCGGTGCGCAGCAGGCGCTCGGCTTCGGTGGTGTGGTCGGCAGGCGTGTCGGGGCGCATGAAACACACCGTACTGCGGTACGGGGGCGAGGTGAGAGAGCGCGGGGTGGAGCGGTGGTGGAGGCCACGGGACGGTCGGGAGAACGGCCCGCACCCGCGCGGCGCGGCTGGGGGCGGACCGCCACCCGGGCCCGCCACCAGGGCCCGACACCCGGAGCTCCACCCGGGGCGGCTGGAGGGCCGTGACGAACGACGTACCGGACCAGAGAAGGAACAGTCACGCCGGGGTCGAGCGCGGACAAGGAGAGCGCGGACAAGGAGAGCGCGGAGAAGGAGAGCGCGTGCCGGAGCGGCGTCGGCAGACAGCCGAACAGGCCGGTGACCGCGAGCCCGGTGAGGCCCGGCTCGGCCCCGGACAGGGCCCCGACCCGGCCGAGCCGGTCGCCCGGGCGCTGAGCGCCCCCATCGGCTCCTCCAGCCGCTGGAGACCGATCGTGTATAACGGCTGAAGGACATATCGCGGGCGCGTACGCGTCGCACACCACGGAGGGGGGCACCGATGAGCGGTACGGATCGTGTACGCCGCGGAGTCGCCCAGCTGCTCCGGCCCGTGCTCCGCCCCGCCGCGTTCCTCGTCCTGTTCCTCACCGAGGTCCTGCTCGCCGAAGGCGGCAGCCTCTCCGCCGCCGTCGCCCTCGCCGCCACCGCGGCCGCCGGATCGGCACTCCTCGTCTGCTCCGTGATCAGCGCCCGCTGCGCGGCCCCCGTGCCCCGCACCAAGGTGCGGACCGCCATGCGCGACCGGGAGAAGCGCACCGCGTTCCTGCCCCAACGCGACCCCGACGCCAGGGGCCGCACCAGGCCCCGAGCGCCCGGATCCGTCCTCCTGACGGCCGCGTAGGGACCAGCACCTCCTCGTACTCCCCGCGCGGGTCGTCCTGCCGAGTTCCACTCATCCCGGCACGACGAGACCCCCGGAGGGCTCACCCATGTCCGCTTTCATGTCCGCCTTCGCGAGCCTGGTCGGCTCGCTGGCCGATCTGCTCCAGCCGTTCTTCCAGACCGCGTCCACGGCCGCCGCGATCGTCCTGTTCACCGCCCTCGTACGGCTCGCCGTGCACCCCCTGTCGCGGGCGGCGGCACGCGGGCAGAAAGCCCGCACCAAGCTCCAGCCGCAGATCGCCGAGCTGCGCAAGAAGCACGGCAAGAACCCCGAGCGGATGCAGAAGGCGCTCATGGAGCTGCACGCGAAGGAGAAGGTCTCGCCGCTCTCCGGGTGCCTGCCCAGCCTGCTCCAGATGCCGGCCTTCTTCCTGCTCTACCACCTGTTCTCCAGCCAGAGGATCGGCGGCGAACCCAACTCACTGCTCGGCCACGAGCTGTTCTCTGCCCCGCTCGGCGAGCGCTGGCACGACGCGCTGGCCGACGGCGGACCGTTCGGCGCGCAGGGCCTGGTCTACCTGGGACTCTTCGTGATCGTCACCGCCGTCGCCACGTTCAACTACGGTCGTACGAAGCGTCAGATGGCGGCGAACCCGATGACCCCGGCCACCGGTCCGGACGGACAGCCGGTGCCCGGCATGGGGGCGATGACCAAGGTCATGCCGCTGATGTCCTTCCTCACACTGTTCTCCGTGGCCTTCGTGCCGCTGGCCGCGGCGCTGTACATCGTCACCAGCACCACCTGGACCGCGATCGAGCGGGCCTGTCTCTACCGGGACACCCCGGCCGCGGACGCCGCCCTGGCACCCGCACTCTGAGGTGTGACGCGCGGGAGGGCCCGGCCCCGCCCCGGTACCGGCCGAGGCCGGCCCGTACCGGGGCGGGCGCGGTCAGCTGAAGACCACGGAGCGGACCTCCAGGCGGTCCGAGGCGCCGCCGCCGGGACGCAGCGTGTAGTAGATGTCGCCCTCGCAGTCCGCGGAGAGGAAGACCGTGGCCGACGCGTCCGTCAGGTTCTTCGGGGCGTACGCAGGCGGCAGCTCGTCGGAGCCGGCGCCGGGAAGGTTGACGCACGCGCCACTCTGCGGGCCGTTCAGGAAGCCGACCGCCTCGTAGCCCTCGTCGGTCTCGTACGTGTACCTGAACTGGCCCGAAGCCGCGGAGGCCGAGGTCGGCAGGGTGACTACGAGGGCGAGGGCGCCGAGGGCGGCGACGACGGTGTGGCGAAGGCGCATGGAACAGTCCTCTGGAGGAAGGGGGCGGGTCGGTCCCACGCTGCCCCGACTCGTGGTGGTGCGATGCGCACCACCACTCGAACGGCCGCAGGAGAAACCGTTCCTCCTCACCCGGACGGCCCTGCGGCACCGCACCGCCCCGTGGGTCGGCCGTGCGGCGAGCCGGTCCAGTAGGTGAACAAGGTATTGCGGAGTGATCCGATGTCTTGGACGATCGACCAAGCCCTTCGCTGGCCGCAACCCACCGACGGGCTCGATCTCGACCAAGGGGAGATGGACCGTTGAAGCTGCTTCGAGTCGGTACGGCGGGCGCGGAACGCCCTGCACTGCTTGACCGTAACGGGACCTTGCGTGACCTCTCGGGCCTCGTCACCGATATCGACGGTGACCTGCTCGCCGACGCGTCGGCACTGGCCCGCGTGCGGGAGGCGGCACAGACACCCGAGGTGCTGCCGCCGATCGACGCGGACGGGCTGCGGATCGGGCCGCCGGTCGCCCGGATCGGCAAGATCGTGTGCATCGGGCTGAACTACCACGACCACGCGGCCGAGACCGGGGCGGCGATCCCCCAGGAGCCGATCCTGTTCCTCAAGGCCCCCGACACGGTCGTGGGCCCCGAGGACGCCGTGCTGGTGCCGCGCGGCAGCCGTAAGACCGACTGGGAGGTCGAGCTCGCGGTCGTCATCGGCCGCACCGCCCGCTACCTCGAATCAGCCGAGGAGGCGCTCGGACACGTCGCCGGATACGCGACGGCGCACGACGTCTCCGAGCGGGAGTTCCAGCTGGAGCGCGGCGGCACCTGGGACAAGGGCAAGAACTGCGAGACGTTCAACCCGCTGGGGCCGTGGCTCGTGACGGCGGACGAGGTGCTGGACCCGCAGGCGCTGCCGCTGAAACTGTGGGTCAACGGCGAGCTGAAGCAGGACGGCACGACGGCCGACCAGATCTTCCCGGTGGGGGAGGTCGTGCGCTACCTCAGCCACTTCATGACGCTCTACCCCGGCGACGTGATCAACACGGGCACGCCGGCCGGGGTGGCCATGGGCCACCCCGAACCGAAGCCGTACCTGCGGGCCGGTGACGTCGTCGAGCTGGAGATCGAGGGGCTGGGGCGGCAGCGCCAGGAGCTCAAGGACGCGTAAGGGGAGCACTCGCCGGCCCCTGTCCGGCCGGGCCCCCGACTGCCGTGCGGCGCGAGGAATCACGCCGCACGGCAGCCCGCCGCCGCACGTGGCGGTGCCCGGTCAGGACGGGCGGCGCGTCGCGAACTGCTCCAGGGCCTCGACCACCAGCGCGTGGTCCTCCGCCTGGGGGAGGCCCGACACGGTGACCGTGCCGATCACTCCCGCACCCTCCACAGCGATCGGGAACGAACCACCGTGTGCCGCGTACGTGTCCGGGTCCAGGCGGGACGACTCCTCGAACGTGGTGCCCTTCGACCGGAAGCGCGTACCGACCAGGTAGGAACTCTCGCCGTACCGCTCCACGACCTTGCGCTTGCGGTCGATCCAGGCGTCGTTGTCCGCGCTCGAACCGGGCAGCGCGGCATGGAACAACTGCTGCGCCCCACGCCGGATGTCGATCGCGACCGGAGCGTGCCGGTCACGGGCCAGCGCGACCAGCAGACCGCCCAGCGCGTACGCGTCGTCGTAGCTGAAGCGCGGCAGCGTCAGACGCCGCTCCTGCGCGATCAGCTCGGAGATGGTCGGAGCGACGGGGCTCATGCCCGCTCCTCCTCGTCGTGGTGCGGAAGAAGGGTGACGGACACACCTTCACGGGCCGAGCGGCGCGCGGCCTCCAGGACGTCCAGCGCGGCGGCGGCCTGCAGGGCCGTCACCGGGTTCCCGCCCGTGCCGCGCAGGGCGGCGGCCACGGCCGTGTAGTACGCCGGGTAGTCGCCCGGCAGCGTGCGGACCGGGTCGCCGCCACCGGTCAGCGGCGACTCACCTGCGCCGAGACGCCCCCACAGTTCCTCCGGCTCCTCGCCCCAGGGCGTGCCGGCCGCCGGCCGTCCGCCCTCACGCAGGACGGCCTCCTGCGGATCCAGGCCGTACTTCACATAGCCCGCCTTCGAGCCGAGCACCCGGAAGCGCGGGCCGAGCTGGGCCGTGGTGGCACTGGCGTACAGATGCGAACGGACCCCGTTCGCGTGCGTGATCGCGATGAAGGTGTCGTCGTCGGCCGCCGCACCCGGACGGCGTACGTCGGACTCCGCGTACACCTGGACCGCGGGGCCGAACAGGGTGAGCGCCTGGTCGACGACATGGCTTCCCAGGTCGTACAGCAGGCCGCCGATCTCCTCCGGGTCGCCCGACTCGCGCCAGCCGCCCTTGAGCTCCGGCCGCCACCGCTCGAAACGGGACTCGAAGCGCAGTACGTCACCGAGCTCGCCGTCCTCGACGAGACGGGCCAGCGTCAGGAAGTCGTTGTCCCACCGGCGGTTCTGGAAGACCGAGAGCAGCAGCCCCCGCTCGTCCGCCAGCGCGGCCAGCTCGCGCGCCCCGGCCGCCGTACCGGCCAGCGGCTTGTCCACGACCACCGGCAGTCCGGCCCGCAGCGCGGCCTTCGCGATCGGGACATGGGTCTTGTTCGGCGAGGCGATCACGACCAGGTCCAGCTCGTCCGCGCGCGCGAGGAGGTCGTCGGGCGAGTCCGCGAAGCGCACGTCGGGGAACTCGGAGCGGGCCTGCGCCCGACGCTCCTCGTTCGACGTGGCGACCGTGTCGAGGACGAGGCCCTCGGTCGCCGAGATCAGCGGGGCGTGGAATACGGAGCCCGCCAGGCCGTAGCCGACGAGCCCGACGCGAAGAGGAGCGTTGGCAGTCATGCCAACCACTTAAGCAACGCTGTTGCCAAAGTGCAAGCGATGGGGACAATGGTGTGGTGAACAGGAGCAACAGCTGGAGCGGCGGCGGGGCCAACCTGCCTGCCCTGCGCCACCACAACGCCTCGCTCGTGCTCGACCTGCTCCGGGCGGCCGGTGAGCGGGGGATCAGCCGGCTGGAGCTCGCCGAGCGCACCGGACTCACCCCGCAGGCCGTCAGCAAGATCACCACCCGGCTGCGGGCCGAGGGCCTCGCCGCCGAGGCCGGCCGGCTCGCCTCCACGGGAGGCAAGCCCCGCACCGTGCTGCGCCTCGTCCCGGACGCCGGATACGCGGTCGGGCTCCACCTGGACCGCGACGAGCTGACCGCCGTCCTGGCCGACCTCGCCGGCACCCCCGTCGTGACCCGGGCCGCCCCGCTCGACCTCGGCGCCCCCGCCGCCGAGGTCGTCGCCACGGCGGCCCACGCGGTGCAGACGGTACGGGCCGCCGCCCCCCGGACCGAGGACCACCGGGTCTTCGGCGTGGGCGTCGCACTGCCCGGCCCGCTGGACCACCGCAGCGGGGTGCTCCACCGGGTCACCGGCTTCCCGCAGTGGGACGGCTACCCGCTGCGGGACGCCCTCGCCGAGGCCACCGGGCTGCCCGTCGTCGTCGACAAGGACACCAACGCCGCGACCCTCGGCCTCGCCCTGCGCGAGTGCGGCGAGGCCGACTTCGCGTACCTCCACCTGGGCACCGGCCTCGGCGCCGGGCTCGTCCTCGGCGGCACCCTGCACCGCGGAGCCCGTACCGGCGCCGGAGAGTTCGGCCACCAGACCCTCCAGATGGACGGCCCGCCGTGCGGCTGCGGAGGACGCGGCTGCATCGAGGCGCTCTGCCTGGCCGCCGCCGCCCGCGGCGACATCGCGGAGGCGGCCAGGGTCCTCGGTACGGGCGCCGCCAACCTCGTGGGGCTGCTGGACATCGACCGGGTGGTCCTCGGCGGCCGTACGGTCGCCGCCGACGAGGACGCGTACGTCAGCGGGGTGCGCGCCGTGATCGAGGAGCGCGCCCGCCGGGACGGCACCGGCGCCCCCGTGCCGGTCACCGTCGCGGTCGGCGGCGACCGCCCGGTCGCCGAGGGCGCCGCCCAACTGGTCCTGGCACCGGTCTTCGGCCGGGCGGGCGAGGGCGGCGAACAGGACTGAGCGGGGGCGGGGGCGGGGGCGACCTCGGCTGCTCGGGCCCGAGCAGCCGCGTCAGGGCCGGGCCCGGTCCACGGGCCCGGCCGGGGCGGTGGGCGGCTCGGCCTCGGCTCCGGCACGGACCGGGGCAGGGCCGGGCCCGGTCCACGGACCGGCTCAAGCAGCCGCGTCAGGGCCGGGCTCGACCTCGGCGCGGGCGCGGCTGTTCGGGCGGACTTCTCCGCCCGAACGGGCGGAGTTCCCCGCCGGCCGGTGGCATCCCGCGTACCCGCCTGGCAGCGTCGTCCGCGGCATCCGGCACCCTCCGTGCCGGTCGTTCGCGAGCAGCGAAGAGGTGTCCCCCCATGCCCCCCAAACCCCCGGCACGACTGCGCGACGGCCGTGTCTTCTCCACCCTCGGGACGTTCGGCCTCGCGGCCGGATTCGCCGTACCCGCGGTCCTCCTCGGCGGTACCCAGGCGAATGCCGCACCGGATGCCCCGGCCTCCGCCGTCGGCGTCCGGCAGCCCGCCTGCGGTGAACCGGACGCCGCGGACTTCCCGATCGAGACCCGGATCCACGGCGGCCCCGACACCTACGCCTCCGGCGGCGGATACGGCACCTGGTACCTCGACCTGACCAACACCACGGCCGAGACGTGCCGCGCCATCCACCCCGTACTGGTGCTCACCGACCGCGGCGGCACGCTCACCCCCTCCCAGATCCAGCTGGAGTTCTCCGAGGGCTCCGACCCTGACACCCGGCACCGCGTGACCTGGGAGACCACCGAACGGCACGAGCAGATCGGGGTGTTCGGCAGCGGCGAGGGCGACGACTTCCCCGGCTTCACCGTCCCTGCGGCGGACACGGTCACCGTCCAGGTCCGGATGGCCTTCACCTCGGACACCGAACCGGGCCCGGTCACGGCCAACGCGGCCGTCGTCCAGCGGCTGTCCGGGAAGGCGAAGGGCGGCGACGGGGACTGGGTGGGGGAGTCGGCCGGCTACACCTTCGCCGTCGTCGAGGGGAACGCCGACGGCGGCACCGACCTGGAACCCGGGACCGAGGAGGCCGGGGACTCCGGCACCGGTACGGGCACCCCCCGCCGCGACGCGGCGGGCAACCCCCTCCCCGAGCTGGCCCGTACCGGAACGGACCGGGCGGCCGCGGCCGGGCTCACGGCCGGCGCACTGCTCCTCGGCGGGGTGGCCGCACTGGCCGGCGCCCGGAGGATCCGCCGGGTACGCGACTGACCTGGCCCGAAGCGCCGTCGCGCCGATACCCGAGCGCCGTCACGCCGATGCCCGAACGCCTTCGCGGCCGATACCCGAAGCCCGCCGTGCCGGCGCCCGCCGCCGTCCGGTGAAGATCGGCCGCCGGTGACCGGGCGGTTCCGTACGGATGGGCGGGCAGCCTAAAATCGGGGCGTCGGCGCTGCACAGCGCGGTGCCGCCGGCGTCCGGCACCCCGAGTGCACAGCGCGTACGGCAGGAGCCCGTCAACATGGCAGAGCGCAAGCCGATCGAATCCTGGCTGACCGACATGGACGGGGTTCTCATCCACGAAGGCACCCCGATCCCCGGGGCCGACGTCTTCATCAAGCGGCTGCGGGACTCCGGTCTGCCGTTCCTGGTCCTCACCAACAACTCCATCTACACGGCCCGGGACCTGCACGCGCGCCTGAAGCGCATGGGCCTGGACGTGCCCGTGGAGAACATCTGGACCTCCGCCCTGGCCACCGCCCAGTTCCTGGACGACCAGCGGCCGCGCGGCACGGCGTACGTCATCGGCGAGGCCGGCCTCACCACCGCCCTGCACGACATCGGCTACGTCCTCACCGACCACGAGCCCGACTACGTGGTCCTCGGCGAGACGCGTACGTACAGCTTCGAGGCGCTCACCAAGGCCATCCGGCTGATCAACGGCGGTGCCCGCTTCATCTGCACCAACCCGGACGAGACCGGCCCGTCCGCCGAGGGGCCGCTGCCCGCCACCGGCTCCGTCGCCGCGCTGATCACCAAGGCCACCGGCAAGTCCCCGTACTTCGCCGGCAAGCCCAACCCGCTGATGATGCGGACCGGGCTGAACGCCATCGGGGCCCACTCCGAGACCTCCGCCATGATCGGCGACCGGATGGACACGGACGTGCTCGCCGGACTGGAGGCCGGGATGCAGACGTTCCTCGTCCTCACGGGCCTCACCACGACCGCCGACATGGACCGCTACCCCTTCCGGCCGTCCACGGTCGTCGACTCGATCGCCGACCTGGTCGACCTTGTGGACCTGCCTGTGGAGTAGGGCCTCCCGGCCCTCACCCGAACAGCCGTCAGCACGTGCGGCGGCTCCCCGGGCGCGTGAACCTTCCTATCAGGAGGTTTACGATGCGTTCACTGCCCATCACGTTCTGTGCCGCAGTGGCGGCCGCGACCATAGCCCTTCCCGCGTCCGCCGCACTGGCCGATTCCGAATCCGACAGGAAGGGTTCGGGATCGGTCTCGGTCAGCCCTTCCCGCGTCTCCCCGGGCGGGGAGGTGGAACTCCGGGTCGATGCCTGCGGCAAGGGCAAGTCGGCCAGGGGGAATTCCGAAGCCTTCGTCTCCGAAGCGCGCTTCGCCCCCGCCTACGGCAAAGGCCTCCACGCCGAGGCCCGGATCCGCCCGGACGCCGCACCCGACGACTACGAGATCTGGGTGACCTGCAAGGACGGCCACGGCCGGGCCACCGGCACGGTCACCGTCGTCCACCACAGCCGCCCCTCGCCCGTCGCCCCCGTCCGGGCCGGTGGCGGAGGCACCGCCACCCTCGCCGCGGACCGGGCCACCACCGCGTCCGCGGAGCGGACCGGCCCCGGTGCCGAGCACGCGGTGACCGGACTGGCCCTGGGTGCCGTCGCGGCCGTCGCCGTCGCGCTCCGCAGCGCACGCCGCCGCCGCTCGGCGCTGGACTGACATGCCGGCCCCGGACCGACCCGCCGGAACCGGGCGGCTGCTGACCGGAGTCGCCTGGGCCGTCCTCCTGCTGGGACTGTGGCTGTGGGGCCGCGAGGCCACCGGCGGCAACTCGGCCCCGACGACCGGCGACGTCGCGGCGGTCGGGCGCCCCCTGGGCGTACCGCTGCCCCCGGCGCACGCCCCGCTCGACGGGGCCGCGCCGGAGCGCGTCGAGATCCCCTCGATCGGGATCGAGGCGCCCGTCGTCCCGCGCGGTCTGGACTCCGAGGGGGCCGTCGACCCGCCGCCGTACGCGAGGCCGGGAACCGTCGGCTGGTACGGCAGCGGCACCGAACCCGGCACGGAAGGTGCCGCGCTCTTCGTCGGCCACGTCGACACGGAGACGAAACCGGCCGTGTTCTACGGGCTCAGTACGGCACAGCCCGGCGCGAAGGTCCGGGTGAGCCGTTCCGACGGCACGATCGCCGAGTTCACCATCGACGACGTCCAGGTCTTCACCCGGGAACGCTTCGACGCGCAGAAGGCGTACGGGCCCCGGAAGGACGGGCGGGCCGAGCTCCGGCTCATCACCTGCGGCGGTACGTACGACCACAAGTCCCGGGCGTACACGGCGAACGTCGTCGTCTCCGCCTATCTGACGGGCGAGAAGAGCGGCGGGAAGAACTCCGTCTGACACCTGGCCCGGCCGGAAGCCCGCTCCCCCTCGGAGCCGCCGGCCGGGCCGGTCCTCGACCGCGGTGTACGGGCTGCGGGAGTAGCCCGGCACGGCACGGGAGGTCGAGTGGTCGGTCCTGACGCGAAGGCACACTCTAGGGCGGACCGGCGGTGCGGCCCAGAGGGTTTTTAGCAAGATGTCCGGATCCGGGCGGAACGGTCCCCCGCCCGGGACGCGCTGCGACGCAAGTCTCAGGAGGGGGTGCGTCCCGCTTTTGAGTGAGAACGGGTTCTGAGAATGATCCGGGATCAGCGGGGGTCCGGAGCCCCGGATTGATCCTGCTCGCGCAGGGGACCGTTTGTGCGAGACGGGCGCCCGGTGGGCGCGGAGCGCTTCAGCCGACCGGTGATCTCCGCGGGGCGGATGCTGCGGCTTCATGGGTGGCGGCCCAGGTGGCGAGGAGGCGCAGTCCTTCTTCGGAGGGTGAGCCGGGTTCGGCGGTGTAGATGGTGAGGGTGAGGCCGGGGGCGGCGGCCATTTCCAGGCCCTCGAAGGCGAGGGTGAGGTCGCCGACGGCGTGGTGGTGGAAGTGCTTGGTGCCGGTGCCGTGGTGGCGGACGTTGTGCGCGCCCCACCGGGTACGGAACTCGTCGCTGCGGGTGCACAGCTCTCCGACCAGGTCGTGGAGGTCCTTGTCGTGGGGGTTGCGGCCGGCTTCCGTACGCACGATGGCGACGGTGATGTCGGCGAAGGCGTCCCAGTCGGGGTAGAAGCGGCGGGCGGCGGGGTCGAGGAAGGTGAAGCGGGCCAGGTTCTGCTGGTTGCCGGGCGTGGCGTAGAGGTCGGTGTAGAAGGCGCGGAAGAGCTGGTTGGCGGCGAGGATGTCCATCCGGCCGTTCCGGACGAACGCCGGTCCGGCGGTGATCGCGTCCAGGGTCCATTGCAGGCTGCGGTGGGGTGTCCACCGCCGGGTGGCGGTACGGCGGTGGGGACGGGTGAGGGCGTCGGAGCCGTCGGCGGCCTGGGCCAGGTTCAGCAGGTGGGCGCGTTCGGCGTCATCAAGCCGTAGGGCGCGGGCGAGGGCTTCCAGGACGGCCGGGGAAACTCCGGAAAGGTTGCCGCGCTCCAGTTTCGAGTAGTACTCGACGCTCATGTCGGCGAGGGCCGCGACCTCGCTGCGGCGCAGGCCGGGCACGCGGCGGCGGGATCCGGAGGGCAGTCCGGCCTGGTCGGGGGTGATCTTGGCGCGCCGCGAGGTGAGGAACTCGCGGACCTCCTCACGGTTGTCCATGCCTTCGACGGTACGTCCCGCACACGGCTATAGGGATGCACTGCCGGTACACCCCTTGTCAGTGACTCGCTACGCGCGTGAAGAGGGCGTTATCTGGAAGGCGTGGTGCTTCTCCTTCCGGCCGCGAAGGCGGCGGAGGCGCAGTTCCGCGCCCGGCTCGGCTCGGGCGGTCCTCCGCCCGAAGCTCCGGGGTCCGCACCTGTACCCGGCAACGCAAAGGAACCTCTCATGCGCGGCGCAGTGATCCACGCCCCCGGCGACATCCGCTTCGAGACTCTGGAAGACCCGAAGATCGAGCACCCGACGGACGCGATCATCCGCACGGCGGTGACGTGCGTGTGCGGGTCGGACCTGTGGCCCTACCGCGGCGCGGAGCCCACCGACCACGCGCACCCGATGGGCCACGAGTACGTCGGCTTCGTGGAAGAGGTCGGGTCTGAGGTCACCTCGGTCAAGCCCGGCCAGTTCGTCATCGGCTCGTTCGCCACCTCGGACAACACCTGTGCGAACTGCCGCAACGGGTTCCAGTCCAGCTGCCTGAACCGCGAGTTCATGTCCACCTGCCAGGCCGACCACGTCCGCATCCCCAACGCCCAAGGCACCCTCGTGGCCACCGACGGTGTGCCCGACGAGAAGTTCTGGCCGGGTCTGCTGGCCGTGTCGGACGTGATGGGCACCGGCTGGTGGGCCGCGGACGCCGCCGAGGTCGAGCCCGGCTCGACGGCCGTGGTCGTCGGTGACGGCGCGGTCGGCCTGTGTGCGGTGATCGCCGCGAAGGAGCTGGGGGCAGAGCGGATCATCGCCATGTCCCGTCACGAGTCCCGGCAGAAGCTCGCCCGGGAGTTCGGCGCGACCGACATCGTCGCCGAGCGCGGGGACGATGGTGTGGCCCGGATCAAGGAGATGACCGGCGGGATCGGCGCGGACAGCGTCCTGGAGTGCGTCGGAACCGCCCAGTCCATGAGCCAGGCCCTGCACTCCGCCCGCCCGGGCGGCAACGTCGGCTTCGTCGGTGTCCCGCACGAGGTCGCGGTCGACGGGCAGGAGCTGTTCTTCTCCCACGTCGGCCTGCGCGGCGGCCCCGCCCCCGTACGCCGCTACCTGCCCGATCTCATCGACCGCGTACTCACCCGCCGGATCGACCCGGGCAAGGTCTTCGACCTCACCCTGCCCCTGGACCAGGTCGCCGAGGGCTACAGGGCCATGGACGAACGCCGCGCCATCAAGACCCTCCTCACCCCCTGATCCGCCCCGCCGCACTCTCGTACGAGGAGCATCCGTGCAGATCACCCGCAGCTCGATCGACACCGCCAAGGGGCCGGCGGACCGGTTCACCGGCGACGTCTACATCGACGCCGTCGCCGCGGCCCCCGCCCCGTCCCGGGTCACCGCCAACCTGGTGCACTTCATGCCCGGTGCCCGCACCCACTGGCACCGCCACCCGCTGGGCCAGAGCGTCTTCGTCACCGAAGGGATCGGCCTGTGCCAGCGCCGGGGCGGACCGGTGGAGGTCATCCGGCCCGGCGACCGCGTGCTGTTCGAGGCCGATGAGGAGCACTGGCACGGTGCGGCGCCGAACCGGCTGATGGTCCACCTGGCCATCAACGAGGGCGACGACAGCCACGACGTCGTGCACTGGCTCAACCCCGTCACCGACGAGGAGTACGCCCGAACCCCGGCCACCGGCTAAAACCCGGGGCTCCCTGGCTCAGGTTCGCCGCGGGCCGCACGGCCCACGGACGAACCCCGCGCTGTCGCGGCCCTTCCCGTGAACCACACCGCTCTTCCCCCGGGGCCCCGATGCGGCCCCCCATATCGCTGAGGAGAACGCCCGTGACCACCTTCGCCATCGTCGGCGCCGGCCCCGGCCTGGGGCTCGCCGCCGCCCGCCGCTTCGGGAACGCGGGCCACAGCGTCGCCCTCCTCTCGCGCAGCGCCCAGCACCAGGACGACCTGGCCGCCGAACTGGCGAGGGAGAACATCCGCGCCCGCGGCTTCATCGCCGACGTCCTCGACCCCGCCTCCCTCACCGCAGCCCTGCAGGAGGCCGCGGAGAAGCTGGGGCCCGTCGAGGTCCTTCAGTTCAGCCCGGTGCCCCGCGGTGACTTCATGAAGCCGGTCCTGGACACCACCGCAACCGACCTGGACGATCCGCTGGCGTTCTCCGTCAAGGGGCCCCTCACCTGTGTGAACACGGTTCTGCCCGGGATGCGGGAGCTCGGGCGGGGCACGCTGCTGTTCGTCAACGGCGGCAGCGCGGTACGCCCGAACGCCAGCGTGGCCGGCACCTCGATCGCGTTCGCCGCCGAGAGCGCGTATGCGGCGATGCTCCACACCGCGCTCGCCGACGAGAACATCCACACAGCCCAGCTCATCGTGCCTGGGGCGATCAGCCCCGACTCCGCGACCTCCAGCCCAGAGGTACTGGCCGAGCTGCTGTACGGCCTGCACACCGACCGGGAGGGGTTCCGGCACTACGCCGAGCCCATGCCCGAGCCGCAGGGCGGCACCCCATGACCCTCCCCGTTCGCCGGGCCCTGACTGCCACCGCCACCACCGGTCTGCTGCTGCTGGCCGCGACCGCCTGTTCCGACGAGTCACCCGCCGAGCAGACGCCCGCCACCGCCACCGCCACCGCCTCCGCCTGGTCGTCTGCTCCGGCATCCGGGCAGCCGACCTCGGCGGCGGCGAGCCCGTCCGGATCAGACAGGAGCACTCCGATGGACATCCGCGTCACCCTCGACGACCAGAGCGTCGACGCGACCTTGGACGACAGCCCCGCCGCCCGCGACCTGGCCTCCCTGCTCCCGCTCACGCTGGACCTGGAGGACTTCCACGGGACCGAGCGGATCGCGGACCCGCCGAGGAAGCTGACAACCGAGGACGCCCCCGAGCCGCAGGCACCGAAGGCCGGGGACATCGCCTACTACGCCCCGTGGGGCAACCTCGCCGTCTTCTACAAGGACGGCCCCGCCGCCTCCGCAGACCTGCTGGTCCTCGGCCACATCGACGCCGACGCCGACCAGCTGTCCGGGGCAGAGCGGATCACCATCGAGGCCGCCTCCTGACCTCGCCCACCACCCGAGTCCACCCATCCCCTCGTACGGGAGAAGTTTTCGCATGCCCTCCGCCACCGGGTCCGCCCCCGGCCGACTGCCCTTCGTCGTCCGGGTGCTCGCCGCCGGCACGTTCCTGATGGGCACCACCGAGTTCGTCATCGCCGGGCTCCTGCCCGAGATGGCCGCCGACCTGAACGTGAGCGTGTCGCAGGCCGGTCTGCTGATCACCGCGTTCGCCGTCGGGATGATCGTCGGCGGGCCCACGATGGCCATGGCCACCCTGCGCCTGCCCCAGCGCCACACCCTCGTCGGCGCCCTCGCGGTCTTCGCCCTCGGCCACGCGGTTGCCGCCCTGAGTACCTCGTTCACCGTCGTGCTGACCGCCCGGGTGGTGACAGCGCTGGCCACCGGAGCGTTCTGGGCCGTCGGCTTCGTCATCGCCACCACCGCGGCGGGCCCGGCGCTGTCCACGCGAGCGGTCGGCGTCATGATGGGCGGCCTCACCCTGGCCAACGTCATCGGCGTGCCGATCGGCTCGTTCGTCGGGCAGTACACCGGCTGGCGCGGCCCGTTCTGGGCGCTGGCCGTCCTCGCCGCGCTGGCCGCCGCGTTCGTCGGCCGGTTCATCCCCCGCACCGGACAGCGGGCCGAGGTGTCGGTGCGAGCCGAGGTCCGGGCCCTCAAGCAGGGGCGGCTGTGGCTGGCGCTCGGCGCGGCCGTGCTGATCATGGGCGGGGTAATGGCGACGTACACGTACATCACGCCGCTGCTGACCGACCGGGCGGGCATCCCGGCCGGTGCCGTGCCGCTGGTGCTGATCGCCTTCGGTATCGGTGCGCTGGGCGGCACCGCGATCGGCGGCCGTCTCGGGGACAACCGCCCGATGGTCACGACGATCACCGCGTCGGCGGCCACCTCCCTCATCCTGCTGGCCTTGATCCCCGCCTCAAGCAGTCCCGTGGTCGCTGTGGTTCTGGTGTTCGGCATGGCCCTGGCCGGGTTCACCGTCAACCCGGTCGTCACCTCCCTCGCCGTCCGCTTCGCCGGGGACGCCCCCACCCTCACCTCGGCGCTGACCACCTCCGGCTACAACACCGGCATCGCCGCCGGTTCCCTCGCAGCGGGCCGGGCCCTGGACTCCTCGCTCGGCCTGACCGGTCCGGCCCTGGTCGGCGCCGTCTTCGCCGCGCTCACCATGCTGCCGCTGATCGCCCTCGCGCTGCGCGGCACCGCCGGCTCCTCGCGGATCGTCAGGGCAGCGGCGCGATCGTCAACTGCTCCTCCCTCGGCGGCCTCGTCGGAAACCCCGGCCGCGCCGCCTACCACGCCACCAAGCACGGCGTGATCGGCCTGACCAAGAGCGCCGCCCTCGAGTACGGCTCCCGCGGTGTCCGTATCAAGGCCGTCTGTCCCGGCACGATCAGCACCCCGATGGTCGACGCCATGGTCGAAGGCGGAGAACTCGACCGCGGCCAGGCCGAAGGGGGCCAGGCCATCGACCGGCTCGGAACCGCCGACGAGATCGCCCAGGCCGTCCTGTGGCTGTGCAGCCCCGGCGCCGGCTACGTCACCGGTATCGCCCTGCCCGTCGACGGCGGCTACACCGCCCGGTAACCACCACCTCTGCTGTCGCTGCCCCCGGCGCAAGAGGACGCGACGCACTCATCGCCGACCAGCCGGCCAGCCGATCGGACGCCTCGGCCGACCCGAGGAGATCGCCGCCGCCATCCTGTGGCTCTGCTCGGATGCTGCCCCCTTCACCACCGGCCACGCCATGGTCGTCGACTGCGGCCAAACCGTCGGGTGGCCCCGAGAGGGCTGCCCGTCCTTGCGAGCTCAGCTCGGAGTGCCGACCAACTCGCCGTGTGGGTTGCGCGGGCCAGGCACCGTGGCCCAGGTGGCCGCAAGGTCCAGGTCCAGGCGGTGGGTCATGTCTGGCTCGAAGCGGCCGTACGGGTTCACGTGCGTCCAGGACAGCGGGGACAGGGCTCGCCGGTCGGCGTCGGTGAGCCGCTTCTGCTACTTCTCCTCGCTCAGGATGTCCCGGAGCAGCAGGGTGCTGACGTGTACCAGCGCGGACTGGAGCAGGTGCAGGGCGAGCATCGAGACCTCCTGGGACTCCCTGTCGGCGCCGGTCAGGTCGCCTTCCTCGCCGTAGCACAGGTCGTGGTTCGCGCTGTTCCCGGCGGCGGGCCGCGCGCGTTCCGTCGACGGCGTGAGCGCCGGTACGCACACGAACAAGGCCCCCTCACGCTCGGTGAGGGGGCCTTGCTGTTGCGTGCGCCGTCAGGGACTCGAACCCCGGACCCGCTGATTAAGAGTCAGCTGCTCTAACCAACTGAGCTAACGGCGCCTGCTGACCTGGAGAACTTTACCCGATGGTCAAGGGTGCTCCCAACCAATTCCCTCCGGGCCCGGCCTGTCGGATGGTCGTTTTTTACCTTTAGTCCGTCACCATGGGATATGCCGGGAAAGTTGAGATACGAAAGATCTTGACGACTGCCGAAGGGAAGAGGAGCCGCATGACTGTGCCGGTCTTCGAGGAGTACGAACCCGCCGCCGACTGCGGCTGTGCGGGATGCGCCCACCGGCGTCGCACGGCTGCCGCGCTGCCCGTCCGGTACGGAGGACACCCGGCCGCCCACGGTGCGCGGCGGGCACTGGTGCTGGTCACCGCGGCGGGGGTGGTCCTGTCCTGCGGGGCGGCCGAGGCCGCCGCCGCGGCCGGCCGGGGTGCCCGGGCGGACACCGCCGCCGACCCGCAGCCGGTCCACCCGCAGGGTGCCGTCGGGCCCCTGAGCGGCGACGGAGCCTCCGTGCCGCCAGCCACCCCGGGCACGGCACCCCGCACGACGACCCGGGCCGACATCATCGACCGCGCCAGGAAATGGGTGTCCGCGAAGGTGCCCTACAGCATGTCGACGTACTGGTCGGACGGATACCGGCAGGACTGCTCCGGCTATGTGTCGATGGCGTGGAACCTCGGCAGCAACGAGTGGACCGGCAGTCTCGCCGCGTACGGGACGAAGATCGCGCGGGCGGACCTGCAGCCCGGCGACATGCTGCTCTTCCACAACCTGGCCGACCCGGCGGTGGGGTCGCACGTCACGATCTTCGGCGGCTGGACCGACGCCACGCACAGTCACTACCTCGCCTACGAGCAGACCCGCCCGAACACGCGCGCGGCGACGACGCCCATGGCCTACTGGAGCGACTCCTCCAAGTACGTGGCGTACCGCTACAACGGCCTCGTCAGCGGTACGGGCGGCAGCGGATCGGCCACGGCGTTCCCGGGAGCGGGGAAATTCGGTCCCGGCGCGAACAACGCGCACGTGACCCGGCTCGGGAAGCTGCTCGTCGCGCAGGGCGGCAAACGCTTCTACACGACGGGTGCGGGGCCGCGCTGGACCGCCGCGGACAGACGCGCGACCCAGGCGTTCCAGCTGGCCCAGGGATGGCGGGGCAAGGAGGCGGACGGCATCCCCGGCCCCGACACCTGGAGCCTGCTGGTCAAGGGCACCGGCCGGAAGATCCCGGCCGGCGGGACGGGCGGATCCGAGACTTCGGCATACCCGGGGAAGGCCGTCTTCAAGCCGGGGCAGTCCAACAGCCATGTCCGAAGGCTCGGCGCCCAGTTGGTGAAGAAGGGATACGGCAAGCACTACGTGACGGGGCCCGGCCCGCGGTGGACGGAGGCGGACCGCCGCAATGTCGAAGCCTTCCAGCGGGCCCAGGGCTGGCGCGGAGGTGCGGCGGACGGATACCCGGGGCCGGAGACATGGCGCCGGCTCTTCGCGTGACGGCTGTGGTGACGGAACGGACATGACGGAGGCGGGAATGCGATCCACGGAGAACCAGCGGGACGAGTGGGACGGGCCGAACGGGCGGGGCGGACGCACGCGGGACAGGTGGGACGGGCAGGACCGGTGGCACGGACACGACAGGCGGGACGAGGGGGTTGCCGGGCCGGGCGGTGCGGTGGACGCGCCGGTCCCGGCGCCGGTCGACGCGGCGCCGGCGGAGGCGTCCGGCGGGACGCCGCCTCCCCCGCTCCTGCCCTCCCTCTCGCTGGAGTGGGGGTCGGGACCGGAACCGGACGCCCGGTCCGGGGGAGGTGGCGTCGACCTCAAGAAGGTACGGGCCCGGGAAACGGGTACGGACGCGGAAGCGGGTACGGACCCGGGGGTGGTCGAGGCGGGGACGGCGGACTCCGGTGAGGGCGGGCACGGCCTGGTGCGGCGGTCCGTGGTCGTCGGTGCGGACGACCCGGTTGACCTGCGCCTGGACCTGGACCTCGACGTGGTGGACGCGGTGGCCGCGGTCGGCCGGGGGACCGCTGCCCCGGTGTTCCCGCCGGACCTGGACGCCGGGCAGCCGGACGCCGGGGCGCACGCCGCGGTCACCGTCTCCGTCGGGGACCCGGTCGCCTGGTGGGGGACCGGGCGCCGGCAGCCCGTCATCGCCAACGAGACCACCGCCCCCATCCCCGTGCACCTGCTCTTCCGTGACGACGAAAACCGCGACCGCCCGCACGGGCACGGCGGCGGAGCCCCCGGCCCCGGCGGCCCGGAACGGCGGCCCGCCGTCCGGCGGCCGCCCCTGCCCCGGTCGCCCGGGGCGCAGCGGACGCCCACCCGGCCCGCGCCCCTCGCCGACCCCCGGCTCACCGAGCGGCCCGGACCCGTCCTGCCCGGCTGGGCCGCGCTGCTCACCGCCGGGGCCGCCACCGCCGCCGGGCTCGCGGTGCTGGGATGGCAGGGCGCCCTGCCCGCCGCCGTGACCGGGCGGATCGGGCTCGGCCCACGCCCGTACGACGGCCTCGGCGTCGAGGCCTGGGCGCCGCTCGCGCTCCTCGCGGTCGTGGTGCTCCTCGCGCTCGGCGGCATCGGACGCGGACGGGCCGGGTACGCCTCGGTCCTCACGCTCTTCGGTGACTACCGGGGCAGTGTCCGGCGCACCGGCCTGCTCTGGGTCTCCCCACTCCTGCTGCGGCGGCGCGTGGACGTACGGCTTCGGCACTGGCGCAGCGAGCCGCTGCCCGCCGTGGACGCGAGCGGCACCGCCCTGCGCGTCGTCGTCCTCGTCGTCTGGCGGGTCAGGGACACGGCGCGGGCCACGCTCGGCGTCGCGGACCACGAGCGGTATCTGCGCGACCAGGTGGAGGCGGCACTGGCGCGGGTGCTCTCGCAGCTGCCCGCCGACGCCTTCCACGAGGAAACCAGCACCCTGCGCGACGCCGAGACCGTCGGCGACGCGCTGACCCGGATGCTGAAGGCGGACTGCGCGCCGGTGGGCGTCGAGGTCTACTCCGCGCAGCCGACCGGCATCGAGTACGCACCCGAGGTCGCGGCGGCGATGCAGCGGCTGCGGGTGGCGGCCATCGACGCCAGACACCGGGACGGCGTGCTCACCTCCGTGGTCGACGCGGTCGACGACACCGTCGGCCGGCTGACCGCGCGCGGCATCGTCGAGCTCGACGACTACGAGCACAAGGCCCTGGTGAGGGACCTGACCGTGGCCTTCTACACCGGTCGCGGCAGTGGGGAAGGGGCCTGAAGGCCCTCGGGGGCCGGGCGGCGACGACTCGTAACGGTTCCCACATTGGTCTGGACATGTTCATGCCCCGTCAATAATCTGGGACTTGGTCTAGACCGCACAACCTGCGCGCAGCAGAGCCCCCGGAACTTCCCCCACGTTCTCTAGGAGCGACACCTATGCGGAAAAGGGCAAGCGCGGCCGTCATCGGCCTCGCGATAGCGGGCGTCTCCATGTTCGCGACCGGCAGTGCCAGTAGCCACGGCTACACGGATTCCCCCATCAGCCGGCAGAAGCTCTGCGCCAACGGCACCGTCACCGGTTGCGGCAACATCCAGTGGGAGCCGCAGAGCGTCGAGGGTCCCAAGGGCTTCCCGGCGGCAGGACCGGCGGACGGCAAGATCTGTTCCGGCGGGAACGGTCAGTTCGCCCAGCTCGACGACCCCCGCGGCGGCGGCTGGCCCGCCACCAAGGTCACCGGCGGGCAGGGCTACAGCTTCCGCTGGCAGTTCACCGCACGCCACTCCACGTCCGACTTCCGGTACTACATCACCAAGAACGGCTGGAACTCCAGCCAGCCGCTCACCAGGGCCGCGCTGGAGTCGCAGCCCTTCATGACGGTGCCGTACGGGAACCAGCAGCCCCCGGCCACGCTGACCCACCAGGGCACCATCCCCACCCAGAAGACCGGCAAGCACATCATCCTGGCCGTCTGGAACGTCGCGGACACCACCAACGCGTTCTACGCGTGCTCCGATGTCCAGTTCTGAGGCATAGCCGGGTGACCGGCAGCACAAAGCGCGGTGGGCGGTCTCCGTTTCCGGAAACCGCCCACCGCGTTGTCGTGCGCCGTCAGGGACTCGAACCCCGGACCCGCTGATTAAGAGTCAGCTGCTCTAACCAACTGAGCTAACGGCGCCTGCTGACTCGAAAATAATACCTGGTCCCCGGGGGTGCCGGTGACACGTGCCCGCGCGGCCCCCGGACCGGGCCCCGGAGCGCCTCAGAGAGCCAGCGAGAGGAGGACGGGCGCCGCCCGCCGGTTCAGCGTCGCCGCCGCCGCGCGCAGCCGGTGCGCGTCCTCGATCGGCAGGGACAGGGCCAGGCAGCCCGCGGACGAGCCCGCCGTCAGCGGGACCGCCGCGCACACCGTGCCCACGGCGTACTCCTGGAGGTCGAGCATCGGCACCGTCGCCGGCTGGCTGTCCAGCTTGGAGAACAGCACCTTCTCGTTCGTGATCGTCCGGGAGGTGAGCCGTGCGGTCCGGTGCCGGGAGAGGTGGTCGCGCCGGCCGTTGTGGTCGAGCTGCGTCAGCAGGCACTTCCCGATCGCGCTGGCGTGCGCCGCCGACCGGAAGTCCACCCACTCGTTGACCGCGGGCGTACGGGGACCGTCGGCCACCTGCGTGACCCGGATCTCCCCGTCGACGTACCGGCTGACGTAGACAGCCGCGCCGACCGAGTCGCGCAGCCGCACCAGTGTCTGCTGGAGCCTCGCCTCCAGGGCCTGCCTGCGGGACGCGCCGGAACCGAGGTCCAGGAGCGACGCCCCGGCGACGTAGACACCGTCGGCGACCTGCTCGACGTACCCCTCGCGGCGCAGCGTCAGCAGCAGGGAGGAGAGGTGCCCCAGCGGCAGTGCCGTCTCGCGGGACAGCTGCGCCTCGGTCACGCCGTCACCGTGCGTGGACACCGACTCGAGGACGCGCAGGGCGTACTGCACCGAGTGGAACGACGCCTTCGGCTCGGGCTTCAACGCCACGGTTTCCCCCTACAAGGTTGTGACCGCCAGCTTTTGACCCACGATAGCCGTCAAGGGGCCCGTGAGAAGAGGCTGTTGAGGAGTTCGTGGACGCGCCCCGTCCCCGTCAGCTGGGGCGCATCCACTTGGCATATGTCAGAGTCACGATCCGTGCGGCGAGGCCGAGGTCACAGCACCGCGTTCAGGAACTCGCGCGTACGTTCGTGCTCCGGATCGGTGAAGATCTTCTCCGGCGAACCGGACTCCACGACCCGGCCCGCGTCGAACATCAGTACCTTCTTGGATACGTCCCGGGCGAAGTTCATCTCGTGGGTCACACAGAGCATCGTGATGTCGGTGCTGCGGGCGATGTCGCCGAGCAGTTCCAGCACGCCCGCCACCAGCTCCGGGTCCAGCGCGGACGTCACCTCGTCGAGCAGCAGGATCTCCGGCCGCATCGCCAGCGCGCGGGCGATGGCGACCCGCTGCTGCTGGCCTCCGGAGAGCTGGGAGGGATGAGCGTCGACCTTCCCGGATAGCCCGACCAGGTCCAGCAGGTCGACGGCACGCGCCTCGGCCTCCTCGCGGTTCATGCCCAGCACGTTCACCGGTGCCTCGGTGATGTTCTGGAGCACCCTCATGTTCGGGAAGAGGTTGAACTGCTGGAAGACCATCCCGATCTTCTTCCGGGACTCCCGCAGCTGCTTCTCGCCCGCCGGCTTCAGCGAACCGCCCGGTGTCCGCATGTGCGACAGCGGCGAGCCGTCCACCCAGATCACCCCGTCGCTGACCTTCTCCAGTGTCATCAGCAGCCGCAGGATGGTGGTCTTGCCGGAGCCGCTCGGCCCGATCAGCGTGACGTGCTCGCCGCGCCGCACGGTGAAGTCGAGCTCGTCCAGGACCACGTGGTCGCCGTACCGCTTGACGACCTTGTCGAAGCGGACCAGCGGCTCGACGCCGGCCGGCATGGTGGCCGGTGTCGCGTCCGCGGGTTCCTCCAGGGGGGCAGAGTCAGTGGCCAAGGCGCTTCTCCAGCTTTCTCATCAGCAGCGAGGTGGGGTAGCTCGCGACCAGGAAGACGAGTCCCGCGAGCGTGAACGCCTCGGTGTACGCGAAGTGGTCGGCCCCGTACTTCCGGGCCTCGAAGACCATTTCCTGCACCGTGATCACGGCGAGGAAGGGGGTCTCCTTGAACATGGAGATCGCGTAGTTCCCGAGGGCGGGCAGTACGTTGCGCACCGCCTGCGGCAGGATCACGGCCTGCCAGGTCCGCCGGGGCGACAGCGAGAGCGCCCGGCAGGCCTCCCACTGGCCCTTGGGCACACCGTCGATGCCGGCCCGGTACACCTCGGAGGTGTACGTGGCGTAGTGGACGCCCAGCACCACGATGCCGATGGTCAGCGGCTCCACGGACGTGAAGAGGGCCGCCGCGCCGACGAGCTGGACCAGCAGCGGGGTGGAACGGACGAACTCCATCACCGCCTTCACGGGCACCGTGACGAAGCGGGACGGCGCCCGCCCGGCCACCGCGATGGCGAGCCCGAGCACCGCCGCGACGAGCGTGCCGAGCACGGTCGCGAGGAGGGTGACCCGGAACCCCTCGAGCAGCAGGGGAAGGGCTTCCCCGACGGCATCCCAGTCGAACGTGTTCACCGGACACCTCCTGTCGTGGAGGGCTGCGCGCTGCGCGTCCTGAGCAGGCTTCCCGCGCCGGTGTGCAGTCCGAGCCGCCGCTTGGCGCTCCGCTCCAGCAGGTTCATCAGCAGGGTCAGGGCGTAGGCGAGGACGAAGTAGGCGGCCAGCAGGGTGAGGTAGGCGGTGAGGGTCTCACCCGTGCGGTCACGGATCTGCTGGATCACGGTCATCAGGTCGGCCGCGGAGATCAGCCACAGCAGGGGGGTGCACTTCAGCAGCTGGATCAGCAGGTTGGTGAAGGAGGGGATCATCTGCACCCATGCCTGCGGAAGGACGACCTTCCGCATCCGGTGGAAGGGGCTCATGTTCAGCGCCACGGCCGCCTCGTACTGGGCGCGGGGCACGGAGTTGATCGCACCGCGCACGATCTCCGAGCCGTACGCGCCGTAGTTCAGGCCGAAGGCGACGATCCCGCAGAGCACCGGCGTCAGTTCGTACCCGGTGAGCTGCGGCATCGCGTAGTAGAGCCAGAACAGCTGGATGTAGAGCGAGGTGCCGCGGAAGAACTCCACGACCGTCCGGGAGACCCCGCGCACCAGGAGCAGCTTGCTGCCGGCCATCAGGCCGAGGGCGAAGGACAGCAGCAGGGCGAGCAGGGAGCCCAGGACGGTGGCCTGGAGCGTCACCCACAACCCCGCCCTCACCTGTGGGAACTCGTCGACGAGTGTGGAGAGGAAGTCACTCATACGGTGTGGTCCGTCCCCGTCAGCCCTTGCACAGATCGGCGGTCTTCAGGGTGGCCGGCGGGATCTCCGTCGCGCCGAAGCCGTACTCCCTGAGGAGACCCACGTAGCGGGACCGGTCCGAGACGATCTTCTTGAGTTCGCGGTTGAAGGAGTCCCGCAGGTCCTCGTTGCCCGTGCGGAAGACCGCGCCGCCCGGGGAGAACTGCTGCTTACCGTCCAGCTCCGGCACGAAGGCCTCGGTGACCTCGGTGTCCGGGTTGGTCTTCGCGAGCCAGCGCAGCGAGATGCCGGTGAGCAGGAACGCGTCGATCCGGCCGCCCTTGACGGCGTCGGCGCCGTCCTGCGGCTTCTGCAGCGTCTTGATCTTCCCCTCGGCGATGCCCGCGCCCTCGGCGTACGAGCCCTCGACGGCACCGGACATCACGCCGACGGTGACTCCGGCGGCCTTCGCGGACGCCAGGTCGGTGAGCTTCCTCGGGTTGCCCTTCCTCACCATCAGCGCCGTGGGGGAGATGAACTCCGGTTCGGAGAAGATGGCGTTGGCGCAGCGCTCGGGCGTGATGGCCATGCCCGCGCTGACCACGTCGTACTTCCCGGCCTGCAGACCGGGGATCAGTCCGTCCCACTCCGAGAGGGTGGGCTTCAGCTCGTCGACGCCGAGCGCCTTGAAGATCTCCCGGTGCAGGGTGGGCGCCTCGCCCTTCAGCTCCTTGCCCTCCAGGTAGCCGTACGGGGCCTCGTTGGCGTACGCGACCCTGACGAAGCCCTGCTTGCGGAGCTTGTCGAGGGCTCCCTCGCCGTCCGCGGCGCCCGCGTCGGTCTTGCTGCAGGCCGAGAGCAGACCGGGAACGACGAGCAGTCCGCCCACGGCTGCCGATCGGTTGAGGAAACCCCGGCGGGACAGGTTCGGGAAGTCAGCCATGGTTCGCGATCTCCTGGAGGCGTCGGACAGTCCGGACAGGGTGAGCGCCTGCCCGATCCCGTACGTCTATGCAGGAAGCCCTGCCATGTAATCGAACGGTGGCCGGAGGGTGACCTTCCCGTGTCTCGTCGGCGGCGGAGCGCGATCGGGGGTGTGCGGGGCGTATCTGGCGTGCACACCTGGTCCCTGACTGTCCGTTATGCGCAGACGTCAGATGGGAATGTCCGTCGAAGGTACGTAACCACGCTGTATGTCCACCACGTTGGGCAGTGCCTCCCCGGATGCCCAGCGCTCGTACATCGAAACGAACTGCTCGCCCAGCCGGTCCCGCCAGCCGGCCGTGTCCCCGCTCGAGACGAGCAGGCCGGGCGCGTCCCACAGCGGACTGTCCCGGCCCAGCGGTTCCTCCTGGAACACGTCGAGGGCGGCACCCGCGATCCACCGTCTGCGCAGCGCCTCCGCCAGATCGTCCTCGACCACCACCGGCCCGCGTCCCACATTGATGAACCGGGCGTAGGGCTGGAGCAGACCGAAGAACCGCGCGTCGAACATCCCGCGCGTCGACTCCGTCAGCGGGGCCGCGCAGATCACCCAGTCGGCACCGGCCGCCAGCCGGTCCAGATCCTCGGGGCCGTGGATCGAGCGCCGGGTGGTCCGCCCCACGAGCGCCACCTGTACGCCCAGGCCGTGCAGCAGCCGCATGATCTCCCGGCCGACCGGCCCCGCGCCGACGACGACCGCACGGCTGCCGGCGAGCTGCCGGGTCTCCCGGTGGCGCCGGCGCCGCTGCCGCTGGAGCTCCAGCGTGCCGGGGAGGTCCTTCGCGAAGGCGAGGACCAGACCCGCCACGTATTCGGCGACCGGCAGTTCGAAGACGCCCCGGGCGTTGGTCACCACGGTGCCGGAGGCCGCCAGCCCGGGACACAGCAGCCGGTCCACCCCCACGCTCGCGGTGTGCACCCAGCGGGGCCGCGGGCCGTCGCCCGGCCAGGCGGCGCGGACCGCGTCGGAGGTGAAGTCCCAGACCAGCAGCACATCCGCGGTGGGCAGCAGCTCGGCCAGATTCCGCCCGTCGGCGTACCGGACGCGGGCCCGCCCGGTCAGCCGGCCCAGGCGCGGTGACGGGGCGGCGTCCAGGACGAGGATCACGGGGGCCACGGGGATCACTGGTCCGAAGGGTTCGGCGGGTTCGGCGGGTCCGACAGGTTCGGCCATGAGGATTTCCCACGCTCGCACCCGGCCGTCCGGCCGTCAACACGGCCATGGGAAACCCCAGGTCACACCCGCTGCGGGCGGCGATATCCGGCCATCGGAGGAATACTTGTCCCAGGCAGGGGCAGCGGTGACACACGTCGCACGGGAAAGCGACAGGCGGAACACGCGGGACATCCGGACGCGCAGGAGGGATGGACATGACGACCGTAGGACTTCTCTACCCGGGCCACGCCGCGGAGGACGACTTCCCGAGGATGGAGGTCGTACTCGACAGCGACATCAGACTGCCGCTGTTCCACACCGACATCGACGAGGACTCCCGAAGCGTCGAGGCGCTGCGCGGGGTGGCCACCCCCGAACGCCTGGCCGCCGGTGTCGAGGAGCTGCGGATGGCGGGCGCCGAGTCGCTGGTCTGGGCCTGCACCGGCGGCAGTTTCGTCCACGGCTGGGAAGGGGCCCGGGCGCAGAACGCGGCCCTGGCCCGGACCGCGGGACTGCCCGCGTCCAGCACGTCCTTCGCCTTCACGCACGCGGTACGCGAGCTGGGCGCCACCAGGGTCGCGGTCGCCGCCACGTACCCCGAGGACATCGCCGCGCTCTTCGCCGGATTCCTGGAGGCCGGCGGCGTCGAGGTGGCCGCCACCCGGGGCAGCGGCATGATCACCGCCGCCGAGGCCGCCGACTGCGGGCCGGAGCGGGTGAAGGAACTGGCCGTGGCAGGCGACCACCCCGACGCGGAGGTCGTGCTGCTCCCGGACAACGCCCTGCACACCACGGCGTTCATCCCCGAGCTGGAGGAACTTCTCGGCAAGCCCGTGCTCACGGCGAACCAGGTGGCGGTCTGGGAAGGGCTCCGGCTCACCGACCGGCGGATCTGGGCGCCCACGCTCGGCACGCTCTTCGCCACCCGCGAGCCCCCGCTCGGCGCCACCGAACACCGGGGGATCGAGGTGCGGGAGTGACCGGGAGCGGGGCTACGGGACCCGAGGCGAGGGACGGCGTCCGGGAATAAACGGAGTCAACCTCCTGTTCGTACTCTCCGAACATACGCAGCCACAGCATGGGAGAGGCCGGACACGTGGACGAGAACCGAGGCGACGAGATTCGCGGCACCGCGAGCGGGACGGCATCCGTGCCCCTGTCCGTGCTCGATCTGGTGACCGTGGGCCAGGGCCGCACCGCGACCGAGGCCCTGCGCACCAGCGTGGACATCGCGAAGCTCGCCGAGAACCGCGGCTTCCACCGCTTCTGGGTCGCCGAGCACCACTCGATGCCCGGCGTCGCCTCGTCGTCCCCGGCCGTGATCCTGGCCCACCTGGCCGCCCACACCGAGCGCATCAGGCTCGGCTCCGGCGGCGTGATGCTTCCCAACCACGCCCCGCTGGTGATCGCCGAGCAGTTCGGCACCCTGGAGGCGATGGCCCCCGGCCGGGTCGACCTCGGCCTCGGCCGCGCCCCCGGCACGGACGGCGCGACGGCGGCGGCCCTGCGCCGCACCGACCGGCTCAACGAGGGTGCGGACGACTTCCCGCAGCAGCTCGCCGAGCTGACCCGGTTCCTGGACGACGACTTCCCGGACGGCCACCCCTACGCCCGTATCCACGCCGTCCCCGGCCCGGTGCAGGCCACCTCGCCCGGCGGCGTCCAGTCGCCGGGCCGGCCGCCCATCTGGCTGCTGGGCTCCTCCGGCTTCAGCGCCAGGCTGGCCGGCGTCCTCGGACTGCCCTTCGCCTTCGCCCACCACTTCTCGGCCCAGAACACCGTGCCCGCGCTCGACCTCTACCGCGAGTCCTTCAAGCCGTCCGCCGTGCTCGACGCCCCGTACGCCCTGATCGGCGTCGCGGCGCTGGCCGCCGACGAGGAGCGCGAGGCCCGCCGCCAGGTGCTGACCGGTGCCCTGTCGATGGTCCAGCTCCGCACGGGCCGCCCGGGACTCGTGCCGAGCCCCGAGGAGGCGGAGGCGCACGACTACAGCCCCATGGAGCGCGAGTTCGTCGACGGCTGGCTGACCAACATCGTCCACGGCACGGCGGACGAGGTCCGCAGCGGCCTGGACGACCTGGCCAAGCGCACCGGTGCGGACGAGCTGATGATCACGGCCAACGCGCACGGCGGCGAGGCCCGGCTGCGCTCGTACGAGCTGATCGCGGACGCTTACGGGCTGCCGCGGGCGGCCTGACCCCGAGGGCCCGGCACGGCCGGACCCCGGTGGTCCGGCCGGCTCAGCTCTCCGGTGGCCTGGTGCCGATCAGTTCCGCGATGCGCTCCGGGGCCACCGCGCGGGAGTACAGCCAGCCCTGCCCGGTGTCACAGCCGATCCGCCGCAGCCGCTCCGCCTGGCCCGAGGTCTCCACGCACTCCGCGGTGACCGTCAGCCCCAGGCGGTGCGCCAGCTGCACCATGGCCTCGACGATCGTCTCGTCGGCGGGGCTGGGGTGCGCGCCGCCCTCGTAGCGGAAGCCGCGTACGAAGGAGCCGTCCAGCTTCAGCACGGAGACGGGCAGCCGGCTCAGGTAGGCGAGGTTGGAGTAGCCGGTGCCGAAGTCGTCGATCGCGATGCGGACACCCATGTCGCTGAGCGACTGCAGCACCCGCAGCGGCCGGCCCGACGAACCCATCACGGCGGACTCGGTCAACTCCAGCTGCAAAAGGCCCGGTTCGAGACCGGTCTCGGCCAGGACCTCCGCCACGTCGGCGACCAGGTCGGAGTCCCAGACCTGGCGGACCGCGACGTTGACGCTGATGAACAGCGGTGGCTCGTCCGGGTGTTCGAGCTGCCAGCGGCGGGCCTGACGGCAGGCGGTACGCAGCACCCACCGGCCGAGCTGCACGATCGTGCCGTCCTCCTCGGCGATCGGGACGAACCGGCTCGGTGCCAGCGTGCCGAACTGCGGGTGGTTCCACCGGACCAGGGCCTCCACACCCCGTACGACCTCGTCGGCCATGCCGACCAGCGGCTGGTACTCCAGCGTGAACTCGCCGCGCTCCACGGCGGGCCTGAGCGTGGCCGACAGCGCCTGCCGGGTCATCCGGTGCGCGTTGCGCTCGGGGTCGAAGAGCGTCCAGCGGGACCGGCCGTCGGCCTTCGCCCAGTACAGCGTGGTGTCCGCCGCCTGCATCAGCCAGGTGGGCGAGGTGCCCGCGGACGCCCGCTCCACCACCCCGATCGAGGCGGAGACCGAGAGCCGCTGCCCGCCGAGGTCGAAGGGCCTCTGGAGCGCGGTCAGCACCGAGCGCGCGAGCTCGGTGAGCTGGTGCGTGCCCGCCGAGTCCTCGACCAGGATCGCGAACTCGTCACCGCCCAGGCGCGCCACCAGGTGCCCGCCGGCCCGGTGGTGGCCGTCGGCCTCCGCGCAGTCGGAGAGCCGGTCGGCGACGGCGGCGAGCAGCCGGTCGCCGGTGCCGTGCCCCAGGGTGTCGTTGACCGCCTTGAAACCGTCGAGATCCAGATAGCAGAGGCCGATCCGGTCGTGCCGGGGCGGCGAGTCGTCCTGGAACGCCGGGGACTCCAGGGCGAGGGAGAGCCGCTCGAAGAACAGCGTCCGGTTGGCCAGCCGGGTCACCGGATCATGCATCCGGAGATGACGCAGCCGCTGCTGCAGCTCACGCCGGTCGCTGATGTCCGCCACGGTCAGGAGCACGCTTCCGGCGCCGGTGGAGGGCTCCTGACCGGTGGGGACCCTCGTGCCGGTGGGGACCCCCGTGCCGGTGGGGACCCCTGTACCCGTGGAGGGTGGCCCTTCGCAGGCTGAGGGCTCCGTGCCTGCCTGGGTGTCGTCCCGCATCGGCACGACCGTGACCTCGACCCACACGGACCGGCCGTCGGAGTGCTTGAGCCGGCGGGTGCAGCGCAGCCGGGACCGGGTGCCGAGCAGGACCTCGCCGTAGGCGTCCCAGGTGCGGTGGTCCGACGCCAGGTCGACGAGGTCGGCCGCGGGCCGGCGGACCAGCGACCCGGGGTCGGCGCCGAGCAGCGCGCCCAGGGCGTCGTTCGCCCGGACGACCTCGCCCCGGTGGTCGACGACGGCCATCGGGAGGGCGGCCACCCGGAACGCCGCCCGGTAGTCACGCAGCTCGGAGATGCCGGAGCCTTGATGATCACTTTCCGTGACAGTCGGTCGCCCGGCGCCCGGGGTCGTGCCCGCCGGGGGCGTAGGCCCTTCGGAGGTTCCGCTCACCGCTCGCTCCCGCTGTGCAGATTGTCATGAACAGGTTGGCCGGGCAGGGGTCATCGGGTGGAGTGCCGTGCCGGAGACGGAAACCACGCGGGAAAGCGAGGTGAAGCATAGAGGGTGGCGCGTCGGCCGTTCCAGCGCGCCCGCCGATTCCGGCCCACTGCACGCGCATGGCCCACGGGGGGAGGACGCCCCTCTCTATGCCCAAGAATGTTGTCTTATGTATTGATCTGTTCTGTTGTGTTGCTTGGGTGATCGATTGTGACTTTCTGTGAGCGAGATCTGACAGAGTCCGCGACTCGCTGACCCGTGTGGGGCAGCACAACAGGGCGTACGGGGCCGAACCGGCCCAGGGTGAGGGGGATGTCCCGCATTCGCCACCCGGAGGTAGATGTGCCGCGTCAGCACGGACCCGGGGGGGCGGAGAGGCCGACTCTGCGCAGTGCGGCGGCCGCTCTCACCTCCCTCCTGGCGCTCGCCGCCACCGGACTCGTCGCCGGGCCCGCCGTGGGAGCCTCGCGGGACGCGGGCCCGTGCGCCCTGCCCAGGACCGGCGCCCACCACTCGCTCGGCCTCGACAGCTGGAACGAGGCCTACCCGCGCCCCGACCGCGGCCTCGACGCGGTCATGGTCTTCCTCTCGTTCCCGGACTCCGAACCCGTCGTGTCCCCCGACGTGCTCGCCACCGACTACTTCCCCTCGACCACCCGCTTCTTCCAGCGGGCCTCGTACGGGAAATTCACCCTGCGCGCCCACCCGCAGCGGCAGTGGACCCGGATGCCACACCCCTCCACCCGGTACGGGATACAGCGTGACTGGGGTGCCGAGCGGCGCAGCGACTACCTCCGCGACGCGATCGAGGCCGCCGACGGGCAGACCGACTTCTCCGCCTACGACATCGTCTACCTCGTCGCCGACCCGGACGCGCCGGGAGTCGACTCCGACGCCACGAAGGTCGTCAACTTCGACCGGCCGCTGCGGGCCGACGGTGCGGACATCAGGCGGGTGGTCACCCTCTTCGAGGAGCACCCGCCGGACCGGAACGTCCTCGCGCACGAGACCGGGCACGTCTTCGACCTGGCAGACCTCTACCACCGGCCGGAGGACGGCAAGGGCGACTGGGACACCTTCGTCGGGGACTGGGACGTGATGGGCAGCCAGTTCGGACTGGCGCCCGACCTCTTCGGCTGGCACAAGTGGAAGCTCGGCTGGCTGGGCCGGGACCAGGTCGTCTGCGTGCAGGGCGGCGCCGACCTCACCCTGGAACCCATGGCCGAGGTGCCCGTGCGCGGCGCGTCCCTCGGCACCCGGCTGGCGGTCGTCCGGACCGGTGCGGACAGCGCGCTGGCCATCGAGGCCCGCAGCGCCACCGGCAACGACCGGACGACCTGCACCGAAGGCGTCCTGCTCTACCGGATCCGCAACGCGACACCGTCCGGCGGCGGCCCCGTCGAGGTGCTGGACACCCATCCCGACTCCGACGCCTGCTGGGACCGGTCGGTCTACCCGCCCCTCGCGGACGCCCCGCTGCGCGAGGGCGAGCGCTACACCGTGCCCGGGGAGCGCATCCGGATCGAGGTCGCCGACCGGACCCGGTCGGGCGCCTGGACCGTACGGATCACCACCGGCGCCTGACCCGCGGGCACACGAAGAAGCCCCCTCGCTTCCGCGAGGGGGCTTCTTCCGTCTGTGCGCCGTCAGGGACTCGAACCCCGGACCCGCTGATTAAGAGTCAGCTGCTCTAACCAACTGAGCTAACGGCGCCTGGTGACGTCGTAGACATTAGCACCCGGATCGGCCGGAGGAAAAATCGAATTCCCGGTGGTCGAGGGGGCCGCCGACCTGCCCACCCGTACGCAGGCCCAGAGCAGCACGTCGGGGCCCGGCAGCCAGGGGTTGCGGGTGTCGGGGGCGACCACCCAGCGGGGTCCGCCGGTGTTCGATCCGGCACTCAGCGGGGGGACGGTGACCGCGTCCCCCGTGCCGTGACACAGCAGCGGGGGCAGGGAGGTCTGGTGGGCGCGGGGGCGGCCCGCGGAACCCGTGCCCCACTCCTCCCAGGCCAGCAGGGAGGGCAGCCGCTGGGCGGTGCCGGGCGCGGCGAACAGCAGCATCCGCCCCCGGTGCGTGGCGACCGGGCCGGACCCGGGGCCCTCGGCCCAGAGCCGCTCCAGCATGCGCCGGCCGAACAGGGCGGGCACATTCACCACGTCGAACGAGGAGCCGCACGGCAGGACGCCCGGGGAGCCGGGGCGGGACTCCCACTGCGAGAGCGTGCTGCGGGGGTAGGGCGTGGCTCCGGCCAGCCAGGCGGCTCCCGAAGCGGTGACCTGGGCGGCCCGGTCGTCGGTCGTGCGGTTCTCGGTGAGGTCCCGCAGCAGGGCGAAGATGTCGACGCCGTGGTGCGGGGCGGCACCGGTGTGCAGGGTCGTTTCGTCTTTCAGCCATGCGCTCATGACGTCAGGTCTACCCGGAGTGACGCCGCTGTTTCCGAGAGTTGCCGAAAACCGGACGTGGCGGGCCGCGAAGGGGTAACCTGCCCGACGGCATATGCCAGAGGCTGTACCCGGAGTGACGGAACCCGGAGTGACAAAACCCGGAGTGACGGAACCCACGGCGGATGCGGCTTCGGCGCACCGCCGGCCGCGAGGCCCGTGCGGGAACGTGCGGGCGGCCGGGCAGGGACGCACGCCAGGGCCTGGTGCCGTCAGGGCGGGTCGTCCGTCGGGCCAGGTCGTCGTCGGGGCAGGCCGTCCGTCGGGCCAGGTCGTCGTCGGGGCAGGCCGTCCGAGCGGGGTGCAGGCCGGCCGAGCGGGGTGCAGATCCCGGGCGGGCCGTCAGGGCTTGGGATCGTTGAGCAGGGACCGCCCGAACTCGATCATCTTCTTGGCGTAGTCCTCGGTCCACTCCGCGCGCTCCGCTATGTCCGCGGCCGTGAGCCGGTCGAACCGGCGCGGATCGGCGAGCTGCGCGGCGGCCACGGCCTGGAACTCCACGGCCCGGTCGGTCGCGGCCCGGAAGGCGAGCGTCAGCTCCGTCGCGCGGGCCAGCAGCTCCTTCGGGTCGTCCATCGACTCCAGGTCGAAGAAGTGCTCCGGATCCGCCGCCGCCTCCGACGGCTCGAAGAGCAGCGGTGCGGGGCGCAGCCTCTGCCGCTCGTTCCGCTCGGGGTGTGCCATGTGGTGTTCCTTCCTCGTACGGCCGGACGGCCACCTTCCATTGTCCGACCCGGCGCAAGAGCGCTTCCCACGAACGGGCCACGCGATGCGTGCGGCGCGCCCCAAATTCACGGATTCCAGGGCACCCGGTGCTCCCGGAGGTGGGCCAGGACCGCGTGGTTCGCCTCCCACCCGTCGGGGAACTTCACCGTGACGCCCAGCTGCACGGGCTCCGTCGACGGGTGCTCGTCCAGCAGGTCCGCCACCCCCGCCCGGCACACCACCACGCAGGCGTGCCGGTGCCGCGAGGCCAGCACGCACAGGCGTCCCGTCTCCAGGTGGAAGGCCGTGGCGTCCGGGCGGCCCGACAGCGGATGCAGGACCACCGTCACGTCGAACTCACGGCCCTGGAGCCTGTTGGCCGTGTCCACCGCCACACCCGTCACCCCCAGCTCCGCGAGCGCCGCCCGCACCGCCGCGGCCTGGTCGCGGTGGGCCGTACCGACCGCGACCCGGTCCGCCGTCACCGGAACCGGATCCGGGGACCGCTCGCTCGTCGCGGCGCCGCCCCGGTCGAGCAGCCTGCGGACCACCAGGGCCACCGCCCGCACCGCCTCCGGATCGGTGCGCGGGGTGTGGCGCGCCGGGAGCTCCAGCAGCCCCCAACCGGACTCCGCCGCCTCGTCCAGCACCCGGTCCGGACCCGAGCCGTCCGAGGGCACGCCGAACGACATCCGACGGTCGCCGTGGTCCGTCCCGCTGCGGAACGGCGTGAACGGGTAGAACGCGTCCGAGACGAGCGGCGCCGCCGACGCCGGCAGCCGCCAGGACACCGGCAGCCGGTGCTGGGGCAGCTCCGGATTGTGCGCGAGCAGGGTGGATACCGCGCTCGCCGACGGGTCGTACGACAGCCCGGCCCACTGGTCCGCGCCCACGATCGAGAACGGGTCCAGCTGCCCCGGATCCCCGACGAACAGGGCCCGCTCGAACAGTCCGGCCACGGCCAGCAGCGCGTCCGACCGCATCTGGTACGCCTCGTCGACGATCGCGTGGCCCCACGGCTCCACGTTCTTCACGTGCGCCCACTTGGCGGCCGTGGAGATGACGATGTCCAGCCCGGCCAGATCCGACGCCTTCGCCGACTTCCGTACGTGGTCCAGGCCGTCCAGGACCTTGTCGTACGGATCGGAGTCGCTGCTGTGCAGCCGGCCGACGGGCAGCCCGGGAGCCTTCTCGGCCAGCCGTATCACCAGGTCGTCCACCTGGGCGTTGGTCTGCGCGACCACCATCAGCGGACGTCCCGCGGCGGCCAGTTCGAGCGCGGCGCGCACCACCAGCGTCGACTTGCCCGCGCCCGGCGGCGAGTCCACGACGATGCCGCGCGCCGTACCGCGCAGGGTGTCGCCGAGGATCGCGTCGGTCGCCCGCGCGGCCGCGGCACCCGGGTCGAGAACGGCTGTCACAGGAGGTCCTCCGGCGTCACGGGATCGGGCTTCTCGGCGGGTCCGTCGGCCGCCGCTCCGGGCGGGCCGCCGTGGGTCCACGGGGTGTCCTCGGGGTCGGGCAGCTTCGGACCGCCCCGCTGGTCGTGCTCGAACAGCGTCCAGGCGATCCGGTCCCCGGGCTCCGGCAGCGAACCGGGCGCCGGCTCCTTGCCGCGCCCCATCCGGTCCGTGATCCGCAGGACGAGAAGGACCTCCCCGTCCGGATCCGCGCCCACGTCCCCGCCGTCCTCGGAGAGGCGCGCCACGAACTCCGCCGTCTGCGGCTTGCCGTCCAGCGAGCGGTACACCTTCGTCCGCTCGCCGAGATGCGGGCGCTCGTCCGTCCGCACCGTGACCAGCGGGCGGGGGGAGGGACGCTTCGACTCGCTGTACGCCATCTCCACCTCCGTCACCACCCCGACGAACGCCTCGCCCGCCAGCCGCCGGCCGGCCAGCACCAGCGGATCGTCCAGTGCCTCCTGCGCATCGAGCTGGGCCTGCGCGGTCTCCCGCGAGGCCAGCTTCTGCGCCGCCGTCACCGCGTCGTCCCGGCGCGGCTGCGGCGGCTCGCCCGCCCCCACCCGGTCCCGGTGCGCGGTGAACGACCAGCGGTCCCTGGTCCAGCGGTCCTGCGCCCTCGGTCCCTCCGGCAGCTCCGCCAGCAGGTCGAGCCCACGCCACACGGCGTCCCACGTGGGCCGCAGCACCCCGGTGAGCCGGGACCTGATCTCCCGCTCCGCGCCGCTCAGCTCGACGAGCCCGGCATCGGCGGCCAGACCGTCCTCCGCGGCTGCCAGCGCCGTGCGCGCCCGGTCGTAACGCTCGATCGCGGGCGCCAGCAGCCGGTTGTCGAACGCCGGGTCCGTCGCCGGTCCGGCCGGTGGGCAGAGCAGCTGTCCGGCACGGTCCCGCCCCGTCTCCGCGCGGAGCGCCGCGGCGGCCCCCGACCCGCCCTCCGGCGGGTCGATCCAGGCGAGCAGCGCACCGAGATGCTGGTCCTCCAGGCTGCTCTGGCCCGTCGCCCAGTGCCGGTTCAGCAGATCCGTCGCCGAGAGCAGCAGGGCGGAGCCCGGCACCCTGGCCCGCTCCCCGTAGTGCGTCAGCCAGCGGCCGAGCAGCGGAACGCGGGCGGGTGCCGGATACGGGGTGTCCGGATCGTCCTCGACGGTGCGCCGGAACCGCATGGACCGCCCCAGCAGCCGTACGAAGTCGATGCCCGCCCGGCTCGGCACGATCAGCTGGGCCGCGTCCGTGCAGAGCTCGACCTCGACCTTGGTCTTCCTGCCGGTCGCGGGATCGGTCTCGTTGCGCTCGGCGGGCTCGACGGCGTCCGCGTACGACTCGATGTGCGGCAGCACCGCCTCCGCCAGCTCGGCCAGGAAGGCGAACCGCAGGTCCCGGTCACGGGGCTGGGACACCGTGAGCAGCCTCGGCTCCTCGCGGTCGGTGCCGACGAGCGCGCCGAGCGGGGCACCCGCCTCGCCCGCGGTGGTCAGCGGCACCAGGACGAGCGGCCGGGCGGTCAGATGCCGGTGGCGCACGGTGGTCAGCGGCTGGGCCCGCCCGCTGTCCACCGCCTCCAGCCGGGCCAGGGTGGTGATCAGTGACATGCCGCTCCGTCGCTCCGTGTCTCCAGCGCCTCCGCGCGCAGCGCCGCTGCCCGCCGCAGCGCGGCCACCGTCGGGTCCGCCGGGTCGCCCTCCTTGCCGGCCGCGGCGGCCAGCACCCCGGCGACCGTCGTCAGGCCGCCCAGCTCGCCCCGCACGCTCCGGCCGAGCGTCTCCACGGCGCCCTCCGCGCGGGCCTTCGCCCGGCAGTGGAAGGCCAGCTCGCACGCCGCCAGGCACTCGGGGGCGTACGCCGCCGGGACCGCGTCGACCGCGCTGCCCAGCTCCTGGGGGGTGCACCCCGGGTCGAACGTCGTGCCCTCGGGCAGGGTCGCCGCGATGTCCTCGATCCGGGTCAGCCTGGTCAGCTGGCGGCGGGTGACGGCGCGCTGCTTGCGGACGTCCACGACCGACGCGGTCGGCAGGTTGGAGAAGTCCTTCGGGCAGACCAGCAGGATCCGGTGTCCGACCTCGGCGCCCTCGGTGACGTCGGCGATCCGCTCCAGCGCCAGGACGTAGACCGCGGACTGGCGGGCCGCCGCCCCGACCTTCGCGGCGTCCGCCGAACTGTCGATCATGGGGAAGGACTTGATCTCGACGACGGTCCAGGTGCCGTCGGGGTGCACCACCACGGCGTCCGGCTCCAGATAGGCGGGGGAGCCCGCCACCTCCAGGGCCAGCATCGGATGGTCGAGCAGAGCCCAGCCGCCCGCCGCCGTGGCCTCGCGCAGCGCCAGGGCCGTGCGCGCCGCCCGGCCCTCCGGCCCGGCGGCCGACAGATCGGGCACGGCGGCCTCGCCCGGTGCGTCCGCCCCACCGCCGAGCCGCTCGAACAGCAGGCGCAGCAGCTCCGTACCGCCGTCGGCCTTGACCTTCTTCTCGAAGGCGTTGCCCCGGACGAAGGCGAACTGTGACTGGCCGAACGCGGCGGGGGAGCCCAGCGAGCCGGCGAGCACCCCCTTGTCGACCCCCGCGCCGTCGAGCAGGGCACGCCGCTTGCAGCCGGGGTTCGCGGCGAGGGCGGCCAGCGCACGCGCGTCCAGCGGATGCGGCGCGACGGACGGGCCGCGCAGTTCAGCGAGCCGCTGCCGGAGCGTCGTCGCTGGCGGCCTCGGCGGCGGTGCCGGTGGCCGCGTCGCTGGAATCTGCGGAGGGGGTCCGCTGACCGGGGATTCGCTCACCTGCGGAAGTCTTGCATCCGTCACTGACAATCGTGGACCTCGCGGGCGAGGCCGGGGCGGGAGCCGGGGCGAACGCGGCCCGCGCACGGTCCTTGACGCGGTCCGCGATCCGCATGAACGGCCTGGTCAGCAGTGCTCCGACACCCATCACGGCGGCGCCCGCGACCGCGTCCAGGAAGTAGTGGTTCGCCGTGCCCATCACCACGAGCACGGTGATCAGCGGGTACGCGATGCCCGCCGCCCGCAGCAGCGGGTGGCGTCCGTGGCGCCACAGCAGGACCCCGCACCACACCGCCCAGCCGACATGGAGGCTCGGCATCGCGGCGTACTGGTTCGTCATCCCGCTGAGCCCGCGCGGAGCACTCGCCCCCGCGCCCCACCAGCCGTACGCGCTGTACTGGGCCATCGTGTCGACGAACCCGTGGTGGGCGTCCAGGAGCCGGGGCGGGCAGGTCGGCATCAGCGTGAAGCCGATCAGCCCGATGAGGGTGGAGGTCATCAGCCAGGTGCGGGCCGCCCGGTAGGCGGCCGCCCGGCGCCGGAAGATCCAGATGAGCACGGCCGGGGTGACCAGGTAGTGCAGGGAGGCGTACGCGAAGTCGGCGGGTATCCCCAGGTGGGGGTGGGCGGTCAGCAGCCGGTTGAGCGGGTGCTCGGCGTTGAGGAACAGCGCCTTCTCCAGGCGGAGTATCGCGAGCCCGTGCTCCACGGCCGCCGGTATGTCCTCCCGGACCAGCAGCCGGCCCGCCGAGTACAGCCCGTACACCACCGCTATCAGAGGCAGCTCCGTCCACCAGCGGGGCCGGTGGCCGAGGGCGGGTGTCCCGGCGGTGGCGTGCGGCATCCGATGGCTCTCCCCATGTTCATGCGGTCGACGGCGGCCGTTCAACCGTACGGCGGTCTTCCGGCCCGGACTTCCCCGGGGGCGTTTCCCCGCGGGGGCTCCTGGCCGTGCGGTGGGAGGGACGCCGGCAGTGCCCCGCAGGTTGCCTTCGGGGGGCGTGGGAGATGATGGAGCGGGGCTTCGTCCGCACCGTCCCCCGGCGTGCCGACCTTGCCGCCCGTCGCTGTCCCGGACACCGCTGTCCCGGACCCATCAGATCCTAGGGTCCCCGGATCATCGGATCTCAGTATTTTCAGGGAGAGCCGTCATGGCACCGCGAATCCTGCTCGCCCGGCACGGCCAGACACAGTGGTCCGTCCAGGGCAATCACACCGGCAGGACCGACATCCCCCTCCTCGACACCGGCCGCGAGGGCGCGAAACTGCTCGGTGAGCGCCTGCACCGGGACCCCTGGGGCGGGCTGCCAGGAGCCGAGGTGCGGACCAGCCCGCTCGTCCGGGCGGCCGAGACGTGCGCGATCGCCGGGTTCGGTGAGCGGGCCGAGCCGTGGGACGCGCTCATGGAGTGGGACTACGGGGACTACGAAGGTCTGACCCCGGCACAGATCAAGGCGGACCGGCCGGACTGGCTGATCTGGCGGGACGGCGTCCCCGGGGGCGAGTCCCTGGCCGAGGTCTCGGCCCGCGCCGACGAGGTCGTCGAATGGGCGCGCTCCTCGGACCGGGACGTCCTGGTCTTCGCCCACGGCCACATCCTGCGGACGCTGGCAGCGCGGTGGCTCGGCGAGGACATCTCCTTCGCCGCCCGGATCCGGCTGGAACCGACGTCGCTGTCGGTGCTGGGGTGGGCGTACGGGATGCCCGCCCTGGAACGCTGGAACGACACGGGACACCTGGAGCGCTGACCCGGGGGGCCGGCCGCGTGCTCACACGCCGGGCGGCAGCTCCTCGTAGCGGTCCAGGAGCGCCGCGACCTCCGGGCCGCCCCGGGGCCTGAGCACCCGTACGGCGCTCGCCAGCATCCCCCGGATGCGGGAGGACTGGACCCGGTCCAGGAGGTCGAGCACCTGGTGGCCCGCCGCGGACGCCTCGTCGGCCGTCCCCGCCCGCGCCAGGTCACCGGCCAGCTGCGCCCGGTACAGCGCGAGGTTCCGGGTGAAGTGCGGGTCCTGCAGCCGGGTGGCCCGGCGGGCGTGCCGGGCCGCCCTCGACCAGTCGCCCAGCGCCGACCAGCACTGCGCCTCCAGTATCTCCAGTTCCGCCTCCCGGAAGAAGCTCATCCACTCCGGGTCGGCCGGGCACGGGCCCCGCTCGAACGCCGTACGCGCCCGCCCGATCGCCTGCTCGCACCCCGTACGGTCCCCGAGCCAGGCCCGCCCGCCCGCCTCCCGCAGCGCCAGCAGCGCCAGCAGCCGCGGGGAGCCGAGCGGGCGCGCGGCACGGCCGCCCGCCTCCGCGGCGCGGACCGCCTCCCGGGCCTTGCCCATGTCCCTGGCCAGGAACGACGCGTTGCAGAAGGCGTGCGCCTCCAGGGCGGCGTCCCCGGCCAGCCGCGCCATGGCGAGCGCCTCCGCGTAGTGCGAGCGCGCGTCCTCGAAGCGGCCCGAGTCGTGCGCCAGCCAGCCCACGGAGATGGCCAGCTCCCCGGCGCCCGCGTGCAGCCGGTCAGCGGTGCCGCGCCGGGTCCAGGTCCCCGCGTCGAGGAGGGCGTACGCGGCCCGGAGGGGCTCGGCGGCCCGCCGGTAGAGCCCGTCCGCACCGTGCCGGTCGTCGAGCAGCCGGATCTGCCGCACCGCCTCCTCGACGGCACTCACCTCGGCCTCGCCGACCCGGCGCTGCGCGGGAACGGTGATCGGGCCGGCGGCGGACGCTCCGCCGCCCAGGCCCAGGGACGCGGCCGCCACCGTGGCGGTGCCGCTCGTCATGAACACGCGACGCAGCACGTCGCACTCCTCGTCGATGTCACTGTCGAGCGTGGGGGAAAGGGGGTCAGGGGCTGGACGGGGTGTCCGGCGTGCCCCCCGGCCGCGCACGCTCTCGCGGGCCGAGAAGCCCAGATCCGCCAGGGTCGCCCCGGGGAACATGTGCAGGAACACCCGTTCGTACGCGTAGTTGGGGCAGCGGATCTCGCCGGACTCCACGCGTCCGATGTACCGGGCGTCGCACGAGACCTGTTCACCGATCTCACGGGCGGCCCTGCGGACGGCCGCCGCGAACTCACCGGCGGAGCGCTGTCCGCGCAGCCGACGGAAGACGAGGTTGGGAACTGCCCGTGTCACCATGGCGGGGCCCTCTCTGGTGCAACCGGGCGCCTGCTTCCGGTGTCCCGGCGGAGCAAGAACGTACCTGCTGTGACGGGACACGCATGCGGTGTTTCCCTACAAAGCAGACATCTCGTCCGTGATTCGCCATGAACTGCCACCCTTTGCGGCGGCATGGCGCCGTAGCCGTTGACGCCGTCGGCGCGTTGGTCCATGAGGAAACGGGGCGTAGCTCCGTTCGGCGACGAGAGGAGGGGTTCCCTTGCTGCACATCGGCCCGGAAACCGCACCGTGCGACCTGGTGACCGTCCCGGCACGTCAGGGCCTGGAGGCCGTGGACATCCTGCGCCGGGGGGCCGACCACGACGCCGTCGGCCCGGTCCTGCACGACGGGGCCTGCGCCACCCTCGGCTTCCTGGTCCCGCCCGGTACGGCCGACGCCTGGGACGTACCCGGCAGCGCCTGTACGCGGACGGACGGCCGTGGACTCCGCCTCCCCGCCGAGCCGCCCGTCACCGGCGGGGGCTGGCTCCTGCCGCCCGCCGAGGACTCCCAGGTCACCGACCCGGCCGTACTCCGCGCCGCCCTCGACCAGGCGGCCCGGCTCATCGAGGCGGCCGACAACTGCCGCTGAGGCCATAATGGCCTGGTAGGCGGATCTCCCGCCGTCGCCGGTCCACCCCAGGAACCGGCCCCGTACAGGCGAGCGAGGACGAGGGCGCGTGGCACGTCGAGGAGCGCCGGCCAAGGGTGCGAGCGCCCGGAAGCGGTCCGAGCGCCATCAGGAGCCCGTCGCCGAGACGGTGGACGGCGGTCTGGCCGAGCTCGTCCCCGACCGTGAACGCCCGCACGCCTGGACCCTGCTGCTGGACGGCGCCCCGCAGTCGCACGTGGACCTGGACGACCCCTCGTACCTCTCGTTCGAATACCAGCGCAGGCTCGGTCATGTCATCGACCTCGCCGCGCCCCCGAACCAGCCCCTCCAGGTCCTGCACCTGGGCGGCGGGGCCTTCACCCTCGCCCGGTACATCGCGGCGACCCGGCCCCGTTCCACCCAGCAGATCGTCGAGATCGACGCGGCACTGGTCCAACTGGTCCGGCGCGAGCTCCCGTTGGACCCGCAGGCCCGGATACGGGTGCGCTCCGTGGACGCCCGCGCCGGGCTCGGCAGGATCCAGGACGGCTGGGCGGACCTCGTCGTCGCGGACGTCTTCAGCGGCGCCCGCACCCCCGCCCACCTCACCTCCGCGGAATTCCTCAGGGAGGTGCGCCGGGTGCTGAGGCCGGGCGGCCAGTACGCGGCCAACCTCGCCGACGGGCCGCCGCTCGCCCACCTCCGCGGCCAGGTCGCCACGGCCGCCTCGCTCTTCCCCGAACTGGCCCTGGCCGCAGACCCGACCGTCTGGCGGGGCCGCCGCTTCGGCAACGCGGTCCTGGTCGCCTCCGACCTGCCGATCGCCGTCGCCGAGCTGACCCGGCGGGTCGCGAGCGACCCGCACCCCGGCCGGGTCGAACACGGCCGGGCCCTCGCCGACTTCACCGGCGGCGCCGCGGTCGTCACCGACGAGGGCGCCCGGCCCTCACCCGCCCCGCCGCCCGGCGCCTTCTCGTAAAGGCCCGGTGCACGGCCCGGTTCACTACCCGGTTGACGACTCGCCGCACGGCCCGGTGCGCGACGGGTGGCGGACGAGGCAGCCCACGGCCTACTGGTCGACGACCTGCACCGTCGGCGGATGGCCGTTCCACGTGCAGAAGATGGAGACCGTCGCCCCGGCCCCGTCGCCGAAGTCCACCCGGATCCACTCCGCGGTCGTCCACACCTGCATCGACCAGCTCTGTTCCGGCGTGGCCGAGACCAGCTTCGCCGCGTCGCCCGCCAGCTCCAGGACCACCCGGCCGCCGCGCGTCGGATAACTCCGCACCTCACCCGGAGCCGCAGCGGGCGCCGAGGATCCCGGCGGGGTCCGACCGCTCGACGAGGGACGGGCGGAAGGCTTCTTCGACGGCCGTGGCGAGGGCGGCGGAGTGGTGCGTGGGGCGGTCGCACCGGACGAGGGCGACGGCAGGGCACGGTGCGTCGACGAGGACACCGGCACGTCCGTGGTCCCGCCGTCCGGTGCGCCCACGGAGATCGGCAGAGCGCGCGGAGGTTCGTACACCGTCCCGGACATCACCGTGTGCACACCCCACCACGACAGGGTGACCGCCGCCCCCGTGGCGAGCGACCACGCGATCGCGTGTACGAATCCTCGTTGCATCGGGGACATCCTGCCCCACCCGGCCCGTCGCCGTCCCGGAGGGAACCGGGTCCCTCCGTATGAGCTACGGTGCCGCCCATGCCAAGTGTGCTCGTGGTCGAGGACGACCAGTTCGTACGTTCCGCCCTCATCCGGCACCTGACCGAGGCCTCCCACACGGTGCGGAGTGTCGGTACCGCGCTCGAAGCGCTGCGCGAAGTGGCCCACTTCCGCTTCGACGTCGTCATACTCGACCTCGGGCTGCCCGATCTCGACGGTGCCGAGGCCCTCAAGATGCTGCGGTCCATCACCGACGTACCCGTGATCATCGCCACCGCGCGCGACGACGAGGCCGAGATTGTCAGGCTGCTCAACGACGGGGCCGACGACTACCTGACCAAGCCCTTCTCGGTGGAGCACCTCTCCGCCCGCATGGCCGCCGTCCTGCGCCGCACGGGCGCCGGTGCCCAGGCGCCGCCCCCACGCGTCATCCAGGTCGGCGGGCTCTGTATCGACCCGCTGCGCCGCCAGGCCGAACTCGACGGCACGGCACTGGACCTGACCCGCCGGGAATTCGACCTCCTCGCCTTCCTCGCCGGACGCCCCGGAGTCGTCGTCGCGCGCCGGGAACTGCTGGCCGAGGTCTGGCAGCAGTCCTACGGCGACGACCAGACCATCGACGTCCACCTCTCCTGGCTGCGCCGCAAACTGGGCGAGACCGCGGCCCGGCCCCGCTACCTGCACACCCTGCGCGGCGTCGGCGTGAAACTCGAACCCCCGGAGCCCGCCCCCCGGGCGGCGCCGGAGCCGCCCGCATGAGATGGGCTCTGGTCAAGGTCTGCCTGGCCGTCACCGCCATGGTCGTGATCGCGTTCGCCGTGCCCCTCGGGCTCGTCATCAGGGAAATGGCCCGCGACCGTGCCTTCTCCGACGCCGAGCGGCAGGCCGCCACCATCGGCCCGACCCTCACCGTCACCACCGACCGCGAGGAGCTGACCCGCGCGGTCCTGTCCACCGAGCCGGGCGGCAGGGGACGGCTCGCCGTCCACGTCCCCGCCGCCGCGGGCGAGCCGGCCGGCCGGCGCCTGGAGATCGGCACCCGGCGCGCCACCCGCCAGGACCTGGAGACCGTACGGGAGTCGGGGCGCGCCTCCATCACCGAGGTCGCGGGCGGCCACGCGCTGCTCCAGCCGACCGCCCTGGGCTCCGGGGACATCGCGGTCGTCGAGGTGTTCGTCCCCGAGGCCGAGGTCTCCAACGGCGTCGACACCGCCTGGCTGGTGCTGGCGGGTGTCGGCGTCGCGCTGATCGTGGGCTCGGTGGCGGTCGCCGACCGGCTCGGCGTACGCATGGTGGAGCCCGCCCAGCGCCTCGCCGGCGCCGCCCAGGACCTGGGGGAGGGGCGGCTGGGGACCAGGGTCCCGGAGGAAGGGCCGACCGAACTCCGGTCCGCTGCCGTGGCGTTCAACTCCATGGCCGACCAGGTCGTCCAACTGCTCGCCAACGAACGCGAACTGGCCGCCGACCTCTCGCACCGGCTGCGCACCCCGCTGACCGTGCTCCGCCTCAACGCCGCCTCCCTGGGCGAGGGGCCCGCCGCCGATCAGACCCGGGCGGCGGTCGAGCAGCTGGAGCGCGAGGTCGACACGATCATCCGTACCGCCCGTGAGCAGCGGCCCCGGACCCAGGGCCTGCAGACGGGCGCGGGCGCCGGCTGCGACGCCTCCGAGGTGATCCGCGAACGCATGGGCTTCTGGTCCGCCCTGGCCGAGGACGAGGGGCGCACGGTCCGGCTCGCGGGAGTGGACCGCACGGTACGGATCCCGGTCGCCAGGCCCGAACTGGTCGCCGCACTCGATGCGTTGCTCGGCAACGTGTTCCGGCACACCCCCGAGGGCACCGCCTTCTCCGTCGACGTGCACCACAGCGGTGACGCGGTGCTCGTCCTGGTCTCGGACGCCGGACCCGGCATCCCCGACCCGAAGGCCGCCCTGGCACGGGGGGCCAGCGGACGGGGCGCCGACGGCACCGTGGGCTCGACCGGACTCGGCCTGGACATCGTCCGCCGCGTCGCCGAAGCCACCGGCGGCGACCTGCGGATCGGACGCTCGGTGCTCGGCGGTACGGAGGTACGCATCTGGATCGGGCTCGACGGCGGCCCGTCCGAGCGGGCACGCCGGGGGCACCGGGTGGGGAAGCGGAGCGGGAGGCGGTTCGGCCGTCGCGTCGCCGAGGGAGCGGCGACGCGGAGTGAGGGACCGGAGCGCGGGGCCCAGGGAACTCCCGGGGCCGGGCCGAACCTTTAACCAGCACCGATGCACTCCTTAAGCCAACCCTAAGAACATCGACCCAGGTCCCAAGAGCGCCTTTTGCCCGATTCGGGGCGGCTAGCGTGCAGACGCGACCACCACCCCCCGTACGACAGAGGCAGGAACGCGATGGGCACCAGCACGCACCGCCGCACGGCGAGCACCCGCACCAAGGCGGTCGGCGCCGTCGTCGCCGCAGCGGTCATCGGCGGCACGGTCTTCGCCCTCACCGGCACGGCGCAGGCGGCGGCGGTCGGTGCCACGTACACCAGGACCAGCGGCTGGACCGGCGGTTACACCGGGCAGTACGTCGTCACCAACGAGACGGACAAGGCCAGGTCGGGGTGGACGCTCGAATTCGACCTCCCCGCGGGTACGGAGATCGACTCGCTCTGGAACGGTGAGCACACCGTCAGCGGCGACCACGTCACCGTGAAGCCCGCGAGCTGGAACAAGGACCTGGCCCCCGGGGCGTCCGTGACGATCGGCTTCGTCGCCGCCTCGTCCGGCACCGCCGGCGACCCGGCCGGCTGCCTCATCGACGACGTGACGTGCTCCGCCGGCACCGGGGCGACCCCGGAGCCCGGCGGGCGGCCCACCGGGGCCCCGACGGCCACGGCGGCGCCCACCCCCACGGAGTCCGAGACGGCCGGACCGACGCCGGAGCCCTCGGAGACGTCCGGCGGCGGTGGCGGCACGGCCACCGGTGCCGGATTCGCCCCGTACATCGACACCTCCCTCCATCCGGCGTACGACCTGCTGGACACCGCCGGTGCGACGGGCGTCAAGGAGTTCAACCTCGCGTTCATCACCTCGGGCGGCAGCTGTACCCCGCTGTGGGGCGGGGTGACCGGACTCGGCGACGACAAGGTGGCCGCCCAGATCGGCGCGCTGCGGGCCCAGGGCGGCGACGTCCGGGTCTCCTTCGGCGGTGCGGCGGGCGCGGAGCTGGCCCTGCACTGCTCCACCCCCGCGGAGCTCGCCACGGCGTACGGCAAGGTCATCGACACGTACGGGCTCACCAAGGTCGACTTCGACATCGAGGGCGGCGCACTGCCCGACACGGCGGCCAACTCACGCCGCTCGCAGGCCATCGCCCAGCTCCAGAAGTCCCACCCCGGCCTGGACGTCTCCTTCACCCTGCCGGTGATGCCCGAGGGGCTGACCCAGCCGGGTGTCGACCTGATAGCGGACGCGAAGAAGAACGGTGTCACGGTCGACGCGGTCAACATCATGGCCATGGACTACGGGGCCTCGTACAGCGGCGACATGGGTGACTACGCGACCCGGGCGGCCACCGCCACACAGGCCCAGATCAAGGGTGTGCTGGGGCTCTCCGACGCGGCGGCCTGGGAAGCGGTGGCGGTCACCCCGATGATCGGAGTGAACGATGTCGTCACCGAGATCTTCACGGTGGAGGACGCCGCACAGCTGGTGAAGTTCGCTCAAGAGAAGGGTATCGGCCGGCTCGCGATGTGGTCCGGCACGCGGGACAAGGAGTGCGCGGGCGGCACGAAGCCGGCCGCCGACGCGACCTGCAGCTCCATCCTCCAGGAACCGCTGGCCTTCACCAAGGCGTTCGGCGCCTTCAAGTAGCCCCCGTACGCACCGGACCGACCACCTCCGCCCCGCCCCCGTACGCCTCGGACCATCGGCACCCCGCACTCCACACCCCTCCCGCACCTCCCGGACCACCCTCCCCCGCGCGCACCCCGGCCGGCCCCACACCCCCACACCCGGCCGGGGTGCGCCCCTTTTCCGCCCGTGGGTGCTTCCGTCCCCGCACTGCCCTCCGGTACGCAAACCCGCCCAAGCGGAACCCGCCCGCCGCGCACCGGAGTTCGGGGAAAGAACGCGGAACCGCCCCCGGACCCCCCTGAGCACCCTCACGGCGCCGTGCCCCGTTCATTTTCCGGCGGGCGCTTTCCCGGCGGTGGCGGCCTCGGGAGCCCGTCCGACCCCCTCGCCGAAATTCCGCCCGCGGTCGGCCGAATCGCCGCGCGGAAGGCGTTTTTCGCTCCCAACTGCCCTGTGGCCAGGGCGAATTCACAGTCCGACGTTTCCCGCATGCAGGGCGCCGGGGTTAATGCAAGCCCTCGGTCGGACACGTTCGCGTGACTTGCAGGACACACTCAGGCAACGGAAGCGTCTTCAACTCTTGACACCCACCCCCTTGAGGCAGCAATGTTCCGGCATCAGCGCATGGGAGCGCTCCCATATCGAACGAGGTTTTTCGCTCGTACGGGGACGGCACAGCCCATGTCCTCTCCGTACCACTGGCACCGCACCACCAGCGCGTATGCCGAGCAGATTGAACGCCAGTCCCACCCTGGAACAAGGAGTAGTGGAATGCGCATCACCCGCACCGTCGCAGGTCGAAGCCGCAGAACCGCCGTCATGGCCACCACGGGCCTCACGGCCACCGCCCTGCTGCTGACCGGCTGCAGCGATTCCGGTTCGGAGTCCGACGAGGCCGACGCGAACGGGAACATCACCCTGACCCTCGCCGACTTCGGACAGTTCGGATACAAGGAGGCGGGGCTCTTCGAGAAGTACCACGAGCTCCACCCGAACATCACGGTCAAGGCGAACACCGCCGCCGAAGAGCCGGTCTACTACACCAAGCTCCTCCAGCAGCTCAACACGGGCAGCGGCCTGGCCGACATCCAGGGCATCGAGGTCGGCCGCGCCAAGGAACTCGTCGACACCAAGGCGGACGCCTTCGCCGACCTTTCCAAGGTCATCGACACCAGCCAGTGGGTGAACTGGAAGGCGCTGCAGGCGACCACCGACGAGGGCAAGGTCATCGGTGCGGGCACCGACATCGGCCCGATGTCGATCTGCTACCGCCGTGACCTGTTCGAGCAGGCCGGTCTGCCGGCCGACCGCGAGGAAGTCGCCGCCAAGCTGGCCGGCGGCTGGGGGGACTACCTCAAGCTCGGTGAGGAGTACAAGAAGAAGGCTCCCAAGGGCACTTTCTTCATGGACTCCGCGAGCGCCATGTACAACGGCGTGGTGAGCTCCGGCTCGGAGCAGTACTACGCGAAGAACGGCGACCCGATCTACAAGGAGAGCGCCGGCGTCAAGGAGGGCTGGAAGCTCGCCGCCGAGGCGGTCGACAAGGGGCTGACCCAGGGCCTGGCGCAGTTCCAGGACCCGTGGAAGGCCGCCCTGCGTCAGGGCAGCATGGCCACCGTGGCCTGCCCCGCGTGGATGGCCGCGCAGATCGCCACCTACGCCGGTGACGAGTACAAGGGCAAGTGGGACATCGCCCGCACCCCGGGTGAGACCGCTGCCAACTGGGGCGGCTCCTTCCTCGCCGTCCCCGCGAAGGGCAAGCACGTCAAGGAGGCCGGTGAGCTCGTCAAGTGGCTGACCGCGCCCGAGCAGCAGGCCGCCGTGTTCAAGGCCGCCGGTCTCTTCCCGTCGAACAAGGGCGCCTACCAGCTCCCCGACGTGAAGACCGCCAAGCTGGAGTACTTCAACAACGCCCCCATCGGTGAGATCTACGCCGAGGAGGCGCAGATCATCCCGGCCGCGGTGCTCGGCCCGAAGGACGGCGTGATCAAGGACACCTTCTCCAAGCAGATCAACAACATGGAGCAGCGCGGCACCAAGCCGGACGCCGCCTGGGACGCCGCCATCAAGGACATCGACAAGGTGGTCGGCTGATCCTCGCCGGTGCGGCCGGCCGGACCACGTGTCCCGGCCGGCCGCACCGGTGCCGGTTCCTCCACCGGCACCGTGCACCCTCCCGACACCTCCGCCGGACCTGATCAGGGGCCCGGCCTGCCCCTGCGGTGTCGGCACACCCCAGGGAAGGACTCCCACCTGTGGCAACCACGACCCCCACGCGGGGCGCACAAGGCTCGCGGCCCAGCCGCCGCTCCCCGAAGCCCATGACTCCCAGCCGCCAGGCATGGCGCAGTCGGCTGTGGCGCTGGGACGACAAGGCCTCGCCGTACGCCTACATCGCGCCCTTCTTCCTCGTCTTCGGAGCCTTCGGGCTCTACCCGCTCGTCTACACAGGCTGGATCGCCCTCCACAAGGTGGAGATGACCGGTCTCGACCAGATGGAGTGGGTCGGCTGGGAGAACTTCAGCACCATCCTGCAGGACTCCGAGTTCTGGACCGCGGTCACCAACACCTTCGTCATCGGTGTCATCTCGACCGTCCCGCAGCTGATGATCGCGCTCGGCCTGGCCCACCTGCTGAACTACAAACTGCGGGCCAGCACCTTCTGGCGCACGGTGATCCTCACCCCGTACGCCACCTCGGTGGCCTCCGCGGCCCTCGTCTTCGCCCTGGTGTTCCGGGCCGACGGCGGCCTGCTGAACTGGTTCCTCGGCTTCTTCGGCGTCGGCGAGACCAACTGGGTCAACGGCCACTGGACGTCCAACATCGCCATCGCCGTCATCGTGATCTGGCGCTGGACGGGTTACAACACCCTGATCTACCTGGCCGCGATGCAGGCCGTGCCGTCCGACCTGTACGAGGCCGCCTCGCTCGACGGCGCCTCGCGCTGGCAGCAGTTCCGCAACGTGACGATCCCGGCGCTGCGACCGACGATCCTCTTCACGATCGTCATCTCGACCATCGGTTCCATGCAGCTGTTCGGCGAGCCCCTCCTGCTCGAGGGAGGCACCAACGGTGCGCAGGGCGGCACCGAGCACCAGTACGAGACGCTCAGCATCTACCTCTACAACTACGGCTGGAACCTCGGGCACCTCGGTACGGCTGCCGCCGTCGCCTGGGCCATGCTCGTCCTGCTGCTGCTCATTGCCGCGATCAACTGGCTCATCGGGCGCCTCGGGCGCAAGACCGCGGCCTGACGGGGAGCGAATTCCATGACCACCACAAGCACCGTCCCCGCTTCGGACCACCGGCGTGTCGCCAAGGCCACCGCCCGGGACGAACCCCCGCGCCGCAGCCGATTCAAGCCCGGCGCCGGCCGCCAGCACCACGCCGGCCCCTTCGCCTACCTCGCCCTCGTCGTCGTCGGCCTCGGCTCGCTGTTCCCGCTGTACTGGACGCTCGTGGCCGCGTCCCGTACCCAGGACGAGATCCTGGACACCACCCCGCCCCTCATCCCGGGCGGCAACCTGTTCCACAACCTCGAGGCGGCCTGGGAGCAGGCCAGCCTGGGCAAGGCCATCGTCAACACGGTGATCGTGTCCTCCAGCATCACGCTGGCGACCCTGTTCTTCTGCACGCTTGCCGGTTACGCCTTCGCCAAGATGCGTTTCAAGGGCCGTGGCGCGCTGATGACGGCGGTCATCGCCACGCTGACGATCCCCCCGCAGCTCAGCGTCGTACCGCTGTTCATGATGATGTCGGACATCGGCTGGGGCGGTCAGCTGGAGTCGGTGATCTTCCCGACCCTGGTGAGCGCGTTCGGTGTGTTCTTCATGCGCCAGTACCTCATCGAGGCGCTGCCGTACGAACTCATCGAGGCGGGCAGGATGGACGGGGCGAACAACCTCCGCATCGTCTGGAGCATCGTGCTCCCGGTGGCCCGCCCGGCCATGATGGTGCTCGGCATGCTCACCTTCGTGCAGTCCTGGAACGACTTCTTCTGGCCGTACCTCGCGCTGAACCAGCAGAACCCGACGCTCCAGGTGGCCCTCGGCCAGCTGAGCGCCTCCTACGTGCCCGACCAGAGCATCGTCATGGCGGGTGCGCTGATCAGCACACTGCCGCTGCTCATCGTCTTCGTGATCTTCGGTAAGCAGATCGTCGGCGGCATCATGGCCGGCGCGGTCAAGGGCTGAGCCGGGCTCCCGTTCCGTCCGCCGTTCCACCCCTGGTCCGACCCCGCCCGTCCCGTACGGCCTGTACCTGACCACAGGCCGTACGGGTCCCGGGGTCCCCGCACTTCCCTGTCCTTGTTCGTCCATTCTTGGGAGCGCTCCCGCATGACTGCAGTACGACCCGACATCACCCCGAAGCAGGCGCCTGAGGCAACGAACTTCCCCACGGGTTTCCTCTGGGGTGCGGCCACCGCCTCCTACCAGGTGGAGGGCGCCGCCGCCGAGGGCGGCCGCACGCCGTCCATCTGGGACACCTTCAGCCGCACCCCCGGCAAGGTCCGCAACGGCGACACCGGTGACATCGCCGCCGACCACTACCACCGCTACCGCGACGACGTCGCGATGATGAAGCAGCTCGGCCTCAAGGCCTACCGCTTCTCCGTCTCCTGGTCCCGGGTCCAGCCCACCGGACGCGGCCCCGCGGTCGAGCGCGGCCTGGACTTCTACCGCAAGCTCGTCGACGAGCTGCTCGACGCCGGCATCATGCCCGTCGCCACCCTCTACCACTGGGACCTGCCCCAGGAGCTCGAGGACGCGGGCGGCTGGCCCGAGCGCGCGACCGCCGGGCGCTTCGCCGACTACGCCGCCATCGTCTCCGGCGCCCTCGGCGACCGCGTCGGCATGTGGACCACCCTCAACGAGCCGTGGTGCTCGGCCTTCCTCGGTTACGGATCCGGTGTGCACGCCCCCGGCCGCACCGAGCCCGCAGCGGCGCTGCAGGCGGCCCATCACCTCAACCTCGCCCATGGACGGGCGATCGAGGTTCTGCGCGCCCAACTCCCCGCTGCCGCGCAGACCTCGGTCACCCTCAATCTCCACCAGGTCCGCCCGCTGACCGACAGCGCGGGCGACGTGGACGCCGCCCGCCGGATCGACGCCGTCGGCAACCGTGTCTTCACCGGTCCGATGCTGCGCGGCGAGTACCCCGAGGACCTGATCGCCGACACCTCGCACCTGGTGGACTGGTCCAGGCTGGTCAAGGACGGCGACCTCGCCACCATCTCGCGCCCGTTCGACACCCTCGGCGTCAACTACTACACGCCGACGCTGGTCACCACCCCCGTGGAGGGGGAGGGCTACGCGCGCAGCGACGCCCACGGCGCCAGCGACCACTCCCCGTGGCCCGGTTCGGAGCACGTCGCCTTCCACCTCGCCGAGGGGAAGGAGCGCACCGCGATGGACTGGTCGATCGACCCCGAAGGGCTGTACGCCCTCCTCATGGACACCCACCGGGACCACCCCGGCCTCCCGCTGATGGTCACCGAGAACGGCGCTGCCTTCGACGACTACGTCTCGCCCGAGGGCAAGGTCGAGGACCCCGAGCGGATCTCCTACCTGCACGGGCACCTCGACGCCGTACAGCGCGCGATCGCCGACGGCGCGGACGTCCGCGGCTACTTCCTGTGGTCGCTGATGGACAACTTCGAATGGGCGTACGGCTACTCGAAGCGATTCGGCGCCGTGTACGTCGACTACGCGTCCCAGCGCCGCATCCCCAAGGCGAGCGCCCACTGGTACTCCGACGTGATCCGCCGCCACGCCCTGCCCCAGGGCGAAGGCACCGTCTGACCTGGACGGATCGCGGGGCCCGGCCGTCGGCCGGGCCCCGCTTCCGTGTGCCCGCCTTACCTGTCCGTCACAGTGACCCCGTAGGCTTGGGAGCGCTCCCAAGAGGGGTGGCGCTGCGAAGGGACCGGTCGGTCCTGACAAGTGTCAGGGATCGTACGGAGGGACTTGGTTTGCCTCGTCCCGCTGTGAGAAATTGACCGCGAACGGGAGGCAGCCATGGCGGCAGCGCGAGTACGGAGTGGCGGGCGGCCCACGCTCGAAGAAGTGGCGGCTCGGGCCGGAGTGGGGCGTGGTACGGCCTCACGCGTCATCAACGGCTCGCCGCGGGTCAGCGCACAGACCCGGGAGGCCGTCGAGGCGGCCGTCGCGGAGCTGGGATACGTACCCAACCGGGCGGCTCGCGCGCTCGCCGGGAACCGGACGGACGCCATCGCGCTCGTCGTCCCCGAGTCCGAGACGCGGTTCTTCGCCGAACCGTACTTCTCCGACATCGTGCGCGGGGTCGGGGCCGCCCTCGCGGACACCGAGATGCAGCTGCTGCTCACCCTCGCGGGCAACGACCGCGAGCGCCGCCGGCTGGCCCAGTACCTGACCGCGCACCGCGTCGACGGTGTCCTGCTCGTCTCCGTGCACGCCGACGACCCGCTGCCCGACCTGCTGGAGCAGCTGGGCATGCCCTCGGTGATCAGCGGCCGGAGGCACGCGGCGGAGACGCTGCCCTCGGTCGACTCCGACAACTTCGAGGGTGCCCGCGCCGCGGTCGACCACCTCATATCGCGGGGCCGCCGCTCCATCGCCACGATCACCGGACGCCTCGACGTGTACGGCGCGCAGCGCCGCCTCGACGGGTACCGCAAGGCCATCGCCGCCGCCGGGCTCGACCCGGACGAACGGCTCATCGCCCCGGCCGACTTCAGCGAGGAGGGCGGTGCCCGCGCCATGCGTGAGCTCCTGGTCCGCCGCCCCGACGTGGACGCGGTCTTCGCCGCCTCCGACGTGATGGCCGCCGGTGCCCGCCAGGTCCTGCGCGAGTCCGGCCGGCGGATCCCGGACGACGTGGCCCTGATCGGCTTCGACGACTCCGCGGTGGCCCGTCACATGGACCCCCCGCTGACGAGCGTCCGCCAGCCGATCGAGGAGATGGGCCGCACGATGACGCGGGTCCTGCTCCAGGAGATCGCGAACCGCTCGGAGGACCGGGCGGTGGAACGCCCGAGGATCGTGCTGCCCACCGAGCTGGTGGTGCGCGAGTCCTCCTGAGGCCGGGCGACCCGGCCCGGCGACGGGTCAAACGGGGACCGGTGTGCCGTCGGGCGCGATCGCGGTGAAGCCGGTGTACGGGACCAGGGCGGGCGGCACGGTGAGCGAACCGTCCTCGCCCTGGTGCTGCTCCAGCAGGGCCACCAGGGTGCGGCCCAGGGGGAGGCCCGAACCGTTGAGGGTGACCAGGGGTTCCTTGGCCGCGCCCGTACGGACCGAGATCCGGGACCTGCGCGCCTGGAACGTGCCGCAGTCGGAGACGGAGGAGATCTCCCGGTACGCCTGCTGGCCCGGCAGCCACACCTCCAGGTCGAAGGTGCGGCGGGCCGAGAAGCCCAGGTCTCCCGCGCGCAGCTCCACCACGCGGTAGTGCAGGCCCAGGCGGCGCAGGCACTCCTCGGCATGGCCGAGGATCAGGTCCAGCTGGGCCTCGGCGTCGTCCGGGTGGCAGAGCCGGACGAGCTCGACCTTGGAGAACTGGTGCAGCCGGATCAGGCCCCGGGTGTCCCTGCCGTAGGAACCGGCCTCCGAGCGGTAGCACGTGGTGTGCGCGGTCAGCCCCATCGGCAGCTCGGCCGCCGGCAGGGTCTCCTCACGGAACAGGTTGACCAGCGGCACCTCGGCGGTCGGGATCAGGAAGAGCTCGCGCTCACCGACCGACGTCCGGAAGAGGTCCTCCTCGAACTTGGGGAGCTGCCCGGTGCCCGTCATCGTCTCCCGGGTCACCAGGTGCGGCAGGCTGTACTCGCGGTAGCCGTGCTCGCGGGTGTGCAGATCCAGGAGGAACGCGGCCAGCGCGCGTTCCAGCGCGGCCCCCGCCCCGCGCAGCACCGCGAAGCGCGCCCCGGAGAGCTTGCCGGCCCGGTCCGGGTCGAAGAGGCCCTGGGAACGGGCGAGTTCGACGTGGTCGCGGGGGGTGAAGGCGAAGTCGGGGACACTGCCCCAGCGCCGTACCTCATGGGGTTCGTCCTGCGGGCCGCCGTCCGGCACCCGGTCGAGCGGGAGGTTCGGGACGGTGAGCAGATGCGTGTGCAGGGCCGTCTCGTGCTCCAGCCGCGCCCGGTCCGCCTCGCGCACCTCCGCCTTGCCCGCACGTGCCTCCTGGGCGAGGCGCGGGCGGTCCGCGGCGGGGGCGTCCTGGATGGACCGGGTCAGCCGGTTCATCCGGGCGCGCAGCTCGTCGGCGCGGGTGATGCCGCGCGCCCGCTCCTGGACCAGCTTCTCCAGCAGGGGTACGTCGAGTGCGTAACCCCGGCGCCCGAGTCGGCGCACCGATTCCTCGGCCGTACCGATCAACGCGTTCGCGTCGTGCATGAGTGACACCTCACCAATTCGGCACCGCCACGGCGGAGAGGGCAGGATTCGAACCTGCGGAGGCCGTGAAGCCTTTCCCTATGAAATAGGGAACTCGTTGGGCCGCTACGAGAACCTCTCCCGGAAGCAATTTCCGCTTTCCTCCTGCTCCCGAGAACAACTATGACAGAGCCCGCTGCCACCGCGCTGACAGCGGGCTGACGCACCGTCAGATAATTTTGCGCCGTGCTCCGGTGGGCACAGCCGGGGCCGTCGGCGGGGTGTCCGGGACGGGCGTGGGGGGCAGCAGCCGGCGCAGCAGCGGCCCGGTCATGGCGGTGGTGACCAGGGCCATGAAGACGAACATGGAGAACAGCTCGCCGTTCAGCACCCCCAATTGGACACCCACGCTCAGCACGATCAGTTCGGTCAGCCCCCGGCAGTTCATCATCGCGCCGATCGCGAGCGACTCCCGTCTCGTGAACTCACCCGTGGCGGCGGCCGCCACGGTCGCACTCGCGACCTTCCCGAGAACGGCCACGGCGATGATCAGCAGGCACACCAGCCAGGTGCCGGCGCCGCTCAGGCTCCCCAGGTCGGTGCGGAGCCCCACCGTCACGAAGAACAGCGGCAGCAGGAACCACACGGTGACGCCCTGGATCCGGTGGGTCAGGTCCTCGATCACCCGGGAGCCGCGCGGCATGATCGCCCCCGCCATGAACGGCCCGAAGATCGCGTGCAGTCCCATCCGGTCGGTGGCGAACGCGCTCATCAGCACGAGGAAGACCAGCCCGGCGCAGACCGCGTCCCTGGACAGCTCACCGGCGTCGGCCCGGGCCACCGCCTTGGCCACCAAGGGCTGCACCACCCCCAGCATGAGGACGGCGAAGAGGGTGACGTAGACGATGGAGAGCGCCGCCGCCGTCAGCGAGGTACCGCGCACGGTCGAGATCACCGCGGCCAGCAGCACCCAGGCGGTCACGTCGCTGATCCCGGCGGACGTCATGCCCGTCGCCCCCAGCCGGGTGCCGAGGAGCCCTTGTTCGGCCAGGATCCGGGCCAGGACGGGGAACGCGGTGATCGACACGGCCAGCCCGATGAACAGCACGTACGCCGTCCGGCTGGAGTGCACCGGCGGATACCGGTCGATCAGCCACAGCCCCATGGCCGTGCCCATCGCGAAGGGCACGGCGATGGACGCGTGCCCGATGAGGATCCCGACCCGTCCGCTGGTGCGCAGCGATCCCGAGGGCAGCTCCGCCCCGACCAGGAACATGAAGAAGACGACGCCGAACTGCGCCAGGGTGTCCAGGTGCGGCAGGACCGTGTCCGGGAAGAGCCACTCCTGCGGCCCCCGGGCCAGCGCGCCCAGCACCGACGGGCCCAGCGCGATACCGGCCGCCAGCTCGCCGACCACCGCCGGCTGCCCGACCCGGCGCGCCAGCCAGCCTCCCAGCGCCGCCACCGCGACGACGGCCGCGGCGGCCAGCAGCAGCCGGTAGGCGGCCTCGGCCGACGAACCGGCCTCTGGCGCGGTGCCGCCCGAACCGTCCGTGAGCCGGACCAGCAGCCAGGCGGCGAGCGCACCGGGCACGATCACCGCGAGCGCGTACACACTGAAATATCTCTTCATACTCGAGCGCCTCTCAGGGAGTTGGCCGTAGATTGCGGGAACAGCTGTGCGCGGTCGCGGAAGTGGCCGCGACCGCACGAGGTCCGCTCCAGGGCGGGCGGGGGAGGTTCGACGTGGGCACACTCGCGGTTGTCTCCGGTGGCGCGACCGGTATCGGGCGGGCGGTGGCGGAGCGCCTCGGAGCGGCGGGAGCGGACCTGGTGCTGATCGGCCGGCGCGCCGACCGGCTGCGGGAGACCGCGGACGCCCTGGACAAGTCCTTCGGACCCGGGCGGACCCAGGTCGTGGTCGCCGACCTGAGCGTGCCCGAGGACGTGGAGCGGGCCGCCCGCGAGATCACCGCGCCGGGACGGCCCGTGGACGTGCTGGTCAACAACGCGGGCGGTAACCTCGCGGCGTCCCCGGCCACCGACCTGGACGGAGTACGCCGGGACTGGACGGCCAACTTCACCGGCAACGTGCTCCCCGTGGTCCTGCTGACCCAGGCGCTGCTGCCCGCGCTGCGGCGCCCCGGCGGCCGGATCGTCACCGTCGGGTCGATCGCCGCGCTGCGGGGCTCGGGATCGTACGGAGCGGCCAAGGCGGCCCTGCACCCGTGGTCCTGGGAGCTGGCCCTGCGCCTGGCGCCGGAGGGGATCACCTCGAACATCGTGGCGCCCGGCTACATCCAGGACACCGAGTTCTACGGCGACCGGATGTCGCCTGACTTCCACGCCGGGCGTGCCGCGCAGGCCCCGATGGGCCGGGGCGGCACCGTCGACGAGGTCGCCGCGACCGTGGCCCACCTGGCCGGACCGGACGCCGGATACCTCACCGGGCAGATCGTCCAGATCAACGGAGCCGCCATGGCCGGGCGCGGCTGACACGACGGAGCCGCGCGCCCGGCGGGCCCGCGGCTCCGCCCGGCTCACACGGTGTCCATGACGGCCAGTCGTTTACGGGCGTCGGCCACCGCGCGCAGGGTCAGCACCGCGGAGGACCCCATGTAGCCGGACGCGTCGAAGATCTCGTCCAGCTCCGCGGAGGTCAGCATCGAGGCCGCCTGCGTGTGCTCCTCCAGGACCTCCCGGACCGGCCGGCTCTGCGTCTGCGCCTGCTGCGTGATGTCGTAGACCAGCTCGTGCGCCCGCTGCTTGCCCATCTGGCGGCCCAGCGACAGCATGAGCCGCTCCGACATAACCCGGTCGGCGGCGACCTCGGTGTTGTCCCGCAGCCGGTCCACGTGCACCTGGAGGCCGGTGGCGCTCTCCAGCATCATGTCGCAGGCGGCCAGGCAGTAGTGCGACACATCGGGCACACAGGACCACTCGATCCGCAGGGCGCGGGCGTCCCGCTCGTGGTCGCCGATCAGCGCGGCGAAGGAGGCGCTCGCCTGCGCACCCGTCAGCCGGGCCATCACGACGACCTGCTCCAGGCGCTCGGGGTTGCGCTTGTGCGGCATGGTGCTGCTGCCGACCTTGCCGGGCCGCCATGCCTCGGACAGCTCCCCGAACTCGGGACGCACCAGCGTACGCACCTCGTCCGCGATCCGGCCGAGCGTGCCGGTGACCATCGCCAGGGTGCTGACGAACTCGGTGGGCCGGTCACGGGCCGCGTGCCAGCCGATCGTCGGGGTGTCCAGACCGAGGCGGCGGGCGAAGCGCTCCAGCAGGTCGGGACCCTGGTCACCGAAGCCCGCCATGGTGCCCGCGCCACCGAACAGCTGGGCCACCAGAACACGTTCACGCAGCTGCTCGACGCGCTCGTAGTGGCGCAGCAGCTCGTCCGTCCAGCCGGCCACCTTCAGGCCGAAGCTCATCGGGAGGGCGGGCTGGGCGTGGGTGCGGCCCAGGGCCAGGGTCTCGGCGTGCCGCTCCGCCAGCGTGGCGAAGGTCGCGACGAGTGACGACAGCCGGGCCTGGAGCACGTCCAGCACGTCGCGGATCTCCAGGCTCTGCCCGGTGTCCTGGATGTCCTGGGTGGTGGCCCCGTAGTGGATGTACTGCCCGGCGTCCGGGCCGCAGGCCTCCTCGAAGACGCGCAGCAGCCCGACCAGCGAGTGGCCCGAGCGCTCGATCTCCCGCTGCACGTCGTCCAGGTCGACGTGCTCCAGGTGGGCGGTGGCCGCGATGGTGTCCGCCATGTCCTGCGGGATCATGCCTATCTCGGCCTGCGCAAGGGCGAGCGCGGCCTCGATGTCGAGCCACCGCTGCTTGCGGCAGACGTCGCAGAAGATGCGGCGGCTGTCCGGTGAGGCGTAGCGGTTGCCGTAGAAGCGGGAGTCGGTGATGTGGCCGCGTTCGTGCCGACACGGCTCGGTCGCGGAATCCAGGTGGGTGTGGGTGGTCATGGCATCCCCTCAGGACGGGCGTCAGAGGCTGGAACGGGGTGGTTCAGAGGTCGCTCGGCTTGAGATACGGGCAGGTGCCGTACGGCGGGGCCGAGGCGTCGATCCGGGTGCGCTCCGCCAGGCGCAGCGCGGCCGAGCGCGGGCTCTCGGCGTGCCGGCGGGCCACCGTGAACAGCTCGTCCACCAGCTGGCGGGTCAGATGCGCGGACCGGGACAGCACCTGGGCGGCGCTCGGCACCGTACGGGCACCGAACAGCGCCTCCATGGACGCCGAACCGCCGATCCCGCCGATGAAGTCCGGTACGACCAGGACCCCCCGGGCGTGCAGGGCGTCCTCCGTCGCGTCGGTCAGCCCGTGGTTGGCGCCGACCGCGACAGCCGGGCAGCCGAGCGTCGCGGCCTGCTCAGCGTCGATGGCGTCGGCACCGGCGGCCAGCACCAGGACGTCGGCGGACACCCCGAACAGCGACGCGTTCCCCGGCAGGGTGCGCCCGGGGGCCAGCTCCGGGACGGGCGTGCCCGGGGCGCTGCGCAGCAGCCGCTCCAGGTCGAGGCCGGCCGGGTCGGCCGCACAGCCGTACTCGTCGGAGACCGCCGTGACCCGTACGCCCTCCTCCAGGAAGGTGCAGGCGGCGGCCCGTCCCAGGGTGCCGAAGCCCTGGAGGGCGACCGAGAGGTTCCCGGAGCCGCCGGCCGCCCGGGCGGCGCCGATCGCCGCGTGCGCCAGGACGTGGCCCGCCCGCCGTCCGCTCAGAGTGAGCAGCCCGGCCTGTTCGTCCAGGCTGGCCATGCGGGCGAAGAAGTCCTGGTCACTGAGGCGCTGTGCGGTCTTCACCGCGTACTTGACGGAGGGGATCTGCTGGGCGGCGGCGAGCCGCTGGAGGTCGTCCCACCGGGTCCCCATGTCCGAGCCCATGCTGAACCGCCGGTGCAGCTCGTCGTGCAGGAAGGCCAGGAAGCCGCTCATCGCCTCCTCGGCGTCGGCGGCCCTCGGGTCGTGGTCGACGCCGCACTTGGCGCCGTCGACGTTGAGGCCCAGCACCCGCTGCTTGAGCGTCATGCGCCCTGCCAGTCCGGCCAGTTCGGCCGCGCCCAGGCCCGGCCGCATCCGGCAGCCGCCGGCTGCCAGCGGGGCGGTGTCACCGTCGTACGCCAGCCAGCCCCGCACCCGGCCCGCGGGGTCCTCGTAGGAGAGGATCTGTGCCATGTCTGCCTCTTCTCGCCTTCGTCGCGTCAGGAAGCTTTCGGTCGGTCGCCGTCACCCGAGGAGGGCCAGCACGTCCGCCTCGGTGACCAGGCCCTCGGGCAGGCCTCCGGCCACCGCGACGGCGGCGGTGGCCCCGGCCTCGGCGAGCGTGGCCAGCACGCCCGCCGCCAGCCGGCCGGTGCCCGCGGGCGGCGGCGGCGGATCCATGTGGTCCGCGACCTCGTCGTCCGGGCCGATCGCGCCCCGGGCCAGGCTCCGGGCGAGGGCGGCGGGCGTCAGTACGCCCTGGATCTCGGGGAGCCGCACCGGCGGCGGGGCGGAGGCGACCAGCAGATGGGTCAGGTCCCGCTCGCGCATCAGCTTCACGGCGGCCGTCACGGACTCGTGCGGATCCACGAACACCAGTTCACGGCGCGCTGTCTGACGCTCCAGCAGGTCGCTGACCCGGGGGCCCTCGCCCGGCTGGTCGGCGAAGCCGAAGCGCTCCGTCCAGGACTCGTCGAAGATCTTCGAGAGGTAGCCGCGCCCGGAGTCCGGAACGAGTACGACCACCACGTCGTCGGGGCCCGCGTCACGGGCCGCCTCCAGGGCCGCCGCCACCGCCATGCCGCCCGAACCCCCGGTGAGGATGCCCTCCTCGCGGGCCAGCCGGCGGGTCATGGCGATGGAGTCGGCGTCCGAGACCTTGATGATCCGGTCCGGTACCGCCGGGTCGTAGGAGCCCGGCAGCGACGGCTGCCCGACCCCCTCCACGACGTACGGGCGCCCGGTGCCACCGGAGTAGACCGAGCCGTCCGGGTCGGCGCCGATCACCCGCACGCGGCCGCCCGACACCTCCTTGAGATAGCGCCCGGTGCCCGAGATGGTGCCGCCCGTGCCGACGCCCGCGACGAAGTGGGTGACGCCGCCCCGGCTCCGGGACCAGATCTCCGGACCGGTGGTGCGGTAGTGGGACTCGGGGTTGGCCGCGTTGGCGTACTGGTTCGGCGAGAAGGCGCCGGGGATCTCGGCAGCCAGCCGGGCGGCCGTGCTGCGGTAGGAGTCCGGGTGGTCCATCGGGACCGAGGAGGGACAGATCCGCACCTCGGCGCCGTACGCCCGCAGGACCGCGATCTTGTCCGTCGACACCTTGTCCGGACAGGTGAACAGGCAGCGGTAGCCCCGCTGCTGGGCCACCAGGGCGAGCCCGACACCGGTGTTGCCCGAGGTGGGCTCCACCACGGTGCCGCCGGGGCGCAGCAGGCCCGCCTCCTCGGCGTCGATGATCATCCGCAGGGCGATGCGGTCCTTGGACGAGCCGCCCGGGTTGAAGTACTCCAGCTTCGCCACGACGGCCGGGGCGAGGCCCTCGGCCACCCGCCCCAGCCGCACCATCGGGGTGTCACCGATCAGATCGATGACGGATTCGTGCCACTGTCCGGGGCCTCCGGGGCCTCCGGGGTCCTTGGTGCCGTCCGTCGCCGCAGTCACGCTCGGTCCTCGCTCTCCGTCGGGCGGCGGTACGGGCTGAGGTGCCGCAGACTCGTGCGCACCTCCACCACCGCCGGTCCTCCATGGGCCAACGCCTTGGCCAGTACGGGGCGTACGTCCGCCGGGGTGCGGGCGGTCAGCCCCAGGGCGCCGAACGACTCGGCCAGCCGGGCGAAGTCCGGGTTCGCGAGATCGGTGGCGATCGTCCGGTCCGGGAAGGCCCGGTTCTGGTGGGCCCGGATGGTCCCGTAACTGCCGTTGTTCGAGACGATGTAGACGACCGGCAGCTCCAGGCTGCACGCGGTCATCAGCTCACCGCCGTTCATCAGGAAGCCGCCGTCGCCGACCACGGCCACCACCGGGGTGCCCTCGGCCCGCAGGGCGGCGCTCACCGCGCCCCCCACGGAGAAGCCCATCGAGCTGGAGCTGATGCCGAGCAGCCGGCCGCGATCCCCGAAGCGCAGATAGCGGTAGACCCAGCTGGTGAAGGTCCCGGAGTCGACGACCACGGTGACGTCGCCGTCCGTCAGCTCGTCCAGGGCCGCGGGCACGGCACCGAACACCACCCCGTCCTCGGCCTCGACCGGCTCCCAGACCGCCTTGCGCACCTCGATGGAGTGCAGCTCGTCCCGCCAGGCCGTCCGGTCCGCGCCGGAGGCGGGCCAGGTGGCCAGCTCCCGCAGGAAGGACACCGGGTCGGCGGCGAAGCCCGCCTCGGGCCGGTGGAAGAGTCCGATCCGGCCCGGGTCCGGGTGGATGTGCACCAGCGGCTGCCGGTGCGCCGGGCCGGGCGCCGGGAACCGCCGCCCCTTGGTGGTGCTGGTGTCCAGCCGGGTGCCGACCGCCAGGACGAGATCCGCCCGGTCCAGGGCCGCCAGCTGGGCGCCCTGGGTGGAGTTGTGCAGATGGCCGGCGTAGGAGGGATGCCGGTTGGACAGCAGGTGCTGGTTCTTGTTGCTCGTGACGACCGGCAGGTGGTGCCGCTCCGCCGCCGCCCGCAGCAACGCGCGCCCCTCGGCGCCCTCCAGCCCCGCCCCGGCCAGCAGCAGCGGGCGGCGGGCCGCCGCCAGCAGCTCGCGGATCCTGCCGAGCCCCTCCGCGTCCGGCACGGCCGGACCGACGGTCCGGGCCCGTGAGGGCACGCCCACCGGGTCGGCCGCCGCCCACACGTCCTCCGGCACCCCGAGGACGACCGGGCCCGGGGTGCCGGACTCGGCGACCCGGATCGCGCGGGCGACGAACTCGGCGGCGGACGACGGGTCCTGGAGCGTCCAGACCGCCTTGGCCGTGCCGCCGAACTGCCGCCCCAGGTCCATGCCCTGGAACGGCTCCCGGTCCGTCTCGTCCACCGGCACCTGGCCGACGACCAGGACGAGTGGCGAGCCGTCCTCGGCCGCCGCGTGCACGCCCACGGCGGCGTTCGCCGCACCCGGACCGCGGCTGACCAGGCAGATACCCGCCCGCCCGGTCAGCTTGGCGTCGGCCAGGGCCATGAAGGCCGCCGAGCCTTCGTGCCGGCAGGTCACCACATCGATCGACGGGGTGTCGTACAAGGCGTCGAGCGCGGGCAGATAGCTCTCCCCGGCCACGCAGAACACCCGGTCCACGCCATGGCCGCGCAGGCTCGCCACCACGGTGTGCGCCACCGTCGGGGGCCGGCCCAGGGGGCCTGTGGTCACTGTCGACACGCTGAGTCTCCTCGGCAGCAGAGGGTCGGTCAGCCCGCGGAGGCGGACGACGGCGGCAGATAGGCGGCGGTGGCGGTCTGCGGCGGGTAGATGATCGCCGAGTCGTCGAAGCTCTGCTGGTACTCCTGGTACTGCAGGAGTGCCAGCTCCGGGGTGTTGTGGTGCCAGTGGGCCGGGCCGCGGCCGAAGCGCAGCGGACCGCACCAGGTGTCGAACTCCATGGCCTCCAGCGCGTCCAGCAGGTCCTCCCGGCTGTCCGAGCGGGCCGCGTCCAGGGCGGCGGCGATGATGGTGACATCGGTGAAGTGGGTCAGCGCGGTGTCCGGCGGGAAGGTGCCGTAGCGCTCCACGTAGCGGTCGATGAACCAGCGGCCGGTGTCGGTCAGGCCCTCCCACGACGGCCGGTAGCGCATGCCCGGCCACATCGTGCCGACGCCGTCCTTGCCCGACAGCCGCCAGAAGTCGTCGGAGCGCAGCGGGAATCCGAAGGTGACCATCATCGGCGTGTGCGGCCGCAGCCCGACCTCCGCCGCCTGCTCGACGATCATGTAGTTGGTCTTGATGACGGCGCCGTTGATGAACAGGTCCGGCTCGAAGTCCCGGATGGCGCTGAGCTGTTCGCGGAAGTCGGTGGTGTCGTCCTGCGGGAAGTCGAAGCGCAGGAACTCCATGCCGTACCGCTGGGTGCCGTACTCGACGAGGGTGTCGGCCATCTGCTGGCCGAAGACGGTGTCGGCGGCGATCAGCCCGATGCGGCGCATCCCGGCGGACTCGGCGAAGTCGAGCATCACCGGCACCCGGTCGGCGATCGAGAAGTAGGAGCGGAAGACGTTGCGCCGCTTCTCCGCGGTGATCAGGCTGTGCCCGTTCTCCACGAAGATCGGTACGCCGTACCGGGTCGCGACGTCCACCACCGAAGGGGTGGTGCGCAGGTGCCACTGGCCGATGGCCGCCACCACGTCGTCCACGAGGGCCAGCTTGACCATCTGGGCGGCCGAGGACCGGGCCATGCCCTCCTGCTTCGCCGTCGCCTGGTCGTCGTAGAGCACGAACTCGACCTGCCGGCCGCCACGGATCCCGCCGCGCTCACGGACGTACTCGGCACCCAGGCAGGCGCCCCGGGTCACCAGCTCACCGGCCGTGGGGTCGCCGGGCTCGTTCAGCGGGGTGACGATGCCGATGCGGACGGGGTTCTCGCCCGCCAGCTTGTTGACCTCGTCGACGCCGGCCCGGGCGCGCTCTTCGAAGGTGGTCGGGGCGGTGGTCATCGCAGCTCCTCCTGATAGATGGCGCATTCAGAGTTCGAACGTGGCGAGATAGGGGGCGAAACGCTCCTCGATGAGACGTTCGGTCAGGCCGAAGCTCTCCGGCGTGTACGCGTGGTGGCCGGTCGTCGCGTCGTTCTCGGCCGCCATGAACGCGGTCATGCGCGCACGGGCCTCGGCGGTCAGGGGTACACCGATGTAGTCGCACACCTTCTCCGCGGCACCGAGCGGATCCTTGACGACCTCGCGGAAGCCGAGGTCGAGCGGAGGCGTGGACATCGGACCGGCGCCGGGCCGCAGCCCGTTGAGCGCCCGGGAGGCGTGGTCCAGCCAGTACCGGCCGATCTCCTCCCGGTCCACCCGGTCGGACCGGGCGGAGCGTACGGCGGCGGTCAGGCTGCACACGCTGGGCACCGCCACCGTCGGGGAGCGGTGCAGCCGGACGACCTTGGCGTCCGGATACACCGCGGCCAGGTCCTCGGCGTGCCACAGGTGCGAGGGGCACTTCAGCAGCACGGGGGCGCCCGGGTCGCGGCGCAGCACGCACTGCAGCTGCTCCCGGTGGAAGGCGTAGGACTCGCGCATCGAGAGCCCGTCGAGCCGGCGGGCGTAGCCCGGTATCCGGTAGCGCAGCGCGTAGATCGAGTGCCGGAAGGAGTTGGCGGTCAACCGGTGGCACTCCTCCGGCAGTTCGGCCTTCAGCAGATGGATCGACCGGAATTCGGGGGCCGCCCGGTAGTACTCCTCGATGTACGTCTCGCACTCCCGGACCAGCTGCTCGGGCGCGGCTTCCGAGGCCGGCGCCATGGTCTCCCACAGCCGGGGCGCGCGCAGATCCGGGTGCTGGGCCAGCAGGTGCTGGAGGAACGTCGTCCCGGTGCGCAGCAGACCGGTGATGAAGACCGGCCGCACCGGGACCTCGCGTACGGCGGGGTCGGCGGCGGTCATCCGGCCGACCCGGAGCTGGGTCACCAGGGCCGATCTGAGCGCCGCCCGGGTGCGGACCCGGCCCGCCTCGTGCAGCCGGGCCTCGGCGTCGATGCCGGCGGTGAGCTCCGCCAGGTCCGTCAGGAAACGCAGCGGAGTGTCCTCGTCCACCCCCGCGATCTGCCGGGCCTCGGCCGCCAGCACCACCGGGTCGAGGTCCGCGGGGTGTGCGGAGGTGGGATCGAACGCGTCCGGGCTCATGTACTCCTGCCTTCTGCGGGATGCCGTGCATTTCGCAGGTCTTTTTCGTACGTGAAACCGGCCGGTCCGGGTGATATTCACACCTGATTTCGATCCGGTCGGCAGGCACCAACAATAGGCGTCGCGGCCTGACATGCCGCTGACGCATACCTGACCATGTTCGGGACCGGAAAGTCTTGCGAGCGTATCCGCGGCTGTGCGATAACTGATGGAAAACTGAAGGTGTTGATCCGGCGTGAACGGAAGTGAACATGACTGACGTCATGGAAGAAACCGACAGCGTGCTGGATGCGATCCAGCGGTATACGGTCGCGGATAATCCCAGCGCATTTCTCGCACTGAACAGCGGCAACAGCTATTTCACATCCGAGAACTCCCCGGGTGTGATCGTCTATCGCACCACCGGCCGGTATCTGGTGCAGTTCGCCGGGCCTTTCGCCCCTGAGGAGACCCGCTCGCGGCTGCTGCGGGAGTTCACCGAGTTCGCCCGCGCACAGGACCGGAAGATCGTCGCGGTGCAGGTCCAGGCCGGCGACACCGCCCCGTACGTGGAGCAGGGATTCACGATCAACCAGATGGGGTCGTCGTTCGCGGTCGGCCTCGACGACTTCACCCTGCGCGGCACCGCGTTCATGCAGCTGCGCAACAAGATCTCCCGGTCGCTGCGCAGCGGCCTGGAGATCAAGGAAGTCCCGCTCGACTCCTGGTACGAGGAGATGCGCGCGCTGGACAAGCTCTGGCTGGGCACCAAGGGCGAGGAGGTCAAGCAGCTGGAGTTCCTCATAGGCCAGTACGGCGGCCGCTACCAGCACCTGCGGCGGCTGTTCGTCGGCGTCCTGGACGGCCGGCTCACCGGCTACATCACGTACTCCCCGGTCTACGGGCAGCAGGCCGGCTGGCTCCACGACCTGACCCGGCGCCACCCCGACTCCCCGCCCGGGGTGATGGAGGCGATCAACAAGGCCGCCATCGACACCTTCAAGGCGGAGGGCGTGCACTGGCTCCACTTCGGCTTCACGCCGTTCACCGCGCTGGAGGCCAGGCCGCCGCTGCCGGGGCACAACCGCGCGTTCCACTGGTTCATGGGCCACCTGTGGAAGCACGGCGAGGGTGTCTACCCGGCCCAGACGCAGCTGGCGTACAAGGAGAAGTGGGCCCCCGACCGCATCACGCCCGAGTACCTGGCCTTCCAGGACGGGGCGAGCATCCCGGGACTGGTCCACATCTTCCGCGCCTGCAACGCCGTCTAGGAGCCCTCGTCCGGATCGGGCGATCCGGACGAGGCCCTGGACGTCCACCCGGACAGAAATCAGGAGGAACGCAGATGTCGGAACAGATCGACGCGGCGGGGCAGCGGGTCTTCGAGATGTTCGGCGCCGTCGCCGGCGCCCCGGACGACGTGGCGGCGGGCCAGGAGGCCGACGCCGCGCTGGCCGCACTCGAAGCGCTGCTGGTCGAGGCGGGCGGCCCGGCCGGGGACCGGTGAGGGACACCCCCACCGGACACGTCATCCGGCAGGGGCCGTCGGCTCGGGCTCAGCTCAGGCCGACGGCCCCTGCTTCGCGCGTTCCACCGCTTCCCACAGGTACCAGCAGGCCACCGTGCGGTACGGGCGCCACAGGACACCCCGCTCCTCGATCTCGGCGCGCCCGGCCAGCTCCCGCAGGCCGAAGGCCAGCGAGAAGCCGTTGCGGACGCCGTAGTCGTCCAGGGGCAGCACGTCGGGGCGGCCCAGCCGGAACATGAGGAACATCTGCGCGGTCCACCGCCCGATGCCCCGTACGGCGGCGAGGCAGTCCACGACGTCCTCGTCGGCCATGCCCGCGATGACGTCCAGCTCCGGCAGCCGGCCCGACTCCACCCGGGCGGCCAGGTCGTGGAGCGAGGCCGCCTTGGCCCGGGAGAGGCCCGCCGAGCGCAGCCGTTCCTCGGAGGCGCTCAGGATCTGCTCGGGGAGCAGTCCCTCGCTCGTCTCGGGGAACAGCGCACGCAGCCGGCCGAAGATGGTGGCCGCGGCCTTGTTGGACAGCTGCTGGTAGACGACCGCCTCGGCGAGCGCCCCGAAGACGGTGGCCGCCTCGTTCACCCGCATGGCGAACGGGCCGATCTCGTCGATGAGGGCACCGAGACCCGGGTCGGACCCGCGCAGATAGGCGAGGGCCGTGTCCGGGTCGAAGGGAAAGGCGTGGCCGCCCACGGGCCGTGTCCCGCCGGTCCCGGCCGCGCGCTCGACGGCCAGCAGCCCCAGCTTGGTGGTCACCCCGCCGTTCGCCGAGAAACCGCCCGGCTTCCCGCCCGCCGCGACCACCCGGTGACAGGGCACCACCAACGCGAACGGATTGCGCGCGAGCGCCTGCCCCACGGCCCGCGCGCCGCCGGGCTGCCCGAGCCGCTCCGCCAGCAGCCCGTAGGTGAGGGTCGTACCTGCGGGGATCCGCCGCGCCTCCTCGTACACCCGCCGGCGGAAGGGCGGCACCGCGGACAGGTCCAGCACGATCGAGCCGAGGTCCGCCGACGCCCCGCCGAAGTGCCGTACGAGTGCGTCGACGGCGGTCCGCACGGCGGGCGGCGGTTCCCCCTCCACCCCGTCGGGCGCCGCCAGTGCCAGGCGGGCCCGGGTGCCCTCCTCGTCCGGCTCGGGCAACTGCACGCAGGTGACGCCGCGGTCGCTCCACGCGATCCCGCACCGGCCCACGGCCGAGTCGAACAACGCGAATCCAGGGTTCATCCGTCCACCGTTCTCTCTCACCTCTGCCTCATGCCCGCAACGGGCGGCGGGGGCGGGCCGGCATGAGTGCCGACCCGCCCCCGCTGTCGTTCAGGCGCCCGAAATCAGGACGCGCAGATACAGAACTCGTTGCCGTCCAGGTCCTTCAGGACGACCCAGCCGTCGTAGGACGCGACCTCGGTGGCGCCGAGGCTCTTGGCCCGCTTGGTCTCACCCTCCAGGTCACCCGTGAAGAGGTCCAGGTGCAGGCGGTTCTTCCCTTCCAGCTTCTCCGGGACGAGCTGCAGCGAGAAACCGACCGCGTCCTTCTGCGGGGCCTCGAAGTACATGGTGCTCTCGTCGGAGGACGAGACCGTGTATCCGGTCACCTCCTGCCAGAATTTCGACGCCTTCTTCAGGTCGTTCGTGTCGATGCATACGTTGCCGATGGAGACGGCCATGTATTCCTCCTGGTGCGAAATGTGCGAACGCCGCTATTTCTGACGGCGCGTAACCCGACGGACAGTTCTACAGGATTCGGGGTGCCCGTGCACGCAGAAGATCGATTGCCTCCGGGATGCCCATGTACCTCAGGCGAGATTCGGCCAGTTCGTCGTTCCACCGGGCCGCGAGATCCCATCGGGACTGCGGAGTGGTGTCGAGCATTCGGCAGCCGGGGAACAGCTCGAAATCGGTGAGCAGATCCCGGTGCTGGAGCATGCCCTCCTGGAACAGCTCCTCGCGGTGCATGACGAATTCACGGTCGTTGATCTCGCCCCACAGCTCGCGTCCGCGGCCCAGGATGTGCAGCACGTGCGCACGGTCCTCGGGGTGGCTGATCAGGTGTTCCCTGACGATCGAGCTGCCGACCGCGAGGTGGCGGATCTCGTCGATCGCCGCACCCCGGGCGATCTCGCCGGCGACCGGGTCCAGGACCCCCCACTTGCGCTCGCTGAGCTCGGTGGAGGCGGCGAGCACGCCCTCGATGATGACGGCGAACGCCACGACCCCGCCGATGAAGTCGCCCTCCTCGCGCGTCACCGTCTGCGCGAACTCCTTGATCGGGGTGAGGACCGTCTTCTCGTACTCCCCGCCGACCTCCCGGACCCACGGCATCAGCCGGTCGGCGGACACCACCTCCAGGTCGAGGATGTGGTTGCGGAAGATCATGTGGTGGCGGGCCTCGTCCAGCAGCTGGGTGGAGAAGAACTCCAGCTCGGGGATGCCGGGCGCGGTGGCGACGTAGTCGGCCAGCACACGGGTGGCCGCCTCCTCGTCCAGCGCACGGTAGGCCAGCTCCAGGCTCAGCGCCTCCCGCAGCGGGCCGGGCTCGCGCATGTGGGCGGGCGTGGTCACCTCGGGGGCGTACCCCAGCGGACGCCCCCGCAGGGTGCCCTGGGCCACCGCCGAGAACCAGTACGCCAGGTCGCACTGGTCGACCGTCAGGGACAGCGAACCGGCTCCGTCCAGCAGCCCCGGCGCGTTCTCCCAGTCGGCCTCGATCGGTATGTCAACGGCCATCTCGGATCACTCCATGTCTAGTTGGTGGTCCGGGCGGACTGGCCGGCCCGGGTACTCGCGCCGAGGTCGGGTACGCCCTCGGGGTGCAGACGTCCGGCGAAGGTGAGCAGCGGGCTTCCGCTCCCCGGCTCCCCGTCGAGCACGTCCGCCGTCAGCAGGTCGTGGTCGCCGATCTGCCGGCAGTCGGAGAGCGCGCAGGCCAGGTGGGCGAGGCTGCCGCCGATCAGCGGCGCCCCGGTCAGGGCATCGGCCGTCCACTCGACGCCCTCGAACTGGGCGTCGCCATGGCCCCGGCCCGGAGCGGCGAACTGCCGCGCCAGGTGCCCCTGTTGGTCGCTGAGCACGTTGACCGAAAACACGCCTGCCTTGCGCACCATCGCGGTAAACGTGGACGAGGCCCGCAGGCACACACCGACCACCAGAGGCGTGCGGGAGAGCGCCACCACGGCGCTCACTGTCGTGCCGTGCCGCAGGCCGTCGTTGTTGACGGTCAGTACGGTGACGCCGGCGGCCACCCGCCGCAGGGCGCGACGGCCGCTCTCGGAGCCCAGCTCCTCCTGAGAGGCCGCCGCCGTACCTGAGGAGAGGGAGGTCAAAGCCCGGCTCCCTGCGTGATGTGCGACGCGTCGTCGGGCACCGGGACCGCGGGCACGCGCTCGGACAGCCCGGCCGCCCCCGCCCGGGCCCGCACGTGGTCCACCAGACGCTGGTAGAGCGGCTCGGAGACCGGCTCGAAGGGCAGACCGAAGGGCTTGAGGAAGTTCCCGAACACCCCGCGGTCACCGAGGACGTGGAACGGGATGGCGAGCAGCGCCCACTCGGGGCCGATCAGCCAGAGCCACAGTCCGACGACGGCGGCCTGGGTGATCAGGCTGTGCATGCTGTTGTAGAGCACGTAGAACACCTTGGGGATGCGCCCGTCGGAGCTCCGACGGAAGGCGATCGCCCCGGGTATGTAGCCGATCAGGTCGATGTAGGCGAACAGCGCGATGAACGGGATCCACCGGATCTCGCCGAAGTGGATGATGATCAGTACGATCGAGAGTACGAAGCCCACGAGATATTCGGCCCGGTGCAGCTTGAATGTGTTGGGCGTCTCGAACGGGTTCTTCTGGTCCACGATTTCCTCCGCAGAATGGGTCGTGCGGCCCGTGCACAGGTGGGTCAGGACAGGTGGAGCGGACCTCCCTCGAAATAGTCGACCAATTCCGTTGCGAGACTTCCGCGCGACGGGGGGTGAAAGGCCAGCGCACGGACCGCCGACGCCAGATAGGCCACGTCCGGCGAGCCGACGAACGACATTCCGCCGAGCATCTCCGTAGCCGCGTCCACCGCGGCGGCGAGCAGGTCCTGGGTCGCGTACCGGGCCACCAGCACCAGGGCCACCGCCTCGTCGCCCTCGACCCCGTCCGCGATGGCGCGCGCCGCGCCCTCCTGGAGGTCCACGGCGGCCTGGAGCCGCACCGACAGCGCCGCCCGGTCGCTCACACTGCCGCGCTTGCGCTCCAGCACCTGACCGACCAGCTGCGCGGCGACGCCCGTGTAGGCGGACGTGACCAGCAGCTCGAACCAGGTGAAACCGGAGGTCTGGAGGTCGTCCAGACGCTGCTGGTCCTCCGGCGTACTGCTGATGACCAGCTCCTGGGGCACCCGTACGTTCTCCAGCCGCACCAGATCGCTCTGCGCGGCGGCGAGCACGGGCGTGGACCAGAACGGCTCGACGCTGATCCCGGGCGAGTCGGCCGGGATCAGCAGCAGCGCGAGACTCGGACGGCCCGCGTCGTCGGTGACCGTGACACTCGCGGTCAGCAGGTCCATCGAGCGGGACAGACTGCACGGCTTCTTCTCGCCGTTGACCAGGTAGCCGTCGCCGTCGCGCTCCGCGACGACCGCCGGCAGCAGGATGTTCTGGTCCGTCCTGCCCTCCGCCCAGGCCGACGAGAGCAGCAGCCCGTCCGTCGCGACCGAGGAGAGCAGCTTCGACTGTGCCGAGGTGAGACGGTCGGCGGAGGCCGCGAGGCTGAAGAGCATCGCGACCGTGAAGTGGTGCATGACCGTCGCCACGCCCAGGGAGGGGGACAGCGCGCCCAGGGCACGCTGCACGCGCACGGCGTCGAGGGGTCCCGAGCCGTGACCGCCGAATTCCTCCGGGACGAGCAGACCGGCGCCCGCATGGGCGCGGAAGATCTCCACGACCTGGCTGTCGGCCGATTCGCGTTCGGTCAGTGGAATGGCTTCGAGAGCCGCGATCAGACCCGGATGGAACTTCTCGGACGCGGCGCGTGCAGAAGCCAGGAATCGCATCGCTGTACCTCCTAGAACGGTGTAGCCATGGATGTGAGGCTGTCGCCGACGAAAATCGAGTATGTCAGCACTCGACTGACGTCCTGCTGACACTCAACTGACCCTCGAAACACCTGTGTCCGACGGTTATGGATGTCAGCGTGGAGTCAGCAACGTGCCTTACCTTCGGTGAAATGAATCTTGCGGAAAGGGAATTTCTCGCGCACGCGGCCGGCCAGGCCGCCGACTATGTCGCCGGGGTCTGCGAGCGCCCGGCCGGGGCCACCGCCGGAGCCGACGAACTGATGAAACTGCTCGGCGGACCGATGCCCGCCGGGCCCACCGAGCCCACCGAGACGATCGACCTGCTCGGCCGGGCCGCCGCCGAGGGCGGAGTCGTCGCCAGCTCCGGCCCCCGTTACTTCGGATACGTCGTCGGGGGCACCCTGCCCGTGGCGGTCGCCACCGACTGGATCGCCACCGCCTGGGACCAGAACAGCGGCATCTTCGACCTCGGGCCCGCGGTCGCCACCGCGGAACACATCGCCGCCGGCTGGCTCCTGGACCTGTTCGGACTGCCCGCGGGCACCTCGGTCGGCTTCCCGACCGGCTGCGCCATGGCCCACCTGACCGCGCTGGCCGCCGCCCGCCACCACGTCCTCGCCGAGGCCGGCTGGGACGTCGAGCGGCAGGGACTCCAGGGCGCGCCCACGGTCCAGGTGGTGGTCGGCGAACAACGCCACCTCACCATCGACCTGGCCCTGCGCTACCTCGGGTTCGGCTCCGACCAGCTCCGCGTCGTACCCGCCGACGGCGAGGGCCGGATGCGGGTCGAGGCGCTGGCGGAGGTGCTCGACGCGTGCGAGGGACCCACGATCGTCTGCGCCCAGATCGGGGACGTCAACTCCGGTGCCGTCGACCCGGTCTCCGAGATCTGCGACCTCGCCCACCGGCGCTCCGCCTGGGTCCATGTGGACGGCGCCTTCGGGCTCTGGGCCGCGGTCAGCCCCACGCTGCGCCACCTGGTCGCCGGGGTCGAGAAGGCCGACTCCTGGGCCACCGACGCCCACAAATGGCTGAACGTGCCCTACGACTGCGGACTCGTCTTCGTCTCACGCCCCGAGGCCCACAGCTCCGCGATGCTGCGGACCCGCACCGACTACCTGCCCGCCGGTACCCCCGGTGAGCGCGACGCCATCGAGTGGGTGCCCGAGCTGTCCCGCCGGGCGCGCAGCCTGCCGGTCTGGGCGGCGCTGCGCAGCCTCGGCCGGTCCGGCGTCGCCGACATGATCGACGGCTGCTGCGCCCATGCCGGCCGCTTCGCCGAGCTGCTCGGCGGCTGCGAGGGCGTCGAGGTGCTCAACGAGGCCGTGCTGAACCAGGTGCTCGTCCGGTTCGGCGACGACGACGCCGTCACCCGGGACGTGATCGCCCGCCTCCAGGACTGCGGCACCTGCTGGTTCGGCGGGACGACCTGGGGCGGCCGGGCCGCGATGCGGATCTCCGTCACCTCCTGGCGGACCACCGCCGAGGACGTGGACCTGTCCGTGGCGGAGATCCGCACGGCACTGGCCGGCGCCCTCGCGGCCGCGAGTGGCACGGAGGGCGGGAAATGACCGCCGCCCCGGCACACGCGCACCACCGTCACCCGGCCGGGCACGGTGCGGCTCGCCTCCTCGGCGGCGGACGGTTCTGGGGGTGTTGTCCGTGTCCCGACTGTTCGGTTCTCTCGCCGGCGAGGTGACCAGCGCGGAACTGGCCGCAGCCGCCAGCCGCCAGGCCCACGGAGGGCGCGACGGGCGGGGGGTGCTGCGGGGGCCCGGCTGGTCCCTCGGATGCAACCGGCTCGCCGTGACGGAGGCCGCACACGCGGGCCAGCCCTACCGGTCGCCGCAGGTCCCAGGTGTCGTCGCCGCTCTCGACGGCGAGCTGTACAACCACCGCGAACTCCGCCGCCGCCTGCGGGCCCGCGGGTACGTCTTCCCCGACCGCTCCGACGGCTCCCTGCTGCCGGCCCTCTACGCCGAGTACGGGCTGGGCTTCGCCCGGCACCTGGACGGCATGTTCGCGATCGCCGTGATCGACCAGCGGACGGCCGAGCCCTCACTCGTCCTCGCCACGGACGAGTACGGCATCAAGACCCTGTACTGCCACACAGCGCCGTCGGGGGCCGTCCGCTTCGCCTCCGAGCTGTCCGCGCTGCTCGCCTTCTCCCAGGTCCCCGCCGTGCGGCGCGACACGGGCCTCGACGACTACCTGACCAACGGTGCCTGCCTCGGCAACCGGACGCTCCTCGAAGGCATCCGGGTCCTGCCTCCCGCCACCACCGCGTCGGCCACCGGCAGCCAGGGACTCGTCGTACGCCGCCGCGCCGAGCGCACCCCCGAGGCCGCACCGGATCCCGACGGGCCGGACGGCGACACCCCGCTCCAGCGGGAGGTCCTGCGGCTGACCGGGACGGACGCCCGGGTCTGCGCCGTCATGACCGAGGGCACCGACTCCCAGCTCGTCACCGCGCTGGCCGCCCGGCAGCTGAGGGAGGCGGGGGAGCCGCCGCTGCACACCTTCCACGTCTCCTACCGGGGCCGCAGGCCGGGCGGCCGACAGGGATCGGCCCGCGCCGCGGCCCGCCGCAGCGGCACCACACACCATGAGATCGCCCTCGACGGCGCCGAGTTGGCCGACCTGCTGCCCCGCACCGTCTGGCACCTGGGCCAGCCCAACGCCGACCCGGCCGCCCTCAGCATGTACGCGCTGTTCCGGGAGGTGCGCGGCGCCGGGTTCTCCGTCGCCCTGTCCGGCGAGGGCGGCAGCGAGATCTTCGCCGGCCACCCGCGCGTCGTCCGCGCCGAACAGGACCCGCGCGGCAACGGCTGGATCGCCCCGTACGTCGACGCCGTCGCGGCCGTACCCCAGTGGCTGCGCGAGAGCCTGTACGCGGAGGACTACCGGGCCCATCTGCGCACCCAGGGCTCCGAGTCCGACCGGGTCGCCGCGTCCCTGCTCGCAGCCGACGGCGGGCGCCGCGAGACGCTCGCCGACTTCGAGACCCGCCACCGGCTGCCCGCCCACCGGCTGCGCCCGGTCGACCACCTCAGCGCCGCCTGGGCCGTGCAGGCCCGTATGCCGTATCTGCGCTCCGGGGTGCTGGCGTACGCCAGGCAGATCCGTGCCGGCAAGGCCCCGGTACCCGCCGGACCGCGGTCGGAGCCGCGGCCGGACGGGCTCACGCCCGCACAGATGCTCCTCGCCCCCGGCACCCCGCTGCTGCAACTGGCCTACGACACCCTCTCCTCGGAGCAGCCCTACGACGGCCGGCTGGATCCGGCGGCGGTGCGGCGGCTCCTGGCCGACCAGGTGCGCGCCTCCACCCCCGAGGGCGCGAGCGCCGTGTGGGCGCTGCTGGTGCACGAGCTGTGGAGCCAGGAACTGCGCATCATCGGCTCCACCGAACCCCTCGTCCTGCTGCCCGCCGAGCCCGCCCTGGCGGCCTGACCCGTACCGCACAGCAGCCGGCGCCCGGAGACGATCGTCTATACGGGCGCCGCCAGCGGGGGGGGGGGGCCCGGGGGCGGGCTCCCCCCCCCCCCGCGGGGGGGCGCTCGGTGCGGGGGGGGGGGGGGGGGGGGGGGCGGGGGGGGGGGGGGGGGGGGCCCCCCCCCCGGCCCGCGTGCTCCAGGGC
>NZ_JBHXRD010000025.1:0-108518 GCF_042717325.1 Streptomyces sp. NPDC058637 | reverse complement strand
CAGGCCCGGTGCTGTGACCAACGGCACCGGGCCCGCCGCCGTTAGTCATGGTTAACCTGCCTCCCATGACCGTATCCCTCGAAGTAAGCGACAACGTCGGCACGATCCGGCTGGACCGCCCGCCGATGAACGCCCTGGACGTGGCCACCCAGGACCGGCTGCGCGAGCTCGCCGAGGAGGCGACCCGGCGCGACGACGTACGGGCCGTGATCCTCTACGGCGGCGAGAAGGTGTTCGCGGCGGGCGCGGACATCAAGGAGATGCAGGCGATGGACCACACGGCGATGGTCGTGCGCTCCAAGGCGCTGCAGGACTCGTTCACCGCCGTGGCGCGCATCCCCAAGCCCGTGGTCGCCGCCGTCACCGGCTACGCCCTGGGCGGCGGCTGCGAACTGGCGCTCTGCGCCGACTTCCGGATCGCCGCGGACAACGCGAAGTTCGGCCAGCCGGAAATTCTGCTCGGGCTGATCCCGGGAGCCGGCGGCACCCAGCGCCTGGCCCGGCTGGTCGGCCCGTCCAAGGCCAAGGACCTGATCTTCACGGGCCGCCACGTGAAGGCCGAGGAGGCCCTGACGATCGGTCTGGTGGACCGTGTGGTGCCCGCCGCCGAGGTGTACGAGCAGGCGCGCGCCTGGGCCGCCCGGCTGGCCCGGGGACCCGCGCTGGCGCTGCGGGCCGCGAAGGAGTCCGTGGACGCGGGGCTGGAGACGGACATCGACACGGGGCTGACGATCGAGCGGAACTGGTTCGCAGGCCTGTTCGCCACGGAGGACCGGGAGCGCGGCATGCGCAGCTTCGTGGAGGAGGGTCCGGGCAAGGCCGAATTCCTCTGACCGTACGCCAGTTGGGTCGGAGCCGCCGCGCGTTCATCCGTGTGGGCGGATCAGCCGGACCTTAAGAGAACCTTAAGGTCCGGCGCGCCCCTCGCCCGTGCAATTGCCCGGCTGCCGGGCGTCGCCGCAGATGGGAGCGGCTGCGGAGGGTGACATTCTGCCAACGGCATATGCCTGACGACCGGCACGGAATGACTGGTTCCGGGGGAGGGATTCGGCAGGAACGGTCACAGGGAGCGTTCCCTGCGGCCATGATGGTGGGCATGGCGGGCCTTGAGGGTGTGGAACAGCCGCGACCACGTACCGGTGCGACCGCGGCGCGCTGGACGTCGGCCGTCGAGGACGAACAGGCGTTCAAGGCGCTGGAGTTGTTCGGAAATCCGACGGAGGCCGAAGTCCGGCTGCCCTCGCGTCCGGAGTCCGCGGCCACCGCCCGGCGGATCACCTCCTGCGTGATGCTGCGGCAGTGGGCACTGCCCCCGCAGACCGCCGAGTACGGCGTGCTCCTCGTCTCCGAACTCGTCGGCAACGCGGTGCGGCACACCGGTGCGCGGGTCTTCGGACTGCGGATGCTGCGCCGCCGCGGCTGGATCCGGATCGAGGTGCGCGACCCCTCGCGCGGGCTGCCGTGTCTGATGCCGGTCCGGGAGATGGACGTCAGCGGCCGGGGGCTCTTCCTGGTCGACAAGCTGTCCGACCGGTGGGGCGTGGACCTCTTACCGCGCGGGAAGACCACCTGGTTCGAAATGCGCACCTCGGACCGCTGAGCGGACCCCCCGCCCCGACAGGCGGCCCCGCGCGACGCACAGAAGCCCCCGGTCGGCCGGGGTGCGGCGCTTCGGGGGCTTCTGTGGGGGGCCGTGGAATGGGGGGTGTGTCCACGGCCGCTTGTGGGACCTGGCTCGGGTCGGAGGAGGTCGTGCCATCGACTATGGCAGACGAGCGACCTCGATGCCAAAGCCCCAAATCGGTCAATACGGTATGAATATTTAGATTCCGCTTCGGAATCACAGGTGTGATGGCTCACTCGCCTGGCATTCTTTGTATGCCTATGAGGTCTGCGGGATGATTCATCGACCACCCGTGAAAGTGTCACGCACCGCATTCCCTTCCGTTCTGTCCGTTCCGCCCTACTGTGTCTCGCGTCTCGGGGAATTCCGCACCCCGAACCGACCCGCGAGGTGGACGGCCCATGAACGGTCGCAGGACACCGGTGCCCCGCCGCAGCACCCTGCGTGCCGCGGCCGGGGCACTCCTCGCGGGCACCGCCACCGCGGGCTGCGGCCAGGCGGGCGAGGTCGGCCACACCCCGCAGAAGGCCCGGAACACGCATCAGGCCCACGCGGCCCCGCGCCCCGCCCCCGTACCCCGGCGCCTGCCCGGGCGCCCGGTACAGATCGAGCACGGCCCCCGCGACCGGCCAGGCGTGGCCCTCACCTTCCACGGCCGGGGCGACCCCGTCCTCGCCCGCACCGTCCTCGCCGAAGCCGAACGGGCCGGAGCCCGCCTCACCGTCCTGGCCGTCGGCAGCTGGCTCGACGAACACCCCTGCATGGCCCGCCGGATCCTCGACGGCGGCCACGACCTCGGCAACCACACCCAGAACCACCTCGACATCAACGCGATGGACGAGGCACGGGCGTACGCCGAGATCAACGGCTGCGCCCAGCGGCTGCGGCGCCTCACCGGCTCCATCGGCACCTGGTTCCGCCCCTCCCGCACCCGGTACGCCACCCCGCTCGTGCAGGACCTCGCCCGCCGGGCCGGCTACCCGCACGTCCTGTCCTACGACGTCGACTCCCTGGACTTCACCTCGCCGGGCGTCGCCGCCGTCACCCGCAAGGTCGCCGGCGAGCTCCGCAACGGATCGGTGGTGAGCCTGCACTTCGGCTACCGGGACTCCGTCGCCGCACTGCCCCTCCTCCTCACCGAAATCAGCCGGCGCCAACTGCGGGCGGTGACGGCCACGGAGCTGCTGACCGCGCCGACATGACGGCGCACGGCAAGTGGGTGCTCGACGGCAAGGCGTTCACCGGCCCGAAGCTGCTGCCCACCGGCAGGGGCTGCCACGGGGTCCACGTCAGCCGGGACTCCGAGGAGATGTACATCCCAACCCGGACGAGGGGTCCGTCTCCGTGATCGACCTCGCGAAGGACAGGTTGACCAAGAAGTGGCACCTGCCCGGTGGCGGCAGCCCCGACATGGGCGGCGTCTCGGCGGACGGCAAGGTGGTCCGGCTGTCCGGGCGTTACGACGCCGAGGTCTACGCGATCGACACGGCCGGTGGGAAGCTGCCGGCCAGGATCCCGGTCGGCGGCGGGCCGCACGGACTGGCCGTCCACCCGCAGCCCCGCCGCCACTCGCCCGGTCGCACCGGCGTCTTCCGCCGACCCGGACGCCCGCAGGATCCGCCGCCGGCCGTGCCGGATAATCTGACCCCCGTCAGCAGTGCTTTACGAAGGGGCGGAACAGTGGCGGACATCGAGTCGGCACGCAAGGCATTCGAGCGCTTCGACCAGAACGGCGACGGCCGGATAACGGCGTCCGAGTACAAGAGCGCGATGGCTCAGCTCGGCGACCCGTTCGTCACCGAGACGGTCGCTCAGGCGATCATCAACACCCACGACGGCAACGGTGACGGCGAGCTCACGTTCGACGAGTTCTGGGCCTCGCAGAACAAGGCCTGAACCGCACCGGCGCTGCGTGCGCCGGTGCGGCGGGGGCGGTCCGGCTACTTCAGGTAGACCAGGCCGTCGGTGGTGAGGGTGGGCCGCCCCTTCGTGCCGACAACCACGATCTTGACCGTGTGCTTGGCGGCCGACGACCAGGACTTCGTCCAGATCGCCTGGCGGTACTTGGTCGTGGAGGACTTCAGGTCCACCGTCGCCACCTTCGTACCGTCCAGGTAGACGTACGCCTGCCCGGACGTCGAGGCCCGGGACACCACCCAGGCGACCGAGCGGCCGGTGAACGTCCAGGTCAGGGAGGCGTTCTTGGTGCCGCTCGCATACGACTTGCCGCCCAGGTAACTGGCCGAGGACTTCGTCGTCCAGGTGCCGGACCTCTTCGCGGAGGACTCCTGGAGGATGACCGGCGTCCCGGTGACCGAGGCGGCCGCGCTGTTGCCCGCGCGGTCGTACGCCGTCATCCTCCAGGCCGTCGCCACGGCGGACTTCGCGGTGTGCGACGCGCTGGTGGTGGTGGGGCCGTAGGTCGCGGCCACCGGTGCGCTCAGACGCACGTCCCTGAGCAGTACGGCGTCGGACGCCTTCCACTTCAGGGTGAGCGGGACGGCCGCCGTGTTCACCGTGCCGGTGCGCAGCGACAGGGCCGGCTTGGTGGGGAACGCCGGGGCGGTCCGGTCGGCGACCACGGTCGCCTCCGCCGACAGGGACGTCTTCCCCGACTGGTGGGTGGCCCGGACCCGCACCTTGTGGCTGCCCACGGTCAGCGCAGTCTTGGCCGACGTGGCACTGCCCGCGGTGGAGGCGACGGACTTCCCGTCGACGAGCAGCTCGTACTTCGTGACGAGGGCGGCGGGCGTGGTCGCGGACCAGCCGACCGTGATGTCCGCCTTGGCGTAATAGGTGGTGCCCGAAAGTGCCGCGCCTGTCACGGACTTGACGGCCAGTCCGGTGACAGGGCCCGCCGCCTGGCCGCGGATGGCGGGCAGTTGGGCCTGAAGAGCGCCCCCGGGGCACTGGGTGTTGAAGCCGTCCCGGTGTCCGGAGATCTGGCTGAACGGGTAGGCCGTGCCCGCGGTGAACTTCTTGCCGGCGAAGTTGTTCCCGTCCGCTCCGGCGGTCAGCGAGGTCGTGCCCGCCGGATCGCCGCCGTACTGGCCGAGCTTCCACGCGGAGACCCGGGCCACCGCCGTCGTCGCGGCGCTCGCGGCCGAGGAGTCGGTGTACATACCGATGACGGCGATGCCCGCCGTCTCCCGGTTGAATCCGTAGGTGTGCGCGCCCAGGACCGCGCGGTCCACGCCGCCCTTGCGGCCCTCGAAGACCGTGCCGCACTTGTCGACCACGAAGTTGTAGCCGAGGTCCTTCCAGCCGTTGGACTGGACGTGGTACGCGTGCAGTCCGCGCACGATCGCCGCCGAGTCGGCGCAGGAGTAGGAGTTGGTCTGCGCGGTGTGATGGACGAAGACGGCCTTGACCTTGTCCATGTAGTCGGGCGACTCGTCGTTGAGTGACTCGTCAGCGCCCCAGCCGGCCCGGCTGACGACAGGCGGCTGCGGCACGGTGGACGGCAGCGGCGGCGGCAGCGTCGCGGTGGGCTCGGCGGTGGGGGAGGGCGACTCCGGCGGGGCCGACGACGACTCACTCGTGCTCGGCTCCGTGCTCGGGGGCCCCTCCGTCGGGACGCCGGGGGTCTCTTCGGGCGTCGGCTCCGTGGTCCCGGGAGCGGGCTCGGTGCTGACCTCGGGTGAGGGTTCCGCGGACGGGTCGGCGGGCGGGTCCGGCTCCGTCGTTTCGTCGGAGGGGTCGAGGGCGTACGCGGCCGGCTCGACCCCGGACGCCCGGCCCGGGTCCACGGTGTCCAGCCGCAGGCCCGCGGGCAGCCCTGCCGATGTGCCGCTCCCCGCGGACACCCGGACCTCCACGCCGTCCGACGGCCCCACCCAGCGGGGCTCGGTGCTGCCCCGTACCCCGGAGCGCCCGGCCTCCGTACGGCCGTCGACCTCCGTGTCGAGGGGCAGCCAGGCCGACCAGTCGCCGGACGCGGCCGACCGTGTACGCGCCTCCACCGTGCCCGTCACCTCGGCCGACGGGTCGGTCCAGGTGACGCCGAGCATGCTGAACGGCCGGGAATCCGGCTGCCGCAGGGACGCCGTGGTCCCGTCCTCCGACACCTTCAGCGCGGTGCGGCGCACATCGGCCCGGGTCTGGGTGGACTTGGCGTCCGGATCACCGGGGGAACCGGACGTACCGGTCACCCCTTCGAACACCAGGACACCTGCCACAGCCGTCGTCGCAACGGCAGCCGTGGCCCATATTCTTCGCTTCGCTCGCACGTGGGATCCCCGAGGATGATGACTGCCGCTTCGGCAGTTCGAAAGATCTGGTCACTTTTTGACCGCTACTGCACCTGATCGTCGTCGATCGACCGTGCTCTGTCCTCGATATCGGGACTCGACCTGATCACAATCAACGGCCCCCGGGGGAAGCCGCGTCCGGCGGAGGGTTCAGTCTTTCCCCCCCCGTCCGTACCCGGCGGACGGACGGCCTCGAAGGCCGCCCGGAAGAGGCTTCCACCTCCTCGCCCCAGCACCTCGTCGCGCGCCCGGTGCGTCCACCCGCGCGGCGCGGTGCGCGGCGGCCGGCCGGGGCCGACCCGGGGACGGTCGGGTGAGGGTCCGTGTGAGGGTGCCGACCGTGATGAAGGACGAGTCACGCGTCGACTTCACCCTGAAGGGGAATACCGACCGGACGGTCGGAACGGTGTCGCCATATGGGCCGGGTCGAGCTCAACGGTGACCGGGCGGTAACGGAACAGCTTCTGACCGTCAGGACGGCGAACCGCACGGATGGCCGGCACGCGTCCGTGGACGAATGGCCCCTCACACGGCCGGCGGACACCGCGACCACCCATCACCTGGGGCGGGGCCGGTCGCCCCGGGCAACCACACCGAGCGCCCCGAATCCTCCGTCTCACCGGAGGAGCGGCCGGCCATCCGAAGGGACCACCAGCTGTCCGGGACCCGGCTGCCGAGGTACCGTCCGGCTCCTCGGCAACAGGGCCGACTGCGCCCGCGAGCCGAGGAAAAAGCTCAACTTCGAGGTGAGCTCGCCGAACGGCTGCGGAGGCGACGGGAAGCCCTCGGGTGAGGCCACTGCGACCCGGCGGCCGTGACCAGGAGTCCGACCGACTCCGTGGGCGGGGAGGGCACTGACCAGGTCGAACCCGCCAACCCACTGGTCAGGCGCTTCTCGCCCTCAGCACTCGACGATGTTCACCGCGAGCCCGCCCCGGGCCGTCGGTCGTGATCCCGTCTCCACTCGCTGGCCGCCGGCTGAGGTCGCCGATGGAAAGGACCAAAACCACCTGGGCGTCGCGCCGGCGAACCCGGCCATGACACAATCAAAAACTCATCCGTGGTCAATGTCCGCCACGGTCGCTGAGGTACCCGACGACGACGAGCTGTAGCGCCCCATGCTCGCCCACCGTCTCCTGGACGAGCCGACCTGTACGGACACGCCGGCGGCCCAGGCACGGTACCTGCGTGAACCGTCGCGAAGCGCTCCGCCCCACAGTTCGGGTATCGGAACGTCCAAGCAAACCAACCCTGGCTGGGAGCTCGTAATGGCGCGGATAGTCCTGCGTGACAAGAAGACCGCGGAGAATCCTGGGGAGCGGGTTCCCGGAAAACCTCCCCTGTCTACGCTCGGCCGGGTGCTGGCCATGATGCTGGCCTTCGCGGGGACGGTCGTATTCGCGGTGGTTCTGGCCCGGCTGACTCTGGAACCCTCGACGGCATCCGTGTCGCTGACGCACAATAACCTGCGTCCTGGTGACTCCATCCGTGCGTATCTCGCGCATCCCATGGCCCCTGACACAGTCAAGCAGCTCGGCGGCAATATCGTGATGGGGATTCCGTTCGGTGTGCTGCTGCCGGTCCTGGTACCTCGAACGCGAGGACTGGTCCGCGTAGCGGCGGCCACCGCTTTCGTGATGGTCCTCGTCGAACTCGTCCAAGGCGCCCTCATTACCGGGCGCGCCTTCGACGTCGATGATGTACTGCTCAACACCACGGGTGCCCTCATCGGTTACCTGCTGATCGGCCGCCGGATGGGTCGCGCAGTGCATCCCCGACGTCGCCACTGGTGGCACCGGTTCACCAAACGCCAGGTGACTGCCAAAGACCCGGCATAGGAAGCCATCTCATTCGGGTGACTCGGAAGTCTGTGAGTCAAGTCTGTGAGTCATGGTGGGGATCGTCGAGTGGTTGGTGCCGGACGAGTTGTGGGCGTTGTTCCACCGGGTGGTGCCTGAGGCGCCGTCGCGGCCGCAGGGCGGTGGTCGGCGTCGGCACGGCGACCGGGAAGCGCTGACCGCGATCGTCTTCGTGGCCACGTCGGGTCGTACCTGGCAGCAGCTGCCTTCAGCGTTGTTCGGCCCGTCCGGAGCGACCGCCCACCGGCGGTTCTCGGAGTGGTCGAAGGCCAGGGTGTGGGCCAAGCTCCACCGCCTGGTCCTCGACGAACTCGGTGTCCGCGGCGAGCTGGACTGGTCGCGGTGCGCGATCGACCCGGGGGACGTGCGGGCACTGAAAAGGGGGACCTGACAGGTCCGAATCCTGTCGACCGGGGCAAGTACGGCTCGAAGATCCACCTGATCACGGAACGGTCGGGTCTGCCCATATCCGTCGGCATTTCCGGGGCCATTGCGGTGGGCGCCCGGCACAGCGCCGGGCAAGCCGGTTCCGCAGCCTCTCGGACGCGAGGCGGCCCGCGGCGTCCCGTACGGCCAGCTCGCCGTCCAGCGCGGTCGCGTCCGGCAACCGCGCGGCCCCGGCCCGATCTCCGGAAACGCCGGAAGTATCTCGTTGCCGCGCCTGGAGAGCACGCGGGAGACCAGGGCACAGGGCCCGGAATCCATCGCACTTCGGCTCACCCGCCCCCCGGCTGCAGCGCAGGTCGGACACAGGGGGCGGCGAGCACCGATTCCGGCAGTGTCCACGTCATGTCCATGCCCTGCACCCAGCCCGCCCGCCGGCAAACCGAGCGCGCGTACGCGCCCCGGCTACCGGCCCGACCACGGCAGGGCAGCGCACGACAACACCTCGCCGAGGGCTGTGTGCTGAGCTCCTGGCACATGTCCAGGCAGCGCAGCCGGGCACCGGGCTGCCCGGGTCCCGTGTCGTCATGTCGCGGCCGTCCACGTCCGCGGCGGATCTCACCGAAGCCGCGGTGCCGCCGGTACGGCCGAAAGACCTGAACCCATACCGGGAATCAGGCCGCGACGAGCTCCTGCTCGCGGTCCGGCGCCTTGGCCTTGGGCTTCTTGTTCGGCAGCGAGAGCCGGAAGACCTTGTGCCACGCGGAGAACACCTGCTTGGGCAGCGGGCCGGTGACGTACTCCAGCTCGTACTTCTCGAACAGCGCGCGCACCTTCACCGCGACCTCGGCGTACCGGTTGCTCGGCAGGTCCGGGAACAGGTGGTGCTCGATCTGGTGTGACAGGTTGCCGGTCATGAAGTGCATGGCCGTGCTGCCGCTGATGTTCGCCGAGCCCATCATCTGGCGCAGGTACCACTGGCCGCGCGTCTCGTCCTTGATCGACCGGCGCTCGAAGACCTGCACGCCCTCGGGGAAGTGCCCGCACATGATCACCGAGTGGGACCAGATGTTGCGGACCAGGTTCGCGGTGAACGTGGCGGCGAGCGTGGTGAGGAACGACGGGCCCGACAGCAGCGGGTGGATCACGTAGTCCTTGAGCACCTGCTTGCGGATCTTGCGGCCCACGGCCTTGGCCTGCGCGCGGAACTCCGGGTCCTCGCGGCGGCGCTTGCTCAGGTTCTTGCCGAGGTCCAGGTCGTAGGCGGCGATGCCGTACTCGAAGAAGCAGGCGTTGATGAAGTTCCACAGCGGCTGGCCGAGGTGGAACGGGTGCCACTTCTGGTCCTCGTCGACGCGCATGATGCCGTAGCCGAGGTCGTTGTCCTTGCCGATCACGTTCGTGTACGTGTGGTGCAGCTCGTTGTGCGAGTGCTTCCACTGCTCGGACGGCGAGACGTGATCCCACTCCCAGGTGGTGGAGTGGATCTTCGGGTCTCGCATCCAGTCCCACTGGCCGTGCAGGACGTTGTGGCCGATCTCCATGTTGTCCATGATCTTCGCCACGGACAGCCCGGCGGTGCCGATCAGCCACGCGGGCGGGAAGAGCGAGAACAGCAGCACGCCCCTGCTGGCCAGCTCGAGCTTGCGCTGCGCCGAGATGACCTTGCGGATGTAGGCGGCGTCTTTCTCGCCGCGGCCGGCGATCACCTCGTCGCGAATGGCGTCCAGTTCGCGGCCAAGCTCCTCGATCTGCTCCGCGGTCAGGTGGGCGGTGGGGTCGATGGCGGTCAAGATGCTCCTACCGTTCGATGTCGCAGGGGCCCGCCGCGGCGGACACACAGGTCTGGATGAGGACGCCCGGCTCGGCCTCGGTGATCTCGCCGGTGCGCAGGTCGCGGACGGCGCCCGCCTTGAGCGGCGTGACGCAGCCGAAGCAGATGCCCATGCGGCACCCGGAGGGCATGAGCACGCCGGCCTCCTCGCCGATGTCCAGCAACGGCGTGGCGCCGTCCGCGTCGACGGTCTTGCCGGTGGCGCTGAACGTGACCGCGCCGCCGGCGCCGGCGACGACGACGCTGGGGCGGAAGCGTTCGGTGTGCAGGCGCTCTTGTACACCGTGCCCGGTCCAGTGCTCTTCGGCGGCGTCCAGCAGGCCCGTGGGCCCGCAAGCCCAGGTCTCGCGCTCGGCCCAGTCGGGCACGAGTGCGTCGAGACGGGCGATGTCGAGCATGCCGTCTGTGTCGGTGTGCACCTCGGTGAGCCGCAGCTTCTTGTCCGCGACCAGGTCGTGCAGTTCGTTGCGGAAGATCACGTCTTGCGGCTGTGGCGCGCAGTGGACCATGACGACGTCGTCGAACTCGATGTCGCGCAGCATGCCCATCACGGGCGTGATGCCGCTGCCGGCCGTCAGGTAGAGCACCTTGGCGGGCTTGGCCTGCGGCAGCACGAAGTCACCGGTCGGCTGGTCGAGCTGGATCAGGGTGCCCGGTTTCGCTCTGCGGACCAGGTGGCCGCTGACCTTGCCGTCCGGGATCGCCTTCACGGTGATCGTGAGGCGGCCGTCCTGGCGGTTCGTCGGCGAGGTGATGGAGTAGGCACGCCACAGGCGCACCCCGTCGACGTCGACCCCGATCCGCACGTACTGACCGGCTGTGTGGCCGCGCCAGCCCCGTCCCGGCCTGATCACGATGGTCGCGGCGTCACCCGTCTCGGGGTGCACGGCCTCGATGCGCCCACGCAAGTCGGCGCCCGCACGCAGCGGGCTGACCAGGTCGAGGTAGTCCGACGGCAGCAGCGGCGTCGTGACCATCTCCAGCAGTTTCCACGCCCTGCTGCGGAGGGCTGCACTCGTCATGTCTCCAGCTTGCTGCGCCTCAAGGCGTAAAGTCCTGACCGTAGGATGTGAATCTGGTCGGCTGAATTGTTCGTAGGGAACAAAACGTGAGCCATGCAACCCGGAGGGCCAGCGAACTGGCCCTGGACGAGACGACGGTCACCGCACTTCGGGCCGCGCTGAAGACCACCGCCGACGAGGTCGTCCAGGCGATCATCGACGAGGTCCCTCCCTACGCCAACGCCCTTTCGGGCCGTATGGGCGGCACCATCCGCCGAGCCGTCCGCACCGCCCTGGGGCACTACCTGGACCTCGCGAGCGGGAACGCCACAGGCGGCGACGCCGGTGACGCGGCCTACGAGCTGGGCCGCGGCGAGGTGCGCTCCGGCCGTTCGATGGACGCCCTGCTCAGCGCGTACCGCGTCGGCGCCCGCGTGGCCTGGCGATGCCTGGCAGCGGGTGCCGTACCCGCAGGTCTGCCCGCCGCCGAGGTCGCCAAGTTCGCCGAGCTGACCTTCGCGTACATCGACGAGCTCTCCGCCGCGAGCGCCGCGGGCCACGCCGACGAACTGGCCGCCCGGGGCAGGGCCCACGAGCGCCACCTGGAACACCTGGCCCGCGACCTCCTCGCCGGCGCGAGCCCGGACGTGCTGCTGGCCTCTGTTCAACGGGCCGGGTGGCAGCCCCCGGTTTCGCTGACCGCGGTCCTGCTGCCCGCCGCCCAGGCCCGGCCTGCCTACCGCGCGCTCGACCCGAGCACCCTCGTCCTCGACGATCTACCGGACGCCACCGGTGTGCTGCTCGTCCCCGATGCGGACCGATCACACCTCTTGCGGCAGCTGACCGACCGCACCGCCGTGGTCGGCCCGGCCCGACCATGGACTCGTGCGTCCGCCTCGTACGCACGAGCCGTACGCGCGCGCTCCCTCTCCTCCGATATTCGCGACACCGAGGACCACCTGCCCGAGCTGATGCTGAGCGCCGACCTGGACGCGTTCGCAGACCTTCGTGCCCGAGCCCTCGCACCGCTGCGGACCTTGCCTGTCGCGACCGCACGACGCCTGGAGGAGACGTTGCGGGCGTGGCTGCTGCACCAGGGCAGGCGGGATGAGGTGGCGGCGGCGTTGTTCGTCCATCCGCAGACAGTCCGGTACCGGATGACGCAGCTGCGGGAGCTGTTTCCGGATCTCGCATCGCCACACCGGGTCCTCGAACTGACGCTGGCGGTCGCTCTTCGGGTCAGCTGACGAGTACTGACTCATTCTCGGTGCCATCAGCCGGCTCATGGAGCCTGCCAGGCCGGTGGCCACGGCTACTTCGCGCACCGCGCACCGCTGGTGTGGGCAGGCGTCGGGAGGGCGGGCCGAGAAGTGCGCCGGTCGGGGTGGACCGTGCTGTGCCGCAGGAACCAGGGCGATCACCTCCGCCTTCCGCATCGTGTGGGAGGCGTTCACCGACTGGAAGGCACGAGACATGGCTACGGGAACCGTGAAGTGGGTCAACGCGGAGAAGGGCTTCGGCTTCATCGCCCAGGACGCTGGCGGCCCGGACGTCTTCGCCCACTACTCGGCGATCAACTCCTCGGGCTTCCGTGAGCTCCAGGAGGGCCAAGCCGTGACGTTCGACGTCACTCAGGGCCAGAAGGGCCCCCAGGCGGAGAACATCGACCTCGCCTGATCCCCCTACCTTGCGTGGCCGACTCGAACCGCGACCAGCGAGGCCCCTCGGGGGACGTCCCGCGGACTTTTCGGGGACTTTCACGTCTGTCCCAGGGACCTTTCGGGGACATTCCGCCAGGTGAGCAGGGCAGGCCTGACAGCGCCGAAAGGTACGGACGCGCTGGTCAGGGCCTGTCTTCCTAGCACTCGATGATGTTCACCGCGAGCCCGCCGCGCGCGGTCTCCTTGTACTTGACGCTCATGTCCGCGCCCGTCTCCTTCATGGTCTTGATGACCTTGTCGAGGGAGACCTTGTGGCTGCCGTCGCCGCGCAGCGCCATCCTGGCCGCCGTGACCGCCTTCACGGCCGCCATGCCGTTGCGCTCGATGCAGGGGATCTGGACCAGGCCGCCCACCGGGTCGCAGGTCAGGCCGAGGTTGTGCTCCATGCCGATCTCGGCCGCGTTCTCCACCTGCTCGGCGGAGCCGCCCAGGACCTCGGCGAGGGCGCCCGCCGCCATGGAGCAGGCGGAGCCGACCTCGCCCTGGCAGCCGACCTCGGCGCCGGAGATCGAGGCGTTCTCCTTGAAGAGCATGCCGATGGCTCCGGCGGCCAGCAGGAAGCGGACGACGCTGTCGTCCTTCTCCGTCTCGGTGCAGCCGCCGGCGGCGAAGTTCATGTAGTAGTGCAGGACGGCCGGGATGATGCCCGCGGCGCCGTTCGTCGGGGCGGTCACGACACGGCCGCCCGCGGCGTTCTCCTCGTTGACGGCCATCGCGTAGAGGGTGATCCACTCCATCGCGTGCGCCTGCGGATCGCCCTCGGCACGCAGCTGACGGGCCGAGTTCGCGGCGCGGCGGCGGACCTTCAGGCCGCCGGGCAGGATGCCCTCGCGGGACATGCCGCGCGAGACACAGGCCTGCATGACGCGCCAGATCTCCAGGAGGCCGGTGCGGATCTCGTCCTCGGTGCGCCAGGCCTTCTCGTTCTCCAGCATCAGGGAGGAGATGGACAAACCCGTCTCACGGGCGAGCCGCAGCAGCTCGTCGCCGGTGCGGAAGGGGTGCCTGAGGACGGTGTCGTCCGGGACGATCGGGTTCTCGCCGGCCACCGCGTCCTCGTCGACGACGAAGCCGCCGCCGACCGAGTAGTACGTCTTCTCCAGGAGCGTGGCGCCCTCGTGGTCGTACGCGAGGACCGTCATCCCGTTGGCGTGGTACGGCAGCGCCTTGCGGCGGTGCAGGACCAGCTGCTCGTCGGCGTCGAAGGGGATCTCGTGCATGCCGAGGAGGTTGATGCGCCCCGTGGAGCGGATCACCTCGACACGGGCGTCGGCACCCTCCACGTCGACGGTGCGGGGCGACTCGCCCTCCAGACCGAGCAGGACCGCCTTGGGGGTGCCGTGGCCGTGGCCGGTCGCGCCGAGCGAGCCGTACAGCTCCGCCCGTATCGACGTGGTGTGGGCCAGCAGGCCCTCGTTCTTGAGGCGGCGGGCGAACATGCGGGCCGCGCGCATCGGGCCGACGGTGTGGGAGCTGGACGGGCCGATGCCGACCGAGAAGAGGTCGAAGACCGAGATGGCCACGGGAGTACTCCTAAGGGGTTGGTAGACGCCGTTGTCTGCCGGGTGGTGCGGGACGGGCCGGTGGGCACGAAGAGCGCGGGGACAGGGGTGGGGGCACCGTGCTCACTCTTCAGTGTGCGCGGTGCCCCCACCCGGCGTGCGAACTGCGGGTGACCTACTTGAGGCCGGGGTACAGCGGGAACTTCCCGGCGAGCGCGCTCACACGGGCCTTGAGGTCGTCGGCGTCGTAGGCCGGCTTGAGCGCGGAGGCGATGATCTCCGCGACCTCGGTGAAGTCCTCGGCCTGGAAGCCACGGGTCGCCAGGGCCGGCGTACCGATCCGGAGACCGGAGGTGACCATCGGGGGCCGCGGGTCGTTCGGGATGGCGTTCCGGTTGACCGTGATGCCCAGCTCGTGGAGCCGGTCCTCCGCCTGCCGGCCGTCCAGCTCGGAGTTGCGCAGGTCGACGAGGACCAGGTGGACGTCCGTACCGCCGGAGAGGACGGAGACGCCCACCTCGGAGACGTCCGGCTGGACCAGCCGCTCGGCCAGGATGCGGGCGCCGTCCAGGGTGCGCTGCTGCCGCTCCTTGAACTCCTCGCCCGCCGCGATCTTGAACGAGACCGCCTTGGCGGCGATCACGTGCTCCAGCGGGCCGCCCTGCTGACCGGGGAAGACCGCGGAGTTGATCTTCTTGGCGAGCTCCTGCGTCGACAGGATCACGCCGCCGCGCGGACCGCCGAGGGTCTTGTGCGTGGTGGTCGTGACCACGTGGGCGTGCGGCACCGGGTTCGGGTGCAGCCCCGCGGCGACCAGGCCGGCGAAGTGCGCCATGTCGACCATCAGGTACGCGCCGACCTCGTCCGCGATGCGGCGGAAGGCGGCGAAGTCGAGCTGACGCGGGTACGCGGACCAGCCGGCCACGATCAGCTTCGGCTTGGACTCCTTGGCCAGGCGCTCGACCTCGGCCATGTCCACGACACCGGTGTCGTCCACGTGGTACGGGACCACGTTGTAGAGCTTGCCGGAGAAGTTGATCTTCATGCCGTGGGTCAGGTGACCGCCGTGGGCGAGGTTCAGGCCCATGATCGTGTCGCCCGGCTTCAGCAGCGCGAACATCGCGGCGGCGTTCGCCTGCGCACCGGAGTGCGGCTGGACGTTCGCGGCCTCGGCGCCGAAGAGCGCCTTGATGCGGTCGATGGCGATCTGCTCGACCACGTCGACGTGCTCACAGCCGCCGTAGTAACGGCGGCCCGGGTAGCCCTCGGCGTACTTGTTGGTGAGGACGGAGCCCTGAGCCTCCATGACCGCGACCGGAGCGAAGTTCTCCGAGGCGATCATCTCGAGGGTGGACTGCTGGCGGTGGAGCTCGGCGTCGACGGCGGCGGCGACGTCCGGGTCCAGCTCGTGGAGGGAGGAGTTCAGAAGCGACATCAGGTGGTCCCTTGGGTCTCAGTTACCGGAGAACTCGGTGTACTCGTCGGCGGAGAGAAGGTCCTTCGGCTCCTCCGCGACACGCACCTTGAACAGCCAGCCGCCCTCGAAGGGGGCGGAGTTCACCAGCGACGGGTCGTCCACGACGTCCTGGTTCGCCGCGGTCACCTCGCCGGTCACCGGCGAGTACAGGTCGCTGACCGACTTGGTCGACTCCAGCTCGCCGCAGGTCTCGCCCGCGGTCACCGTGTCACCGACCTCCGGGAGCTGCGCGTAGACGACGTCCCCGAGCGCGTTGGCCGCGAACTCGGTGATGCCGACCGTGGCCACGCCGTCCTCGAGGGCCGACAGCCACTCGTGCTCCTTGCTGTACCGCAGCTGCTGGGGGTTGCTCATGGTCTGAATTCTCCTGTACGCGGGGGAGTGCTGATGAACGGTGGTCTTGCGTGGTGAGACGGGACTACGTCACGTCCCGGGCGAGCGGGACTACTTCTCGCGCTTGTAGAAGGGCAGCGCCACGACCTCGTACGGTTCGTGCGCGCCCCGGATGTCGACGGCGACACCCTCGGTGCCGGGCGCGGCGTACGCCGCGTCCACGTACGCCATGGCGATCGGCCTGCCCAGCGTGGGGGAGGGGGCGCCCGAGGTGACCTCGCCGACGACCTGACCCCCGGCGACGACGGAGAACCCGGCGCGCGGGACCCTGCGGCCCTCGGCGACCAGGCCGACCAGCTTGCGCGGCGGAGCGGTCTCGGCCCGCTCGGCGGCGGCCTCCAGCGCCTCGCGCCCGACGAAGTCGCCCTCCTTCTCGAACTTCACGACCCGGCCGAGACCCGCGTCGAAGGGGGTCAGCGCGGTGGTCAGCTCGTGCCCGTACAGCGGCATGCCCGCCTCCAGGCGCAGCGTGTCGCGGCAGGAGAGACCGCACGGGATCAGGCCGTGCGGGGCACCCGCCTCGGTGAGGGCCTTCCACAGCTGCTCGGCGTGCTCCGGGGAGACGAAGAGCTCGAAGCCGTCCTCGCCGGTGTAGCCGGTGCGCGCGATGAGCGCCGGGACGCCGGCGACCGTGCCCGGCAGGCCCGCGTAGTACTTCAGTCCGTCCAGGTCGGCGTCCGTGACCGACTTCAGGATCGCGGGGGACCCGGGTCCCTGGACGGCGAGCAGCGCGTACGCGTCCCGGTCGTCCCGCACCTCGGCGTCGAAGGCCCCGGCACGCCCGACGAGCGTGTCCAGGACGGTCTGGGCGTTGCCCGCGTTCGCGACGATCATGTACTCGGTCTCGCCGAGGCGGTAGACGATCAGGTCGTCCAGGATCCCGCCGTCCTCGGCGACGATCATCGTGTAGCGGGCCCGCCCCGGGCCCACGGTGGCGATGTTGCCGACCAGGGCGTAATTCAGGAAGGACGCCGCCTGCGGTCCGGTCACGGTGATCTCGCCCATGTGCGACAGGTCGAAGAGACCGGCCCGGGTACGCACGGCGTTGTGCTCGTCGCGCTCACTGGCGTAGCGCAGGGGCATGTCCCAGCCCGCGAAGTCGGTCATGGTCGCGCCCAGCGAACGGTGCAGCGCGTCGAGGGCGGTGAGACGGGAGGCGGGGGCAGTGCTCATGGATACGGCTCCAGGGCATGACGACAGAGGACGATCCCTCCCCATCTGTCATCGGAACCTGAGAGGTTCGCCGGGACCCCCTGAAAGGGTCCGGGAGGGGGTCTGAACGGGTCAGCCCCTCCGGGGTCGGCTTGCACCTTGGGTGGAGCCGCAGAACGGCCCGCTTTTCAGATCTGCCTCATCCGCGCGGTACGGGGCCTGAGAGATTCAAGGGAGGAACTTGCTCCTTCGGCGCCCGGTGCACACAGTGACCGGGACTCTCCCGCGCGGATTCAAACGGCCGGTATGGAGTTGGCGGGGTCATCATCGCACGCATTGCGGGAGAGTGGGGTGTCCGGATCCGTACGGGCGGCCCGCGGCCGGAAGGCACCCGCACGGCGGCGCGCCCGGCACGGCCCGTACAGCCGTAACCGGTTGTGCCGCATTACCTTTTCTTTACACTTCTCGGGAGGTCAGGTGTGGGTGACTCGGCAGGGGGAGGGCGATGACGTTGCAGCGCTACGTGACAACTACAGGAGCAGCGCGCGGTGCGATGCCCGCACAGCAGGGGGCACCCGCCCGGGAGCTTCCGGGCGCGCACGCCCCGGTGGTGCGTGACCTGCGGGGCCGGGGCGGGCAAGGCCCGCGCAGCCTGGACTTCGCGGCGGGCGACGTGGTGGTGGTCTCCGGGCTGCCCGGCAGCGGGAAGTCGACGCTGATCCGGCGCGCGGTCCGGGAACACGCGATCGACTCCCAGGACACCAGGGACCGCTGGGCGGCCTCGCTGCCCGGCTTACTCCCGTACGCCCTGTACCGCCCCCTGGTGCGCGTCGCGCACTACTTCGGGCTGTGGCGGGCGCTGCGCTCCGGCGGATCCGTCGTCGTGCACGACTGCGGTACGCAGGCATGGGTGCGGCGGTGGCTGGCGCGCGCGGCCCGACGGCGCACCGGCACCCTGCACCTCGTCCTGCTCGACGTCACCCCGCAGGTGGCCAGGGAGGGGCAGCGGGAGCGCGGCCGCGGGGTCTCGGGCTACGCCTTCGCCCGCCACCGGCGCGCGGTGGGGCGCCTGCTGCGCGACACCGAGGACGGACTGCTGCCGCCGGGCTGCGCCTCCGCGGTGCTCCTCGACCGTGAGGCCGCCGCGGCGATCACCCTGGTCTCGTTTGCAGACGCATAGGCCGGGAATCGCCGTCCGGCTGTCCGGAATCTGGACGGTACGGCGGTCCCGGCCCGCGTCGTCGTCCCTGTCACCGCCGTCCGGGCGCGGCTCGTCTAAGGTTTCTGCCGCACAGCATGGCGAGAAGGGGACACACACCGTGGACATTCCGGCCCAGGCCCACGTCCATCCGCAGCACGGATGGCCGGCCAACGAGCTCGAAGAAGTGCTCAGCGCGGCCCTCGGCGTGCCCGGGGCCGGAAGCCGGCTCGTCGAGGTCCTCGGCCGCAGCCAGGTCTGGGTCCCCCTCCCGAACGGTGGCGGACCCGACAGCCCCGACCTGGACCTGCCGACGGTCGACATCGACGGTGGCGCCTACGTCCCCGTGTTCAGCTCCGAGGCGCAGTTCCTGCACTGCGTCGGCTCCCACATGTCCTTCGCCGTGGCGCCCGCCCGGGAGTTCGCCCGCGGACTCCCGCCCCAGCTGGGCATCGCGGTCAACCCGGGCGGGGCCGTCGGCGTACCGCTGCCGCCCCCGGCCGTGGCCGAGCTCTGCAAGGCCGGACGCACCCCGCTGGACGGGCCCGGTGGTGGTGGGCGGGTGCGGCTGTACGAGCCGGACTGGAAGGAGGACCCCGTCGACTTCCTCGCCGCGGTGGCCGCCGAATTCCAGGACATCGGCGTGGTGAGCACCGCCCGCCGGGCACTGGCCAGCATCGAGGGCGGCGACCCGGTCCTCTTCGTCGGCGTCGAATGCGCCACCTGGGACGGCGCCGGGCAGAGCGCCCCGCTGGACGCCCTGGGCCGCGCCCTGGGCCGGGTCCAGGCTCCCTGGCCGGTCAATCTCGTCCTTCTCGACGTGACCCAGGACCCGGTGGGTGACTGGATGTCGGACAAGGTCAGGCCGTTCTACCGGCGCGAGGGGCACTGAGCACACGCCGCCCGTGACGTCGAGCCGGTGTCAGGGACGGCACATAAGCTGGTTTGATGGCGAGGTCGCCCCGTGTGCCCGGGCGCGGCGGAACGACACCGCGAGACAGCGGACAGCGGATCGATGAGGGGCGGGACCCAGGGTGAGTGCGTCAGGCACCGCGGCGGCCGGAGAGGTCGAGCACATGCTGCGGCAGGTGACCCCCGGACGCCTCGACGCGTACGAGGCGCTGCTGCGGGCGCTGTCCGAGGGCCGGATCTGGATGCTGCTCTGGCACGGCACGGCGGGCTCGCCCGACGCCCAGTACGGCAACATGGAGGTCGAAGGCCTCGGCTACGCCCCCTGTGTGACCTCCGCCCAGGAGCTCTCGGCCAGCGGCTGGAACAGGGCCCACGAGCTGATCACCGGCCGCGACATCGCGCGCGCCCTCTTCCCCGACCGCTGGGGCATCTGGCTCAACCCGCACGCCCCCGGCGGCGGCCTCGGCATCCCCTGGCTCGACCTGCGCCGCATCGCGACGGGCCTCGACCGGATGCCGGCCGGCCCGCTGCGGCTGACGGAACCCGCCATCGAGATCCCGCAGTTCTACGCCCTCCTGTCGCACAACGCCCACCGCACCCCGGCCGTCCGCGCACTGCGCCGCGCCTGGGTACAGCCCGCGCTCGGCGCCCCGTACCTCGCGATCGGACTCGACCTCTACGACACGGGCCGGCCCTCCGTCGACTCGGTCCGCGCGATGATGCGGCAGTCGATCGGCGTCGTTCCCGACGGGCTGCCGGTCTCCACCGTCTCGATGTCCGACGAATACGATCCGGTCGCGATGTGGCTGCGCGCGAACTCCCGACCGTTCTACGACCGCGAGGCGCACGCCCAGGCGGGCCCGCCGCCCGCCGCCGCTCCCGGGTACGGCTACCCGCCGTCACAGCTCCACTGAACTGGTCCTGATTTCGAACCGGTTAACAAGCGCGGGCAGGATGTCCCGTATCTGTCCGCTTTGTTGAGTGTCCGGGTCTCAGGTAGGTATCACCGCTATGCGGACTGTTCTCCGCACTGCTTCGCGAATGTAGTGTTCGGGCCAATCAATGCCTCTCCACACACTGCTGACCTGGGGTGGACCCACCATGCGAATAAACAAGTCCCGAACCGTTCGGGCGATCACGGCGGCCGTGGCCGTCGGTCTGATCGCCACGGGCTGCTCCAGTGAGCGGGACAACGATGCCAAGGACGGAGCGAAGGACACCTTCGTCTTCGCCGGTGCGGGCGACCCCGGGTCCCTCGACCCCGCGCTCGCCAGCGACGGTGAGACCTTCCGGGTCACGCGTCAGGCGTTCGAAGCCCTCCTCGAGCACGAGTCCGGCGGCAGCAAGCTCGTCGGCGGACTGGCCGAGACGTGGGAGAGCAACGCCGCCGGCACGGTGTGGACGTTCAACCTGCGCAAGGACGTGAAGTTCCACGACGGCGAGACGTTCGACGCCGACGCGGTCTGCGCGAACTACGACCACTGGTTCAACTGGGCGGGCACGTACCAGTCCAGCGCGGTCTCGTACTACTGGCAGTCCATCATGGGCGGCTTCGCGAAGAACGAGGACGCCGAGGCGCCCGCGGCGAACTACAAGTCCTGCACCGCGAAGGACGCCAACACGGCGGTCATCGAGGTCAACGAGCCCTCGGCGAACCTGCCCGGCGGCTTCTCGCTGCAGGCCCTGGCGATCCACTCGCCGAAGGCCCTCAAGGAGTACGAGAAGCAGGACGCGACCGCCAAGGGCGACGCGATCACGTACCCCAAGTACAGCCAGGAGGCCGGCACGGTCGCCGGCACCGGCCCGTACAAGATCACCAAGTGGAACAAGAGCAACAAGGAAGTCAGCCTCGAGCGCTTCGACGGCTACTGGGGCGACAAGGCCAAGGTGAAGAACCTGGTCTTCCGCACGATCGACACCGAGGAGGGCCGCCGCCAGGCGCTCCAGGCCGGTGACATCGACGGATACGACCTGGTCGCACCCGCCGACATCAAGACGCTGGAGGGCGAGGGCTACGAGGTCCCGACCCGTGACGTCTTCAACCTCTTCTACGTGGGCATGACCCAGTCGAAGAACAAGGCGCTGCAGAAGCCCGAGGTCCGCCAGGCCATCGCGCACGCCATCGACCGCGAGAACATCGTCAAGACCCAGCTGCCCGAGGGCGGCAAGGTCGCCACGCAGTTCATGCCCGACACGGTCGCCGGCTACTCGGACAAGGTGAAGGAGTTCGCCTTCGACACCGCCAAGGCGAAGCAGCTCCTCAAGGGCGCCGGCGAGAGCAAGCTCTCCGTCGAGTTCTGCTACCCGACCGAGGTCACCCGCCCCTACATGCCTGCCCCGCAGGACATGTTCGAGCTGATGAAGGCCGACCTCGAGAAGGCCGGCATCACGGTCGTCCCGAAGGCCATGAAGTGGGCCCCGGACTACCTGGACGCCACCGAGGCCGGCTCCTGCGCCCTGCACATGCTGGGCTGGACCGGTGACTTCAACGACGGCTACAACTTCATCGGCACCTGGTTCGCCGGCGCCGACAAGCAGTGGGGCTTCAAGGACGCCAAGGTCTTCGACTCGGTGAACGCCGCGTCGAAGGAGACCGACCCGGCCGCCCGCGTCGAGGCCTACAAGAAGGCCAACGAGACCATCATGGAGTACCTGCCGGGTCTCCCGATCTCGTCGTCGCCGCCCGCCATCGCGTTCGCCAAGAACGTCAACCCGCCGAAGGTCTCCCCGCTGACGCAGGAGAACTTCGCCGAGGTCTCCTTCAAGTAACCGCACATCAGTGGGTTCGCCCGGCCACAGCTTCCCGGTGGCCGGGCGGGCCCACTTTTCGACACGTAAGAAAGGGGCACGCGGGGTGCTGCGACTCGTCGTACGAAGACTGCTACAGCTCATACCCACCCTGCTCGGCCTGTCGGTTCTCCTCTTCCTGTGGCTGAACCGACTGCCCGGCGGACCCGCCTCAGCGATCCTGGGCGAGCGGGCGACCGAAGCCGAAGTGACGCGCATCAACCGGGCGTTGGGACTCGACGAGCCGGTCTACGTCCAGTACTGGCGCTTCCTCAAGCGCATCTTCGAACTGGACCTCGGCACCTCCACCCAGACCGGTCAGCCGGTGTGGGACGAATTCGTCCTGCGCTTCCCGGCCACCGTGGAACTCAGCGTCGCGGCGATCGTCATCGCGATCCTGGTCGGCATCCCACTCGGCTACCTCGCCGCCCGCCACCGCGGCGGCTGGCTCGACGTGGCCTCGGTGTCCGGATCGCTGATCGGCATCTGCATCCCCGTGTTCTTCCTCGCGCTGATGCTCAAGGGCATCTTCGCGGTCGAACTGGGCATCTTCCCGAGCTACGGCCGGCTCTCCACCGGTCTCGACGCCACCGACATCACCGGTTTCGCCACCCTGGACGGCCTGCTGACCGGTGAGCTCGACGCGACCTGGGACGCGATCATGCACCTCGTGCTGCCCGCGATCGCCCTCGCGTCCATCCCGCTCGCCGTGATCGTGCGGATGACCAGGGCCAGCGTCCTGGAGGTCCTCGGCGAGGACTACATCCGCACCGCCGAGTCCAAGGGCCTGGAGAAGCGCGTCGTACGCGGCCGGCACGTGCTCCGCAACGCGCTGCTCCCCGTGGTCACCGCGGTCGGCCTGCTGACCGGAAGCCTGCTCTCCGGTGCGGTGCTCACGGAGTCGGTCTTCTCGTTCGGAGGGATCGGCTCCTTCATCCGTACCTCGATCGACGCCCGCGACTACCCGGTCCTGGTCGGGTTCATCCTCTTCATCGCGATGGTGTACGTCCTCATCAACCTGCTGGTCGACGTCGCCTACAGCATCATCGACCCGAGAGTGCGGGTGCACTGACGTGACTGCATCGACCAAGAGGGCCGACAAGATCGACCGGCTCGCCGAGCTGACCCAGCAGACCGAGTCGACCTCCGGCGCGAGCCTGTGGCGCGAGGCGCTGCGGCGGCTGCGGAGCAGCAAGATGGCCATCATCGGCGCGGTCGTCATCGGCCTGTTCGTGGTGATGGCGATCGTGGGACCGTGGATCGCCCCGTACAGCCCCACCGCCCAGACCTGGCGCGGTGAAGTCTTCACCAACCAGGGCAAGTTCGTCGGCATGCGCGGCGAGAACTGGTTCGGCCTCGACCACCTGGGCCGTGACCTCTTCTCCCGCATGCTCGTCGGGGCACGCCAGACCCTGCTCGTGGGTGTGGTCTCCATGCTCATCGGCCTGGTCATCGGCGCCGCCGTCGGCGTCCTGTCCGGTGCCGCCGCGACGCTCGGCGGCAGGACCGGTCAGCGGATCGACACCGTGATCATGCGCATCACCGACCTCATGCTGTCGCTGCCCTCGCTGCTGCTCGCGGTCTCCGTCGCGGCGGTCATGGGCCAGTCCCTGACCACCGTGATGATCGCCGTCGGTGTCGTCCAGATCCCCGTCTTCGCCCGTCTGCTGCGTGGCTCGATGCTCGCCCAGGGCGGCGCGGACTACGTCCTGGCGGCCAAGGCGCTCGGCATCCGGAAGAAGCGGATCGTCCTCACGCAGATCCTGCCCAACTCGCTGAGCCCGGTGATCGTCCAGGCGACGCTCAGCCTCGCCACCGCGATCATCGAAGCCGCGGCCCTGTCCTACCTCGGCCTCGGAAACCCGGACCCGGCGATCCCGGAGTGGGGCGTCATGCTCTCCCAGGCGCAGCGGTTCTTCGACAACGAGCCGATGATGGCCGCCTACCCGGCCGTCGGGATCATCATCACCGCACTGGGCTTCACCCTGCTCGGCGAGGCCATGCGCGAAGCCCTCGACCCGAAGCTGCGAGGCTGATCTCCCATGGCACTGCTCAATGTTGACCAGCTCAGCGTCACCTTCGGCGGACGCGGCCGCAAGGACTCCGTCGCGGTCGACGGCGTCTCCTTCACCGTCGACCAGGGCCAGGTCGTCGGCCTGGTCGGCGAATCCGGCTGCGGCAAGTCCGTGACCTCGCTCGCCCTGATGGGCCTGCTGCCCGACAAGGGCGTGAAGGTCGGCGGACGCGTCGAGTTCGACGGCCAGGACCTGCTGACCATCAGCCGGCGCAAGCTCCGCGACATGCGCGGCAGCCAGCTGGCGATGATCTTCCAGGACCCGCTGTCCTCCCTGAACCCGGTGATCCCCATCGGCATCCAGGTGACCGAGATCCTCCAGCGCCACCGAGGCCTGAAGGGGGAGGCCGCCCGCAAGGAGGCCGCCCACCTGCTGGACCGGGTCGGCATCCCCGACCCGCGCCGGCGGCTGAAGGAGTACCCGCACCAGCTGTCCGGCGGTATGCGGCAGCGTGCGCTCATCGCCATGGCGGTGGCCTGCGCGCCCCGGCTGCTCATCGCCGACGAGCCGACCACCGCGCTCGACGTGACCATCCAGGCCCAGATCCTGGAGCTCCTCAAGGAACTGGTCGACCAGGAGGGCACCGCCCTGCTGATGATCACCCACGACCTCGGGGTCGTCGCGGGCATCTGCGACGAGGTCAACGTGCTGTACGCGGGACGGGCGGTGGAGTCCGCGGGCCGGCGTGAGCTGTTCGCCGCGCCCACGCACCCGTACGCGCACGGACTCCTCGGGTCCATCCCGCGGCTGGACGCACCGCGCGGAGAACCGCTCCACCCGATCCGCGGGTCGATCAACGACAAGATCGCCTGGGCCGACGGCTGCGCCTTCGCGCCCCGCTGCGACTTCTACACGATGGAGTGCCTCACGGGCACTCCCGAACTGACCGAACCACGCACGGCCGGACACCAGGTGCGCTGTGTCAACCCGGTCCTGCCCAAGGCGGAGGTTTCGGCATGAGCCTGCTCGAACTCGACGATGTGAAGGTCCACTTCCCCGTCAAGAAGGGTGTCTTCTTCGACCGTACGGTCGGACACGTGTACGCCGTGGACGGCATCTCGCTGAGCGTCGAGGCCGGACAGACGTACGGGCTCGTGGGCGAGTCGGGCTGTGGCAAGACGACGCTGGGCCGGGCCGTGCTCCGGCTCGTGGACATCACCTCCGGTGAGGTCGTCTTCGACGGCACCGACCTGGCCAAGCTGCCGGACGAGGAGATGCGCAAGTTCCGCCGCCGGCTGCAGATGGTCTTCCAGGACCCGCTCGGCAGCCTCAACCCGCGGCAGAACATCGAGTCGATCCTCTCCGAGGGCATGGCGGCCCACGGGATCGGGACCGACCGGGCGGACCGCCGGGAGAAGATCAAGGCGATCCTCGCCAAGGTCGGCCTGCCCGCGAACTCGCTGTCCCGCTACCCGCACGAGTTCTCCGGCGGACAGCGCCAGCGCATCGGCATCGCCCGCGCCCTGGTGCTCGAACCGGACGTGATCATCTGCGACGAGCCGGTGTCGGCGCTCGACGTGTCGATCCAGGCGCAGGTCATCAACCTGCTGGAGGAGCTGCAGGAGTCCCTCGGGCTCACGTACCTCGTCATCGCCCACGACCTCGCCGTCGTCCGGCACATCTCCGACGTCATCGGGGTCATGTACCTGGGCTCCCTGGTGGAGGAGGCGCCGAGCGACGCGCTGTACGCCGGGCCGAAGCACCCCTACACCCGGGCGCTCATGTCCGCCGTGCCGGTGCCCGACCCGGAGGTCGAGGACCGGCGGGAGCGGATCCTGCTCCAGGGCGACCTGCCCTCGCCGGCCAACCCGCCGGCGGGCTGCCGGTTCCACACCCGCTGCCCGTGGGTGCAGGACAGGTGCGCACTCGAACGCCCGGTCCTGACGGACCTGGGTGACGGGCACAAGGTGGCCTGCCACTTCGCGGCCGAGATCGAGGACGGGACGATCGGCCTGACCCGCCCCACAGGCATCGAGGCGGTCGTGGGGACGGAGAAGGCGGCGGAGGCCGGGCCCGTGGACGCGGCCGCGCACGCGGATGCCGTGGCTGCGGAGCCGGGCGGGCCGGTCGCGCCCGCCAAGGAGCCGGTCGCGCCGGTAGGGGAGCCGGTCGGCGAGAAGGTGCCCGTCGCGGAGATACCCGCTGCGAAGGTGCCCGCGCAGAAGACGTCCGCCGAGGAGCCGGTGGCCGAGGCCGCTGTCGCCGGGGAGGCTGTCGCGCCCGAGGGCGACACCGCAGGGGCGGCCGACGCTCCGGACGAGGCGGCGGACGGGTCCGCGACCGCGGACAAGGCTCCGGACAAGGCGACGGACCGGGCCGGGCCCGGTGCCGAAGGGAAGACCGGTTCCGCCTGACGGTTGCCGGCGACATCGTGGGCACCGGACGTTGTAGAACTGTCCGGTGCTCAACGAACTCTTCACTCCCTCCGTCCAGCATGCGCTCGACATCATCGGGATCTTCGTCTTCGCGATCTCGGGCGCCCTGCTCGCCGTACGCAAGAACTTCGATGTCTTCGGCATCGCGGTCCTCGCCGAGGTGACAGCGCTGGGCGGAGGGATCTTCCGTGATGTGATCATCGGCGCGCTGCCCCCGGCGGCCTTCACGGATCTCGGCTACTTCCTGACCCCGCTGCTCGCCGCGGGGCTGGTGTTCTTCCTGCACCCGCACGTCGAGCGGATCCAGGTCGGCGTCAACGTCTTCGACGCGGCCGGACTGGGGCTCTTCTGCGTCGCCGGCACGGTCAAGGCGTACGACTACGGGCTGGGCCTCACCGCGTCCGCCGCTCTGGGCCTGGCCACCGCGGTCGGTGGCGGTGTGCTCCGCGACGTACTGGCCAACGAGGTGCCCTCACTGCTGCGCTGGGACCGCGACCTGTACGCGGTCCCGGCGATCGTGGGGGCCGTCATGGTCGTGCTCTGCATCCGCTTCGACGTCCTCAACGCCTATACGAGTGGCGCGGCGGCGATCACCGCGTTCACGCTGCGGCTGCTGGCCATGCGCTTCCACTGGCGGGCCCCGCGCGCCTACAACCGCCGTTCGGCCACGGCCGAGGAATCCCAGGCCGTCATCTGACCGCAACATAAAGCTACCGCTCAGTAATGTGATCGGTGTACGGTGCGTCCCATGGCACAGGCAGCAGCGCAGGCGCAGCGCACCACGCGGGCGACCATCGGCGACAGCGAGTTCGACCGGGACACCGCCGTCACCCTCCGCGAAGAGGGTGTCTACGACGCGGAGCTCTCCGCGGGCTGGACGATCATCCACGCGGTCAACGGCGGCTACCTGCTGGCCATGCTCGGCCGGGCGCTCGGTGAGGCGCTGCCGCACTCCGACCCCTTCTCGGTGTCCGCGCACTACCTGACGGCCTCCGTCCCCGGGCCCGCGGTGATCCGTACGCAGGTCGTGCGCACCGGCCGCACGCTCTCCACCGGAGAGGCCTCGCTCTTCCAGTTCGCGGGGGACGGCACCGAGGTCGAGCGCATCCGGGTGCTCGCCACCTACGGCGACCTGGACGGCCTCACCGACGACGTCCGTACGTCGGCCGAGCCGCCCGCCATCCCGCCGCGGGAGCACTGCCTCGGCCCCTCCGACGGTCCGGCGCCCATCCCCGGCAGCTCCGCCATCACCGAACGGCTCGACGTCAAGCTCGACCCGGCGACGATCGGCTGGGCCGTCGGCGCCCCGTCCGGCAGGGGAGAGATGCGCGGCTGGTTCGGACTCGCGGACGGCCGTGACGCGGACCCCCTCTCGCTGCTGCTCACCGTCGACGCGCTGCCGCCGACCTCCTTCGAGCTGGGGCTGAAGGGCTGGACGCCCACCATCGAGCTCACCACCCACATCCGCTGCCGTCCGGCCCCCGGCCCGTTGCGCGTCTCCATCACCACCCGTAACCTCGCGGGCGGATTCCTGGAGGAGGACGCGGACGTCTGGGACAGCGCCGGCCGTCTGGTGGCCCAGTCCCGCCAGCTGGCCCGCGCACCGCGCGGCTGACAGGCGAGGCGGCCCACCGTCCCGCTCCGGGGCAACGCTCCCAGCGTGACAGGGGCCACCGTGGACCGGTCACCGGTGGCCGCGCCCGCGTCATGATGGGGCCGTGAAGTCCGACCGGCTGCTCTCCGTCCTGCTGCTGCTCCAGACCCGGGGCCTGGTGCCCGCCGCCGAGCTCGCCGAGCGCCTCGAAGTCTCCGTACGCACCATCTACCGCGACGTCGAGGCCCTCTCGGCCGCCGGTGTCCCCGTGTACGCCGAGCGGGGGCGCAACGGCGGGATCGCGCTGCTTCCGGGCTTCCGTACCGATGTCACCGGGCTCACCACCGACGAGGCACGCGCCCTGTTCGTCCTCGCCACGCAGGGGGCCCACTCCGCCCTCGGCCTCGACGCCGCGCTCGGCTCCGCCCTGCGCAAGGTGATGGCCGCACTCCCCGCCCCGCACCGGCCCGCGGCAGAACAGACCAGCCGCCGCGTCCTCGTGGACCCGGTCCGCTGGATGAGCGGCCCGCGGACGCCGGTCGACGTGGCCGAACTCCACGAGGCCGTACTCGCGGACCGGCGGCTGCTGCTGAGCTACCGGCACAGCGGCACGGACACCCCACGCACCTACACCGTCGACGCCTACGGCCTCGTGGTGAAGGCGGGCGTCTGGTACCTGGTCGCCGACCTCGACGGCGCACCCCGGCTCTTCCGTGCCGACCGGGTGCGGGAGGCGTCCCTCACCGGGGAGCCCGTGGTGCGGAGGGAGGGGGTGGAGCTGTCCGACACCTGGGAGGTGCTGCGCAGGCAGGTGGAGGAGCGCCCCGGGGTCGTACGGCTGCGGGTGCGTGTGCACCGCTCCCGGCTGGACCTCTTCGTACGCCTCCACGCGGGCGCCCTCACGGGCCGGCCCGAGCCGCAGGGCGAGGAATCGTGGCTGCTGGCCGAGCTCGCCGTGCCGGAGGTGGCGTGGGCGCGGTCCCTGCTGTCCTTCGGCCCGAATCTCGAAGTGCTGGCGCCCCCGGAGGCACGCCGTCTGCTCGCCGAAGCGGCGGCCGCGGTCGTCGAGTTGTACGCGGGCGACGGCTGAGACGCCGGGGGCGCGCCTACGCGCCGACGGACCGCCAGATCCGGTCGGGCAGGATGCGCGCCGCCTCGTCGAGGTCGACGTCCTCGATGCCGGAGAGCCAGCGCCGGGCGACACCGACGACGGGGCCCCGCGGCCGATCCCCGCCGGCGCCCGTCCCACTCCGGCGGCGCCCGATCTGCCCCGGATCCGGTGCCCGGCTGCCCGTCCCCGTTCACGTCCGACGGCCTGCTCCGGGCTTATTCCCCATCCCCGCCCCCGTCCAGCCAGTGCGCCCTTCCCAGCGTGACCAGGCGCAGTCGGCGCCGTGCCACGCGGACGACCTCCCGCTCGCCCTCGGGCCCCGCGTCCAGCAGCGCCGATGCCGTGATCACCATGTGGTCGACGTACAGGCCGCCCAGCATCAGGAGATCCTCCCGGTCCCAGCCCGTCGATTCCGGCTCCGTGCCGAGCGCCGCCGCGACCTCTTCGGCGAACAGCCGGAGCTGGGCGGCGATGGCCTCGCGGACCGGGCCGACGCCGCCGTGCCGCTCGCGCGCGATGAAGCGGAAGTGGGCGGGCTGGGCCGCGACATGACGGGCGATCAGCTCGACGCCGCGGTCCAGCCGCTCCTCGCTGTCGCCGGTTTCGGCGAGGACCGCGCCGATCATGCCGTGCAGACTGCCGAGCGTCTCCTCGACGAGGGCCACGCCCAAGGACGCCGTGCCGTCGAAGTGGCGGTAGAAGGCGGTCGGGGCCACACCCACGGCCCGGGTGACCTCGCGCAGGCCCAGGCTGCTCAGGCTCTGGTGTTCCAGCAGCCGGAGCGCCTCGTCCAGCAGCGCCTGACGCGTCCTCCGCTTCTGGGCCTGCCGGATGCCGATGGTGTGACTCATGCCATTCAGTAAACAACCGTTCTCCGAGACTTGGTAGGGGTGAGCGGTCTAGACTCTCAGGTCAGTGAACAGTCGTACTCTCAATGGCTCGCAGAAAGGCCGCACATGTTCGTCCTCGTCGCCGCCCTGCTCCTGCTGGGGGTCGTTCTCGGGGCGGTCGCGCACCTTCCGCTCCCGCTGACCCTGGCCGCCGCTGCCGTGATCGGTCTCTGGCTGGCCGTGTTCGGCGTCCGCGAACGCCTCGCCCGCCGAACCCGCTGACCGCGGGACCCGTCTTCGTACCCCACCGGAACCGAAGGAGCCCGCACGATGACACCGGCCACGGCACTCACCCGCACCTCCCGCCGTACACCCGCTGTCCGTCACGCCCGCGGTGAGGCCGGGGCGGGGGCCCGCGAGGCCGACGGGCTGGCGGTCGCCTCGTTCGTCCTCGGCCTGCTCGGCCTCCTTGTGATGAATATCCTTCTCGGGCCCGCGGCCGTCGTCATGGCGTCGATCGCCCTCGCCCGCTCCACCGCCCGTCGCGGGCGCGCCCTGCTCGGCCTCACCCTCGGCATCGCCGACCTGGTCGTCCTGGGGGTCCTGGTCACCGCGAACGGCACCGTCTCCTGGAGCTTCGGGGGCTGACCGGGGCGGGGCCGAAGGTCCTCCGGTACCGGATCGGGCTCCGGGCCGGGGCGGGCCACGGGCCGCCGTGAGGCCCCTGTGCGAGCCGCGGCGCGATGCGCCCGCGATGCACTCCGCCCGGGGCTCGTAGAATCGGGTCCACCATGGCCTACCTCGACCACGCCGCGACCACGCCGATGCTTCCGGAGGCGATCGCGGCGATGACCGCGCATCTCGCCGTCACCGGCAACGCGTCCTCACTGCACGCCGCCGGGCGCCGTGCCCGCCGTACCGTCGAGGAGTCCAGAGAGACTCTCGCCGACGCCCTCGGCGCGCGCCCCAGCGAGGTGGTCCTGACCTCCGGCGGCACCGAGGCCGACAACCTCGCCGTGAAGGGCCTCTACTGGGCCCGGCGCGACGCCGACCCCCGGCGGACCCGGCTCCTCGCCAGCCCCGTCGAACACCACGCCGTGCTCGACGCCGTCGACTGGCTCGCCACGCACGAGGGCGCGACCGTCGAGTACCTCCCCGTCGACCGGTACGGACGGGTGCACCCCGAGGCGCTCCGCGAGGCGATCCTCCGCGACCCCGACGACATCGCGATGATCACGGTGATGTGGGCCAACAACGAGATCGGCACGATCATGCCGATACGTGAACTGGCCGAAGTGGCACGTGAGTTCGACATTCCGATGCATGCCGACGCGGTGCAGGCATTCGGCCAGCTGGAGGTCGACTTCGCCCGGTCGGGACTCGCCGCGATGACCGTCAGCGCGCACAAGATCGGCGGCCCGTTCGGCATCGGCGCGCTGCTGCTCGGCCGCGACCACGCTCCCGTGCCCGTGCTGCACGGGGGCGGGCAGGAGCGGCATGTGCGCTCCGGCACCCTGGACGTACCCGCCGTCGCCGCGTTCGCCGTCGCCGGACGGCTCGCCGCCGACGGGCGCGAGGACTTCGCCCGCGAGGTCGGCGCACTCCGCGACGGGCTGGCCGCAGCCGTGCTGCGCGCCGTCCCCGACGCCATCCTCGGCGGTGACCCGGCCCCCGGAGGCCGGCTGCCCGCCAACGCCCACTTCACCTTCCCCGGCTGCGAGGGCGACTCCCTCCTGTTGCTGCTCGACGCCCAGGGCATCGAGTGCTCCACCGGCTCGGCGTGCACGGCCGGCATCGCCCAGCCCAGTCACGTGCTCCTGGCCACCGGCACCGCCCCCGACCTGGCACGCGGCACTCTGCGCTTCTCCCTCGGACACACCTCCACGGAGAATGACGTGGCGGAGGTCGCCCGCGCGATCGCCCCCGCGGTCGACCGAGCCAGAACGGCCGGCCTCAGCTGACGCCCGCGCCTGGCGCCGGTCGATGGGAGGGAACGGACGGCGGAATCAGACATAACGCCCGTTTTTCGGTCCCCTCCCTCCCCCCGACCGGGGAGGGGGCGTCAGGTGCGGGCGGCGTCGATCAGGTTCATGTAGCGGGGCCAGTCCCAGTGGGGGCCCGGGTCCGTGTGGTCCGTGCCGGGGACCTCCACGTGGCCGATGATGTGGTCGCGGTCCACCGGTATGCCGTACCGCGCGCATATCGCGGCCGTCAGCCGCGCCGACGCCGCGTACATCTCCGGCGTGAAGTCCTGCGGGCGGTCCACGAAGCCCTCGTGCTCGATGCCGATGCTGCGCTCGTTGTACGAGCGGTTACCGGCGTGGTACGCCACGTCGAGCTCGCGGATCATCTGGGTGACCCGGCCGTTCTGCCCGACGATGTAGTGCGTCGCCGCCTGGTGCGCCGGGTCCTGGAAGACCTTGACCGCGCTGGCGAAGCTGCCCTGGGTGACATGGACGATCACCCGGTCCACGCCGTAGTCCTCGGGGCGGTCGGCCCGCCGCCAGTTCGCCTCGGAGGCCGCCACCCAGCGGGCGTCCGCGAAGTCCAGCTCACCCGGCGTGCGGGGCTTCTCCACGCCCGGTACCCGCCACCAGACGTGCCGGATCTCCTCCGCTGCCAGCGCCGCCGTGCCCACGGCCGCGGCGCCGCCGCCGATGAGCAGCGTGCGTCTGCTGATGCCGCGCGACGGACCGCTGCCGGATTCTCCGGCCTTCCCTCTGGTGCCCATGTGATCGTCAACGCTTATCCGCGCGCATTCGGTTCCCGGGGCCCCGTACTCTGGATGGGCTATGACTGAGATCTCCCAGCGCCCCCTCCGTGTGCTCGCCGCGATGTCGGGCGGAGTCGACTCCGCCGTCGCCGCGGCCCGTGCCGCCGAGGCAGGCCACGACGTGACCGGTGTACACCTCGCCCTCTCCGCGAACCCGCAGTCCTTCCGTACCGGAGCGCGGGGCTGTTGCACCATCGAGGACTCCCGGGACGCCCGCCGCGCGGCGGACGTCATCGGCATCCCGTTCTACGTCTGGGACCTCGCGGAACGCTTCCGTGAGGACGTCGTGGACGACTTCGTCGCGGAGTACGAGGCCGGGCGCACGCCCAACCCCTGCCTGCGCTGCAACGAGAAGATCAAGTTCGCCGCGCTGCTCGACAAGGCCCTGGCCCTCGGCTTCGACGCGGTCTGCACGGGCCACTACGCCACCGTCGTACTCAACGAGGACGGCACCCGGGAGATGCACCGCGCCTCGGACATGGCCAAGGACCAGAGCTACGTCCTCGGCGTCCTGGACGAGAGGCAGCTCGCCCACGCGATGTTCCCGCTCGGCGACACCCTCACCACCAAGGACGAGATCCGGGCCGAGGCCGAGCGGCGGGGCCTGGCGGTCGCCAAGAAGCCCGACAGCCACGACATCTGCTTCATCGTCGACGGCGACACCCAGGGCTTCCTCGCGGACCGTCTCGGCGGCCCCGCGGAGGGCGACATCGTCGACGAGTCCGGTACGAAGGTGGGCACCCACGAGGGCGCCTTCGGCTTCACCATCGGCCAGCGCAAGGGCCTGCGCATCGGCCACCCGGCGCCCGACGGCAAGCCGCGCTACGTCCTGGACATCTCCCCGGTGAGCAACACGGTGACGGTCGGACCGGTGGAGGCACTCGACGTCACCGCACTCACGGCCGTCAAGCCCCGCTGGTGCGGCACCGCCCCGACCGGCCCCGGCACGTACACCGCCCAGCTCCGTGCCCACGGCGGCGAGACCGAGGTGACGGCGGAGCTGGTCGACGGCACGCTGCACGTCTCGTTCACCGAGCCCGTAAGGGGTGTGGCCCCCGGCCAGGCCGTCGTGCTGTACGACGGCACGCGCGTCGTCGGATCGGCCACCATCGCCACGACGGTGCGCAAGGAGAAGGCGGCGGCCGCCGGCTGAACCCGGGGCCACCGGACCGGGTCGCTCCCCGGCGACGACCCGGCCCGGCGGCACACGGCTCACAGGCCCCGGTCAGGACCCTCGTCCGGACCGGGGCGCGACCGTGGTGCCCCTACGACGCCCGGTGCGCGAACACGTCCCGGGCGAAGAAGTCCACCAGGACCGGGGCGATCGCCTGCGGCGCCAGCTCCCGGGTCTGGCCCGTCAGGGTGCGGTGTCGCGCGCGGGGGAGCGCGGCGGCGAGGGCGTGGGTCATCCGGCGCATCGGGGCGGGACTGAAGCCACCGCTCACCACCAGTGCGCGGGCCGTTACGGAAGCGAACCGCTCGGCCGGGACCGCGCCGTCGCCCAGCAGCGCGTCGTCGTACGCCAGGGTGTGCGCCAGCGCCTTCAGACCTGCCCACAGCGCGGCGTGGCGCATCCGGGCGATCGTCGCCTCGGGGACGCCGGTCCGGGCCAGGTACAGGGCGACGGCCCCGTCGCGGTCACCGATGGACAGCATCCGGTGCAGCCGGGCCGTGCAGCGGGACTTGTGGAGCAGGCCGGCGGGCCCCGGGGTGTACGGCGGCTCGTAGACGGCCAGCAGGTCCACCGGCAGCCCGGCCGCCTGCGCCTCCAGGGCCAGCGCCCCGCCCGACAGCATGCCGAACAGGGACACCCGCTCACCCGCCCGCCCGGCCACCGCGGCCAGGTCCTCGACCTCCCGGCGGACCGTGTACGGCCCGCCGTCGCCACTGGCGCCGCGTCCCCGGCGGTCGTACGTGACGACCGTGAAGTGCGGTGCCAGCAGAGCGGCCAGCGGTTCCTCGGTCGCCGCGGTGCTCAGTGCCCCGCCGACAAGGACCACCGGCGGCCCGTCGCCCCGCACGCGGTACGCGATCGACGTGCCGTCACGGGAGAGAATCGTGTCCATGCGAGGGTGGACCGTGCCGCCGTGCGGAACTCATCGCACCGGCACGAGAAACTTTCTGACGGTCAGTCGGAGACCACTTCCGTGGCGTAGAAGCAGAAGTGGTCCTTGATCGCGGCGACCTGCTCCTTCGGCTCCGGATAGGCCCAGACGAGATCCGCGGCACCCGGCAGCGACCAGTACGACGCGTCCCCCTTGAACGGACAGTGCGTACGGGTGTCCGAAGGAGTCAGCAGATCGGTGCGGACGTCCTCGGGCGGCAGGTAGTAGCGGACGGGACAGCCCGTCTCGCGCAGCACGAGCGGGCGGTGGCTCTCGGCGAGCACCGAGCCGTCCCGGACCGCGCGGACGTGCACGGCGGCGGGCTCGACGGTGATGGTGTGTCCTGCGAGGGAAGTCATATGTCTCTCAGCCGCCCGGGAAGCCGGTTTCTTCCCGGGTCGGAGGCCGGTCGTACGGTGTCCCCATGAACATCTGCGTCTTCCTCTCCGCCGCCGACCTCGACGACCGCTACACCGTGCCCGCCCGGGAATTCGCCGAACTGCTGGGCCGGGGCGGGCACACCCTGGTCTGGGGCGGATCGGAGAGCGGGCTGATGAAGGTCGTCGCAGACGGGGTGCGGGCGTCCGGCGGGCGGCTCGTGGGTGTGTCGGTGGAATTCCTCGCGGCGAAGGCCAGGACCGACGCCGACGAGATGGTGATCGCCAAGGACCTGGCCGAGCGCAAGGCGCTGCTCCTGGAGAAGGCCGACGCCGTCGTCATCATGGTCGGCGGCACGGGAACGCTCGACGAGGCCACGGAGATCCTGGAACTGAAGAAGCACGGCAAGCACACCAAGCCCGTCGTCCTGCTGAACACGGCCGGCTTCTACGACGGCCTGCGCCAGCAGTTCCAGCGCATGGAGGACGAGGGCTTCCTGCCGCTGCCCCTCACCGACCTGGTCTTCTTCGCCAAGGACGGCGTCGGGGCGCTCGCCTACCTGGAGGAGTCGGCCGGCCTGCTGTGACATCCCGTGCCGGACCGGCCGGACCGCGATGACGCCCGGAGCAACCCCGGTGACGCCCGGAGCGGCCGGCGGTGAGACCCGGAGCGGGCGACGGTGACGCGCCGCCGGGATGACAGCATGAGGGCATGCCTACTCATCTCATCACCGGCGCCGGTTCCGGCATCGGAGCGGCCGTCGCCCGCCGCCTCCTGGAGCGCGGCGACGAACTCGTGCTGCTCGCCCGGGACGCGGGACGCGCCAAAGAACTGGCCGCGCTCCACCCCGGGGCGCGCACGCTCGTCGGCGACCTCGGCAACCCCGACCGGCTCTCCTGGGCGTTCGGGCAGCAGCCGATGCCCGAACGCCTCGACTCGCTGCTGCACATCGCGGGCGTCGTCGAGCTCGGCCGGATCGGCGACCTCACCCCCAAGGCCTGGCACTTCCAGCTCAACGCCAACCTGATCGCCCCCGCCGAACTGACCCGTCTGCTGCTGCCGCAGCTGCGCGTCTCGCACGGCCACGTCGTCTTCGTGAACTCGGGCGCCGGACTCGAAGCGCACGCCGAGTGGGGCGCGTACGCCGCGAGCAAGCACGGCCTGAAGGCCCTCGCCGACTCGCTGCGCCACGAGGAGCACGGGAACGGGGTGCGGGTCACCTCCGTCTTCCCCGGGCGCACCGCCAGCCCCATGCAGGCCAAGGTCCACCAGCAGGAGGGCAAGGAGTACGACCCGTCCCGCTGGATCGAGCCCGAGTCGGTGGCCACCACGATCCTGCTGGCGATCGACCTGCCGCGCGACGCCGAGATCAACAACCTGACGGTCCGCCCCGGCCACCGATGAACCGGGGCCCGTACGGCCCGTAGGCTCTCCACGTGAGCGAGAAGAGCAAGTTCAGCGAGTGTGCCGCCACCGGGGTCGGATCCATGCCGGGCGGCGACGCGCGGGAGGCCGCCAGGACCGTCGCCGGATCCTTCGCCGACGGGCAGGGCATGCCACACCTGGCGGAGCTGCCCGCGCGCGGCCCCGGCGCGGACATGACCGGGCGGACCATCGGACTGCTCGTCGAGATGTACGGTCACGTCGAGCCCAGCGGGTGGCGGATCAGCGACCGCCCCGGCCGCGACACCCGGCGCGCCCGCTCCTGGCTCGGCGAGGACCTCGACGCCCTGGAGGAGTACACCCAGGGCTACGAAGGGCTGCTCAAGATCCAGGCCGTCGGCCCCTGGACCCTCGCCGCGGGCCTGGAACTGCGCGGCGGCGAGGCGATGCTCGCGGACCCGGGCGCCTGCCGTGACCTGGCCGGATCGCTGGCGGAGGGGCTGCGCGGCCACCTCGCGGAGGTCCGGCGCCGGGTGCCCGGCGCCGAGGTCGTCCTCCAGCTCGACGAGCCCTCCCTGACCGCCGTGCTGCTCGGCCGGGTCAGGTCGGCGAGCGGATACCGCACCTACAGTGCCGTGGACCGCCAGGTCGTCGAGGACGCCCTCCGTGAACTCCTCGCGGTGAACGCCGAGGGGCCGACGGCGATCCACTCGTGCGCCCCCGAAGTGCCCTTCGCGCTGCTGCGCCGCGCCGGAGCCGACGCCGTCTCGTTCGACTTCTCCCTCCTCACCGAGCGTGAGGAGGAGGCGATCGGGGAAGCCGTCGAATCCGGCACCCAGCTCTTCCTCGGCGTGATTCCCGGAGTCGACGCGGCCTCGACCGCATTGTCGGACCCTGGCGGTAGCGTCATGGGTGTCAGGACGTTGTGGAGCAGGCTGGGGTTCAATCCGGGGACTCTCACCGAGTCCGTCGTGATCACCCCGTCCTGCGGGCTGGCGGGGGCGTCGCCCGCGTACGCGCGCGCGGCGCTCGCCCACTGCGCCCGGGCCGCGAGGTCGCTCGCAGACAACCCTGAGTAACGGGTCAACGGGAGGAACGGGACGATGGCCGGCGAACAGCAGGCACAGCAGCCGACGGGTGTGCCGACCCAGGCGCGGGAGCAGCACGCGCTCCTCGCCGAGCAGATCGAGGAACACCGCTTCCGGTACTACGTGAAGGACCAGCCCGTCGTCAGCGACGCCGAGTTCGACCGGCTGATGCGTGAGCTGGAGGCCGTCGAGGACACGTACCCCCAGCTGCGCACGCCGGACTCGCCGACCCAGAAGGTCGCGGGGCCCTACACCACGGAGTTCACGTCCGTCGAACACCGCGAGCGCATGCTCTCCCTGGACAACGCCTTCGACGACGAGGAGCTGGCCGCCTGGGCCGAGCGCGTCGCCAGGGACGTGGGCACGCCCGGGCACCACTTCCTGTGCGAGCTCAAGGTGGACGGCCTCGCGGTCAACCTCACGTACGAGCACGGCAGGCTGACCCGGGCCGCGACCCGCGGCGACGGGCGCACCGGCGAGGACATCACACCCAACGTCCGTACGATCGCGGAGATCCCGCACCGGCTGACGGGCGACCGGATCCCCGCGCTCGTCGAGATCCGCGGCGAGGTCTTCTTCCCGATGGAGGCCTTCGAGGAGCTCAACGCCCGGCTGGTGGAGGCCGACGACAAGCCCTTCGCCAACCCGCGCAACGCGGCGGCCGGTTCGCTGCGCCAGAAGGACCCCAAGGTCACCGCCACCCGCCCGCTCCACATGGTCGTGCACGGCATCGGTGCCCGTGAGGGCTTCGGCATCGACCGCCTTTCGCAGGCCTACGAGCTGCTGCATGAGTGGGGCCTGCCGACCGCCCGGCACAACAGGGTGGTCGACTCCCTCGACGGCGTACGGGAGTTCATCGCGTACTTCGGCGAGCACCGCCACTCCGTGGAGCACGAGATCGACGGGGTCGTCGTCAAGCTCGACGAGATCCCGCTCCAGGGCCGCCTCGGCTCCACCTCGCGCGCACCGCGCTGGGCGATCGCCTGGAAGTACGCGCCGGAGGAGGTCAACACCAAGCTGGTCAACATCCGGGTCGGCGTCGGACGCACCGGCAGGGTCACGCCGTACGCCCAGGTCGAGCCCGTCGAGGTGGCGGGCTCCGAGGTCGAGTTCGCCACCCTGCACAACCAGAACGTGGTGAAGGCCAAGGGCGTCCTCATCGGCGACACGGTGGTGCTCCGCAAGGCGGGCGACGTCATCCCGGAGATCCTCGGACCGGTCGTCGACCTGCGCGACGGCAGCGAGCGGGAGTTCGTCATGCCGTCCGAGTGCCCCGAGTGCCGTACGGGCCTGCGGCCCATGAAGGAGGGCGACATCGACCTCCGCTGCCCCAACGCGCGCTCCTGCCCGGCCCAGTTGCGGGAAAGGCTGGCCTATCTCGCGGGCCGCAAGTGCCTGGACATCGACCACTTCGGCTATGTCGCCGCCGCCGCCCTGACCAAGCCGCTGGAGCCCGTCGAGCCGCCCCTGCGGGACGAGGGCGACCTCTTCGGCCTGACGGTGGAGCAGCTGCTGCCGATCCGCGCCTATGTCCTGGACCCCGACAGCGGGCTCCCCAGGCGTGACCCGAAGACCGGCGAGGAGAAGATCGCGACGGTCTTCGCCAACCAGCAGGGCGAACCGAGGAAGAACGCCCTGGGCATGCTGGAGGGCATCGCGGCGGCCCGGCAGGCCCCGCTGGCCCGGATCCTCACCGGGCTCTCGATCCGCCATGTGGGCCCCGTGGCCGCCGAGGAGCTGGCCCGGCAGTTCCGCTCCATCGACCGGATCGACGAGGCGTCCGAGGAGGAGCTGGCCGCCGCGGACGGGGTCGGCCCGATCATCGCGGCGTCCGTCAAGCAGTGGTTCGCCGAGGACTGGCACCGCGAGATCCTGCGCAAGTGGCGGGAGGCCGGGGTCCGGACGGAGGACGAGGGCGCAGGCGAGGAGGAGGGCCCGCGGCCCCTCGAAGGCCTCACCGTCGTGGTCACCGGCACGCTGGCGACGCACACCAGGGATGGCGCGAAAGACGCGCTCCAGAGCCGGGGCGCGAAGGTGACCGGTTCCGTCTCGAAGAAGACCTCCTTCGTGGTGGTCGGCGAGAACCCGGGTTCGAAGTACGACAAGGCGATGCAGCTGAAGGTGCCCGTCCTGGACGAGGACGGCTTCGCCGTGCTCCTCGCCCAAGGGCCGGACGCGGCACGTGAGGCCGCTGTGCCCGCCGATGCGTGATCGAGGCGCGATCGAGACGCTGCCGGGGAATGGCCGTGGGCGACGGGGGAAGAAAGCGGACGTGAGGGGAGCGAGAGGTCCGGTCCGGCCGGCCGGAACCACCCGTTCGGCGCATATCAGAGGGTGAAGGGTCCGAGGTCCGCATTCGGGCAAGAGCTGTAGAGCGCTGCCCGTACGGGCCCTCGGCGGCCTACTGTTGAAGGTGCACCTGCCGTGCCCGGCCGCGTGGTGGGAATCGGGTCGTGGTGGCATGGGAGCGGGGGCCACCATGGGACATCGGCACCGCCGGCTGTGAGAGGGACGGAATGGAACCGACCGAGAGCGCCGCACCGGTGTCGCGGCTGCAAGGTTTCGCGGGCCTCACTTCGAACGTGGGGGCCGTCGTCGTGGCGGTCGCCGCCGTCCAGCTCGCGACCGGCTCCTACCGGACGGTCCGCGACGGACACGCACTCTTCCCGGACGGCACCGCGGGCTGGTCGCTCGCCCTGCTCACCGGAATCATCGTCGGCCACCTGGTGGCCCTCGGGCGCGACCGCTGGTGGGGCGGCACCGGTTCCGGTGCCGCCCTCACGCTCGCCGTGCTGCTGCTCTACGGCTGGGTGCCCGCCGGCCTGGTCAGCCTCGTCGTCGTGGTGCTCGTCGGCACGGCCAGGCGGCACCGCTGGAGGCAGGGGCTGCTGCACGGCGCCGTGGACATACTCGGCATAGGGGCCGCCGCACTCGTCCTGTCCGCCTTCGGGAACGTACCGACCGTCGAGACACCCTGGCGGCCCCTCCACTGGGGCATCGACGCCGTACCGGAAGTCCTGCTCGCCGCGTCCACGTACCTCCTCGTCACCCGGGTGCTGCTGTGGTGCGCACGGGCCTCGCAGAGCGGCGGACTGCCGACGATCGCCCGCACCGCGCTCCTGCGCCAGGGGCTCGTCGCGGTCGCCCTGCTCGGCATCGCCCCACTGATCTGTGTCGTCGCCTCGGCCGTGCCCGTGCTGCTGCCGCTCTTCGCGATCCCGCTGATCGCCCTCGACTCCACGCTCTGGATCGCCCGCGCACGGGCCGAGGAGCAGCTGCGGGACCCGCTGACGGGACTGCCCAACCGCCAGTGGCTGCTGGAGAGGACGTGGACGGCGCTGGAGGAGGCCGGGAGCACCGGCACCCGATCAGCCCTCGTCCTGATCGACCTCGACCGGTTCCGCGCCGTCAACGACACCCTCGGCCACCTGGCGGGGGACCGGCTGCTGCTCCAGATAGCGGACCGGCTGCGCCTCGCCCTGCCGCGCGGAGCGGAGGTCGCACGGCTGGGCGGAGACGAGTTCGCCGTACTGCTGCCGACCGCCGACTCCATCACCAGCGCCCAGCGCGTCGCCCGCCACCTGGTCGCCGAGCTGTCCTCGCCCCTCGACCTCGACGGGCTCACGCTGGTGCTGGAGGCGAGCGCCGGGGTAGCGGTCCACCCCGAACACGCGCTGGACGCCGAAGGGCTGCTCAGGCGCGCGGACGTGGCCATGTACCAGGCCAAGCGGGACCGTACGGGCGTCGAGGTGTACGAGTCGAAGCGCGACAGCAACACCCCGGACCGGCTCGGTCTGCTGGGCGACCTCCGGCGTGCCCTGGACGCGCGGGAGGTGGAGCTCCACTACCAGCCGAAGGTCCGCTTCGACGGCCAGGTCGCCGGCCTCGAAGCGCTCGTACGCTGGGTGCATCCCGAGCGGGGGCGGGTCCCCCCGGACGAGTTCATCGCGATCGCGGAGTCCTCCGGCCTGATGCCGCACCTCACCGAGTACGTGCTGGAGACGGCGCTGGCCCAGGTGGCCCGGTGGCGTGCGCAGGGACTGTTCGTCCCCGTCGCCGTCAACGTCTCGCCGCGTGACGTCCACACCCCCGGCTTCGCGGGCAGTGTCGCGGCCAGGCTGGCCCGGCACGGTGTCCCGGCCGGGGCGCTGCAACTGGAGATAACCGAGCACGTCCTGCTGGAGGACCCGCAGCGGGCCGCCGACACCCTGGCCGGACTGACCGGGCACGGCGTGAAGATGTCCCTCGACGACTTCGGCACGGGCTACTCCTCGCTGGTCCACCTGCGCAAGCTGCCCGTCAGCGAACTCAAGATCGACCGCTCGTTCGTGGCCCGGCTGGCCGTCGACAACGAGGACGCGGAGATCGTCCGCTGCACCATCGACCTGGCCCACTCGCTCGGCCTGCTGGTCGTCGCCGAGGGCGTCGAGGACGACGAGACCTGGGAGCGGCTGCGGGACCTGCGCTGCGACGCGGTCCAAGGGTGGCTCGTAGCCGCCGCGATGCCGCCGCAGGAGACGACGGCCTGGTTGCGGGCGCGCGGCGAACACGGCTGGAGGCGGCCGGCGGAGCTGGCGGCCGCTGCCGCCGCTGCCGCCGCGAAGGTGGCGCCCGAGCTGGAACCCAGGCCCGCGGGACGCGCGCTGAATCCCGGTCCGGCCACGGCCTGACGGGCCGGTGGGAGCGCCAGGGCGACCTGGTGGCCGATTTGTCCTCAATCGTCGGGCGGGCCCGACCGGGCCGGACCGGGATTGTGAGGCGGTGGGTGGGGAAGCAGGCGGGGCAGCGGGTGGCGACCCCATAGGATTGGGCCAAAACCACACACCAACCCCTGAGGATCGCTGCATGCCTGGCATCACGCGCGAGGAGGTCGCCCACCTCGCCCGGCTGGCGCGTCTGGAGCTGAAGGGCGAAGAGCTCGAGCACTTCGCCGGTCAGCTCGACGACATCATCGGCGCGGTCGCCCGCGTCTCCGAGGTCGCCGACCAAGACGTACCGCCGACCTCCCACCCGCTGCCGCTGACGAACGTCATGCGCGCGGACGAGGTCCGTCCGTCGCTCACCCCCGCGCAGGCGCTCTCCGGCGCCCCGGCCCAGGAGCAGCAGCGTTTCAAGGTGCCGCAGATCCTGGGGGAGGACTAGAAGTCATGACGGACATCAGCACCATCATCAAGCTCACCGCGGCCGAGATCGCCGCGAAGGTCGCCTCCGGCGAGCTGACGGCCGTCGAGGTCACCGAGGCCCACCTGGCCCGGATCGACGCCGTCGACGAGAAGGTCCACGCCTTCCTGCACATCGACCGTGAGGGCGCGCTCGCGCAGGCCCGCGCCGTCGACGCCAAGCGTGAGGCGGGCGAGAAGCTCGGCCCGCTGGCCGGCGTGCCGCTCGCGCTCAAGGACATCTTCACCACCCAGGACATGCCGACCACCGTCGGTTCCAAGATCCTGGAGGGCTGGATCCCGCCGTACGACGCGACCCTCACCAAGAAGCTGAAGGCCGCCGACGTCGTCATCCTCGGCAAGACCAACATGGACGAGTTCGCCATGGGGTCCTCCACCGAGAACAGCGCCTACGGCCCGACCGGCAACCCCTGGGACCTCACCCGGATCCCCGGCGGTTCCGGCGGTGGCTCCGCCGCCGCGCTGGCCTCCTTCGAGGCGCCGCTGGCCATCGGCACGGACACCGGCGGCTCCATCCGCCAGCCCGCCGCCGTCACCGGCACCGTCGGCGTCAAGCCCACCTACGGCGGTGTGTCCCGCTACGGCATGGTCGCCTTCTCCTCCTCCCTCGACCAGGGCGGGCCCTGCGCCCGTACGGTCCTGGACGCGGCGCTGCTGCACGAGGCCATCGCCGGGCACGACCCGCTCGACTCGACGTCCATCGACGCCCCGGTCCCGCCGGTCGTCGAGGCCGCGCGCAACGGCTCCGTCCAGGGCATGCGCGTCGGTGTCGTCAAGCAGTTCGCGGGCGAGGGCTACCAGGCCGGTGTCGTCCAGCGCTTCAACGAGTCGGTCGAGCTGCTGAGGTCGCTCGGCGCCACGGTCGTCGAGCTGGACTGCCCGTCCTTCGACCTCGCGCTGTCGGCGTACTACCTGATCGCGCCGTCCGAGTGCTCCTCGAACCTGGCCCGCTTCGACGCCATGCGCTACGGCCTGCGGGTCGGCGACGACGGCACGCGGTCCGCCGAGGACGTAACCGCCCTCACCCGTGAGGCCGGCTTCGGCGACGAGGTCAAGCGCCGCATCATCCTCGGTACGTACGCGCTCAGCTCCGGCTACTACGACGCGTACTACGGCTCGGCCCAGAAGGTCCGCACCCTCATCACCCAGGACTTCGAGAAGGCGTTCGAGCAGGTGGACGTCATCGTCTCGCCGACGACGCCCACCACCGCCTTCCCGATCGGCGAGCGTGCCGACGACCCGATGGCGATGTACCTCGCGGACCTCTGCACCATCCCGACCAACCTCGCCGGCAACTCCGCCATGTCGCTGCCCTGCGGCCTGGCTCCGGAGGACGGCCTGCCGGTCGGGCTGCAGATCATCGCCCCCGCCATGAAGGACGACCGGCTGTACAAGGTCGGAGCAGCCATCGAGGCCGCTTTCGTGGAAAAGTGGGGGCACCCGCTGCTTGAGGAGGCTCCGTCACTATGAGCGCAATGGCTAAGAAGGCCAAGAACTTCAAGAAGTCCAAGTCCGGCGTGTACGTGTCCCTGGGCACCACCGCCTTCGGCGCGCTCAGCGTCTTCAAGCAGGCGAAGATGGCCCGCCAGGACAAGGACACGCTGCGGCTGATCGACGCCGCCGTATCCGCCGCCGCGATCGTGACCGGACTCGCGATCCTCTACCGCGAGCTCAAGCGTCTCGGCGACGACGACGTCCTGCTGGGCTGAGAGGGAAAGTTTCATCGTGACTGTCATCGACCTGGAGTCGTACGAGGACGCCCTCGCGACGTACGACCCCGTCATGGGCCTCGAGGTCCATGTGGAACTCGGCACCAGGACCAAGATGTTCTGCGGGTGCTCCACCGAGCTCAAGCAGGACGCCAACTCGCAGACCTGCCCGGTCTGCCTCGGACTGCCGGGCGCGCTCCCGGTCGTCAACGAGATCGGCGTCGAGTCCGCCATCAAGATCGGGCTCGCGCTGAACTGCGAGATCGCCGAGTGGTGCCGCTTCGCCCGGAAGAACTACTTCTATCCGGACATGCCGAAGAACTTCCAGACCTCCCAGTACGACGAGCCGATCGCCTTCGACGGCTATCTGGACGTCCAGCTGGAGGACGGCGAGATCTTCCGCGTGCAGATCGAGCGCGCCCACATGGAGGAGGACACCGGCAAGTCGACGCACGTCGGCGGTGCCACCGGCCGTATCCACGGCGCCTCCCACTCGCTGCTCGACTACAACCGTGCGGGCATCCCGCTCATCGAGATCGTCACCAAGCCGATCGAGGGGGCCGGCGCACGCGCCCCCGAGGTCGCCAAGGCGTACGTCGCCGAGCTCCGCGAGCTCATCAAGGCGCTCGGTGTCTCGGAAGCCCGGATGGAAATGGGCCAGATGCGCTGCGACGTGAACCTGTCGCTGCGCCCGCACGGCCGCGAGAAGTTCGGCACGCGCTCCGAGACGAAGAACGTGAACTCGCTGCGTTCCGTCGAGCGCGCGGCCCGCTTCGAGATCCAGCGCCACGCCGCGGTGCTGAACTCCGGCGGGACGATCGTGCAGGAGACCCGGCACTTCCACGAGGAGGACGGCTCCACCACGGCCGGCCGCATCAAGGACAACGCCGAGGACTACCGCTACTTCCCGGAGCCGGACCTCGTGCCCGTCGCCCCGGCCCGTGACTGGGTCGAGGAGCTCCGCAAGGGCCTCCCCGAGCTGCCGCGGCTGCGCCGTGCGCGGCTCAAGGAGGAGTGGGGGGTCTCGGAGCACGACATGCAGTCCATCCTCAACGCGGGCGCGGTCGACCTGATCGTCGCCACGACGGAGGCCGGCGCTCCTGGGGACCAGGCCCGCAAGTGGTGGATGGGCGAGCTCGCCCGTAACGCCAACGAGACCGGCCGCGGACTCGACGAGCTGGGTGTCACCCCCGCGCAGGTCGCCCGGGTGGCCGAGCTCGTCGCCTCGGGCGACCTCAACGACAAGCTGGCCCGGCAGGTCCTAGAGGGTGTCCTCGCGGGCGAGGGCGACCCGGACACCGTCGTCGAGAAGCGCGGCCTGAAGGTCGTCTCGGACGAGGGCGCGCTGGGCACGGCCGTCGACGAGGCGATCGCCTCCAACGCGGCCATCGCCGACAAGATCCGTGGCGGCAAGGTCGCCGCGGCGGGCGCGCTGGTCGGTGCGGTCATGAAGGCCACCCGCGGCCAGGCGGACGCGGCACGCGTGCGCGAGCTGATCCTGGAGAAGCTCGGCGTCGAGGGCTGATTCCGGGACTGCCCGGTTGCCGGACGGCCGAGGCCTTCCGGCGGAGATGTGCGAACGAAGGGCGGTGCCCCCGGACCCCGGGGGCACCGCCCTTCGTCAGCCGCACCGGCTTCCGCGTGACGCACCGGCTTCCGTGTGATGTTCGGGCCTCCTCCGTGTGAGGCAACGGGACTCCGTGCGAGGCACGCCTTTCGTCAGCCGCACCGCCCTTCGCGTGACGCGCCGGCCTCCGTGTGAGACGCTGGCGCACCGTCCTCCGGGTGCGACGCGCCCTCCGTGTGACGCACCGCCCTCCGTGTGGCAGTTGTGCCTTCCGTCAAGTCCTGTGACCATGGCCACGAAACGGGCAAATGATCACGATTGGCTGACAGAGTGAGCCATCTCAGGTCATGAGACTTTTGCGGGATGTTCCCCTTATCTCCCGACACGGGTCCACGAACCCTCAGGAGCACCTCCGTTGGCCGCCATCGCACGCTGGTGTCTCAGGCACCGCCTCGCCGCCGTCCTCATCTGGCTGCTCGCCCTCGGCGGCGCCGCCACCGCGGCGGGTTTCGCGGGTTCCGCGTACTCCAACGACTACGAGGTGCCCGGCACCGAGTCGGGACGTGCGGGTGAGCTTCTCCAGGGGGGGTTCACGGACCTCGGCGGTGACACCGACACCGTGGTCTGGCACACCGAGGGCCCCACCGTCCGCGCCACCGACGTCGAACGCACGATGACCCGGACACTGGAGGCCGTCGAGGCCCTGCCCGGCGTCGGGGACGTCACCAGCCCCTACGACCCGGCCGGCAGCGGCCGGATCAGCGCGGACAGCCGCACCGCGTACGCCACGATCACCTTCGACCACCGGGCCGACGAGATCCCGAAGGAACAGGCGCAAGCCGTCGTCGACACCGCTAAGGCGGCCGGGAGCGACGGGCTCCAGGTCGAGCTCGGCGGCACCGCCGTAGCCCTGACCGAAGCACCGGCCCTGCACCTCAGCGAGGCCGTCGGGGTCGTCGTCGCCGCCCTGGTCCTCTTCCTCGCGTTCGGCTCGCTCGCCGCGAGCCTGCTGCCCGTCGCCACCGCCCTCGTCTCCGTCGGGACGGCGTACGCGGGCATCGTGCTGCTCGGCCACGTCATGACAGTCGCCGACTTCGCACCGATGCTGGGCATGCTGATCGGCCTCGGCGTCGGCATCGACTACGCGCTGTTCATCGTCACCCGGCACCGCACAGGACTGCGCCGCGGTCTGTCCGTCACCGAGGCCGCGCAGAACGCCGTCGTGACCACCGGGCGCGCCGTCGTCTTCGCCGGAGCCACCGTCTGCGTCGCCCTGCTGGGCATGCTGGTCCTGCGGCTCGGCTTCCTCAACGGTGTCGCGATCGCCGCCTCCCTCACCGTGGTGCTGACCGTCGCCGCCTCCGTGACCCTGCTGCCGGCCCTGCTCTCCTTCATCGGCATGCGGGCGCTGAGCCGGCGCGAGCGCAGGCGGCTCGCCGAACACGGGCCGTCGCCCGAGCGGCTCACCGGCTTCGCCGCCCGCTGGTCCGGGTTCGTCGAACGGCACCCCAAGCTGCTCGGCGCGGTCGCCGCCGCAGTCATGGCCGTCCTCGCCCTGCCGGCCCTCGGTCTGCACCTGGGCACCTCCGACCAGGGCAACAACCCCGCCACGGCGACCACCCGGCAGGCGTACGACCTGCTGGCCGACGGTTTCGGTCCCGGTGTCAACGGGCCGCTGACGATCGCCGCCCACCTCGACGGGGCCGACGACCGGCTGGCCCTGGACGGTCTGCCCGGAGTGCTCCGGACCACCGACGGCATCTCCTCCGTGAGCCCGGTGACGTACAACAACAGCGGCGACACGGCGTTCGTGACCGTCGTCCCCGAGTCCGCGCCGCAGTCGCAGCGGACCAGCGAACTCGTCGACCGGCTGCGCGACGACGTACTGCCGCCGCTCCAGGAGCACACGTCCCTCCAGGTCCACGTGGGCGGGGTGACAGCGAGCTACGACGACTTCGCCGAGATCATCATCGGTAAGCTCCCGCTCTTCGTCGGGGTCGTCATCGGCCTCGGCTGCCTGCTCCTGCTGCTGGCCTTCCGTTCCCTGGCGATCCCGCTGAAGGCCGCCGTGATGAACGTGGCCGCCGTCGCCGCCTCGTTCGGGGTCGTCGTCGCGGTCTTCCAGTGGGGCTGGGGCAGCGAGCTGCTGGGACTCGGCAGCGCGGGCCCGATCGAGCCCTTCCTCCCGGTGATCATGGTGTCCGTCCTCTTCGGGCTCTCGATGGACTACCAGGTCTTCCTGGTCGGCCGGATGTACGAGGAGTGGCTGGAGACCGGGGACAACCGCAGATCCGTCCGGGTCGGCCTCGCCGAGACCGGCAGGGTGATCAACTCCGCGGCCGTCATCATGATCTCCGTCTTCCTCGCCTTCGTACTCAGCGGAGACCGCGTCATCGCCATGTTCGGTATCGCGCTGGCCGCCGCCGTCGCACTCGACGCCTTCGTCCTGCGCACCCTGCTGGTACCCGCCCTGATGCACCTGCTCGGCGGCGCGAACTGGTGGCTGCCCGCCCGGCTGGACCGCCTGCTCCCACGTATCAGCATCGAGCCGCCCGACCGCGCCGTGCCGCATGCGAAGATCCCCGGGGAGCGCGCCGACGACCAGGACCGGCTCGTCGCGCAGCGCACCCACTGAGACGAGGAGACGTACCTATGTTCGCGGTGTCCCTGGGCGACGACGGGGCGCAGCTGCGCCCGCTCGAACCCTGGCAGGCGGAGGAGTTCCTGGCGCACATGGACCGGGCGCGCGGCCTCGTCGACCCCTGGGTCCCGTTCGCCGCGGCTGCGAAGGACATCGATTCCGCGCGGTCACTGCTCCAGCGGTACGCGGACAAGCAGGCGGCCGACACCGGTCGGCTCTACGGAATCTGGCTGGACGGCACACTCGTCGGCGGCGTCATGTTGCGGATCTTCGAGGCGGGGACCGGTAACTGCGAGATCGGCTGCTGGCTGGAGCCCGCGGGGGAGGGCCGTGGGCTGGTGAACCGGGCGTCGCGCAAGCTGATCGACTGGGCCGTCGACGTGCGGGGGATGCACCGGGTGGAGTGGGTCGCCTCCGCCGCCAACACCCGCAGCGTCGCGGCGGCCGAGCGTCTCGGGATGACGCGCGACGGCGTACTGCGCGAGTCCTATCTCTACCGGGGAGTGCGGCACGACCAGGAGATCTGGTCGGTACTGGCCTCCGAATGGCGTGCCGGGCGGGGCTGAGGGGTACGGCGCGTTAAGAAGGTTCTCATCCGGGCCCCCTAGCGTGCGGCGCATGAAGACCACCCCCTCCAAGACCACCTCCGCCGTCGACGACGACCGCGAGGAGCCGTCGGCAGCGGACGAGAGCACCGTCGCGGACCTGACGAAGACGGAGCCCGACGCCGCCGCACCCGACAACACCGCCGACAACACCGCCGACGATGCCGTAGGGCATGCGGACGCGGAGGACGACGACGACCTGGAGACCGACCCCTACGCCGAGGCGGAAGCCGCGGCGTCCGCCGGGGTCGGTGGTGGAGCGGCGGCCGTCGTCGCCGCCGCGCTCGGTGTCATCTCCCTCTCGGGCAGCTGGACCGGCCGGGTCGCCGCCGAGCGCGAGACCCTGATCGGCCAGATCAAGACCTCGGGCGGCGGCAGCGCCGCCCAGCAGATCTCCGAGATCTACGCCGACGCCTGGCACACCACCGCCCTCGTCGGCGGACTGTTCGCACTCCTCGCCCTGCTGGTCGGCGCCTTCGTCCTGGTCCGCCCCGCCTTCGGTCCCCCCGCCGCGAACCCGCAGCCGGGCTGGATCCGCTCCGTGGCCCTCGCGGGCGTCGCGCTCGGCGTGCTCGGCGTGCTCGTCTCCGTAGGGATGTACTTCGACCTCATCGTCGGTCTGCCCGTCGCCGCCGGATAGCGCGGCCGTTCCCTAAGGCATCCACGACCGGGGTCTAAGGCCCCCGCGCCGCGGAGATGCGGCAGCCGCCCGATGTGGTGGCAACCCCTGGCGGACGAGAGTGGGGGCACGGCGAAGAGCCCGTGCCCCCACTTCCGTCACCAGGGAGAAAAGATGTACGAGTACGAGATGCACCGCCTCGGCGCCACCGAGCTGATCCGGCTGGCGGACGAACAGCGCACCGTCCGCCAGGCCGTCCTCGCCCGGCGGGCCGCCCGCCGCTCGGCCCCCCGTGCCGGACGGGACGACACCGAAGGGCGGGTGAGCGGCGACCCGGACCGGTTCGCGCACGCCGCGTAACGATGGACGTCCGCGCTCCTGCCGCCACCACGGCGTCGTACCCGTGTGCGATGCTCGGCGACGTGGAGACCAACACCGTCAGCCCCGTGTTCGTCGGCCGAGCCGGTGAACTGGCCTCGCTCACCGACACGCTCGCCCGCGCCTCGGCAGGGGAACCGCAGGCACTGCTCATCGGCGGCGAGGCAGGCGTCGGCAAGACCCGCCTCGTCGAGGAGTTCCTCAAGGCGGCCTGCCGTCGCGAAGCCGTCGTGGCCGTCGGCGGCTGTGTGGAGATCGGGGCCGACGGCCTGCCCTACGCCCCGTTCTCCACCGCACTGCGCGCCCTGCGCCACGCCCTGCCCGAAGAACTGACCGAGGCCCTCGCCGGACAGGAGGGCGAACTGGCCCGGCTGCTCCCCGAGCTGGGCGAGGCGGACCGGGCGGCGAACGACGAACACGGCACCGCCCGCCTCTTCGAACTCGCCGCCCGGCTGCTGGAGCGCATATCCGCCGCCCGTACGGTCGTCCTCGTCCTGGAGGACCTGCACTGGGCCGACGCCTCCACCCGGCACCTCCTCGCCTACCTCTTCCGCACCCTGCGCGACGGCCGCCTCGTCGTCGTCGGGACGTACCGCGCCGACGACGTCCACCGCCGGCACCCGCTGCGCCCCCTCCTGGCCGAGCTGGACCGGCTCCGCACGGTCCGCCGCATCGAACTCGACCGCTTCAGCCGCTCCGAGGTCGGCCGGCAGCTCACCGGCATCCTCGCCGTGACTCCCGAGGCCGCGCTCGTCGACGAGATCTTCGAACGCTCCGACGGCAACGCCTTCTTCGTCGAGGAGCTCGCCCGCAGCGTGGAATGCTGCGGCGACAGCTCCCGGCTCTCCGACTCGCTGCGCGACCTCCTCCTCGTACGCGTCGAGGCGCTGCCCGAGAACGCCCAGCGGATCGCCAGGATCGTCGCCGAGGGCGGCTCCACCGTCGAGCACCCGTTCCTCGCCGCCGTCGCCGGGCTCACCGAGGACGACCTCGACGAAGCCCTGCGGGCCGCGGTCGGCGCCAACCTCCTGCTGCCCGCCCCCGATTCCGACGGCTACCGCTTCCGGCACTCCCTGGTCCGTGAGGCCGTCAGCGACGACCTGTTGCCCGGCGAACGCACCCGCCTCAACCGGCGTTACGCCCAAGCGCTGGAGGCCGACCCGTCCCTCGTGCGCGCCGACGAACGCGCCGCCCGGCTCGCGAGCTACTGGTACGCCGCGCACGACGCCGCCAAAGCCCTCCCGGCAGTCCTCGGCGCATCGGTCGAGGCCCGCCGCCGCTACGCCCACTCCGAGCAACTGCGCCTGCTGGAACGGGCCATGGAGCTGTGGGACGACGTACCGGAAGAGGTCCGCGCCACCCTGCGCCCGCTGGACTACGCCGAGGTCTACCCGGGCTGCGGCCGCGACCCGGGGACGGCGCCGCTGCGCTACCTCGACCTGATGGCCGAGGCCACCGTCGCCGCGCGCTTCGGCGGCGACCGCGAACGGGCCCTGGCCATCGCCAAGAAGGCCCTGCGCGTCCTGGACGGCGACGCCGACCCGCTGCGCGCCGCGTGGTTCTGGGTGCAGCGCTCCCTGCTCACACAGAACCTCACCCGGGGCGACGGATGGCAGGAGCTGGCCACGGCCCAGGAACTGGTGCGCGGCCTGAGCCCGTCCTCGGTGCACGCCGACGTGCTGACCAACGTCGCGAGCTGGGGCGCCCTGCACCGGCCCGGCCCGGAGACACTGGCCGCGGCCGACCGCGCCGTGGAGTACGCCCGGCTCGTCGGCGACGAGTACACCGAACTGCACGCCCGGCTCACCCGCGGCTGGCTCACCATCGACGCCGGTGGGGTCGAGGAAGGGCTCGCCGAGATGTACGCCGTCCGCGACCGGGCCGACGAGCTGCACCTGGTGGGCGTGATGAGCCGCGCCAGCGTCAACCTGCCGTCCTCGCTGGAGTCCACCGGCCGCTCCCTGGAAGCAGTGGCCGCCGCCGACCACGGCATCCGGATCTGCCACAGCCACGGCGTCCCCGACTCCGAGGCCTGGGTCCGGGCCAACCAGGCACAGTCGTACTTCTCGCTGGGACACTGGGACGAGAGCCGGGCGGCCATCGACGCCGCCGCGCTCCTCGCGCAGTCCCTCAAGTCCCAGGGACTCGTCGCCTCACGCCGCACCGAGCTGGCACTCGCCCGCGGCGACGTGGGCGAGGCCGAGGAACAACTGGCGCTGAGCCGACGCTACTTCGGCCAGCACGACCCGCAGCCCCAGCACCTGATCAGTCCCGTCAGGTACGCCATGATCCTCGCCGCCCAGCAGGGCCGGCACCCCGAGGCGCGGGCCGCGTTCGAGACGCAGTCCGAGGAGGCCTTCCCGCCGGGGACCCAGCGCTACGCCCTGCCTCTGCTGCTCGTGGCCGCGGCGGTCGAGGCCGACGCGCGCGGCTTGCCCGTCATGGAACCGGGGCGGCCCGCGGTCCTCGCCCGGATCCGGGGCCATCTCAAACGGCTGCCGACACTCGTGCCCGTATGGGCCGCCCACGGCCTGCTGATCGAGGCGGAACTGGCCCGGGCGGAGGGGACGGACACTCCGGCGGACTGGGCCCGTGCGGCGGCGGCCTTCACGCCGCTGCAGCGGCCGTACGAACTGGCGCAGGTCCGCCATCGCTGGGCGGAGGCGATACTCGCCGCGTCCGGTGACCGGGGCGCGGCCGCGGGGCTCCTGCGTGAGGCGCACGCGGTGGCGGAGCGGCTCGGGGCGCGACCGCTCGCCGAGAGCGTCGAACTGCTGGCCGGGCGGGCGCGGATCGTGCTCGCCGGGGCGGGTTCCGGAGGTTCCGGGGGGACCCTGGATCCCGCCGGGGCGGAGGACGAGCCGGATTCCGGGCCCGCGGTGGACGCGATCGAGTCGTTCGGGCTGACGTCACGGGAACGGGAGGTGCACCGGCTGGTCGCGGCGGGGTACACCAACCGCCGGATCGCGGAGGAGCTGTACATCTCGCCGAAGACCGCCAGCGTGCACGTCTCCAACATCCTGGCCAAGCTGGGCGTCTCCAGCCGGGGCGAGGCGGCCGCACTCGCGCATCGGTTCCGGCTGTACGCGGTGGGGTGAACGGGGGTTTCGCCCTCGGGCCGGACGGGGGCGGGCTCGGGAGTTCGTGCTCGGCCGGTGATGGGGTGTCCTCAGTCGCCGGACGGGCTTGGTGTGGCCGGTGCCGGTGTGGGGTGTTCTCGGTCGTCCGGCGGGGTTGATTCGGTCCGTGGCGGGTGGCGGAGGGTCACCTTGCCCGACGTGAGGTCTATCGGGCCCCTCGCCGGGTCGCCGATGCCCAGGTCGACCCGGCTGAGCTCCAGCCGCTTCTGCTCCTCGGCCGTGTGCCTGCGGCCCGGCGCGAACAGTTCCTCGAAGAAGTCGAACACCGGCCGCGCTCCTTCCGGCAGGCCGCCCGGCGCGCTACCGCACCTTCAGCAGCAGGATCCGGTCGTCCCCCGAATCGGGGGTGCCCCGGCCGTCCGTGTTGCTCGTGACCACCCACAGCTTGTCACCGCCCGCGGCGACCACGGTCCGCAGCCGGCCGTACTTCCCCTCCAGGAACGCCTGGGGCGGTGCGAGAGGTTCCTCGGCCGCCGTACCCGACAGCGGGATCCGCCACAGCCGCTCGCCGCGCAACCCCGCCATCCAGATCGAGCCCTCCGCGAACGCGATGCCGCTCGGGGACGCCTCCGAGGTCTTCCACTGGGCGACCGGGTCGACGTAACCCGACTCGCCCTTCCTGCCCTCGACCTCGGGCCAGCCGTAGTTCTTCCCCGGCTCGATCCTGTTCAGCTCGTCCCAGGTGTCCTGGCCGAACTCGGCCGCCCAGAGACGCCTGTCCCCGTCCCAGGCCAGTCCCTGCACATTGCGGTGCCCGTACGAGTACACGACCGAGTCCGCCTCGGGGTTGCCGTGCAGCGGCTCGCCGTCCGGCGTCATCCGCAGGATCTTCCCGGCCAGTGACGCCTTGTCCTGGGCGAGGCCCGTGTCGCCCGTCTCGCCGGTGCCCGCGTACAGCATCCGGTCGGGGCCGAACGCGATCCGGCCGCCGTTGTGGACGGAACCCTTCGGAATACCCCGCAGGATCGTGTCCGGGGCGCCCAGCTGCTGCCCGGCCGGCTTCGCCTCGTCGTACTGCAGGCGGGCGATGCGGTTGTCCGAGGCCGTGGTGAAGTACACGTACACCAGATGGTCCGCGCCGAACGTCGGCGCGACCGCGAGGCCGAGCAGACCGCCCTCACCGGCCGGCGCGACGCCGGGTACGGAGCCCAGCAGGGTCTTCCCGCCGCTCTTCCCGTCGATCCGGCTGATCGTCGCCCCGTCGCGCGAGGCCACCAGCAGATCACCGCCGGGCAGCGCCGCCAGCCCCCACGGGGACGGCAGGTCCTCCGTGAGCGTCGACACGACGTCCACCGAGCCCTTCGCCGGCGGCAGGTCGGCCGCCGGGCTCGACGAGGTCGCAGCGGACGAGGCACTCGCCGGGGGAGAGGACGCGTCCTTCCCGCCGGCCGCAGGGTCGTCCGACGAGCAGGCGGACGTCAGCAGCAGGGAGGCCGACGCGAACGCGGCCACCATCCCCTTGCGCACCGCGGGAGTTTGCACAGCACCGGTCCTTTCGACGGTGAGCATGACTACCGTTCTTAACACCGCCGCTCGTCCCCGGGTTCCGATCCCGGCCAAATTGTCCCGCCGCGCGATCAGTCCCACGATCCACGGGCCCGCGGCAGCCCGGCGATCTCCGCCAGATCCCCGTCCGTGAGCACCACGGCCGCCGCACCCGCGTTCTCCACGGCCCACCGTTCCTGCTTCGCACCCGGCACCGGCACCACATGGCGGCCCTGCCGCAGCACCCACGCCAGCGCCACCTGCGCCGGAGTCGCGCCGTGCCGCTCCGCGATCCGCCGCAGCCCCGCGACCACCGGCTGGTTGGCCGCCATCATCTCCGCGGTGAAACGGGGATGCCTGGCCCGCGCGTCGTCCGGTTCGAAGCCCTGGCCCGGCTTCAGCGTCCCCGTCAGATAACCGCTCCCGAGCGGCATCGCGGCCAGCACACCCACACCCCGCGCCGCACACCACGGCAGCAGGTCCTCCAGAGCCTCCGGCGCCCACACGGAGAGCTCCGCCTGGACCGCGCTCACGGGAAAGACCTGCTGCACCCGCTCCAGCTGCCGGATCGTTCCGTCATGCCTCCGCGCCCCCGGCCGCCGCCCGGCGCGCGCCCCCACGGCGCTCAGCCCCAGGGCCCGCACCTTGCCCGCCGCGACCAGGCCCGCCATCGCGCCCCAGGTCTCCTCCACCGGCACCTCCGGGTCGGCCCGGTGCAGCACGTACAGATCGATCACATCGGTCTGCAGCCGCCGCAGCGAGGCGTCGCAGGCCCGGCGTACGTATCCGGGCCGCCCGTTGGCGACGACGTGCTGATCGCCGACCAGCAGACCGCACTTGGTCGAGAGGAACGCCTGTGACCGGCGCCCCTTGAGGGCCCGCCCGATCAACAGCTCATTGGTGAACGGGCCGTACATGTCGGCCGTGTCGAGCAGTTGGACGCCCGCGTCCAGTGCGGCGTGCACCGTCCGCAGCGAGCGGTCACCACGCTGTTGCGACGTGCTGTAGGCCCAGCTCATCGGCATACAGCCCAGCCCCACCGCGCCCACGGCGAGCGCCGCCGAGCCGATTGTCCTGCGCTCCAACTCCCCGAACCCTCCCTCGGTCCCGCCGTCACGGGACCACACCGCCCCCAAAGTAGCCTCTGCCGCCCCACGCCCTTCGCATAGCCTCCTGACCATGACTTCCACACGGACTCCGACGCCCACGACCGACGTCTGGCTGCCGATCGCCGCCGAAGAGATAGAAGGACTCCCCGAGGGTCTCAACTACCGATTCTGGGACGGCGGCCGGGACTACCCCGCGGACCCCGCGAACTGCGCCTTCTACGTGGTTCCGTACATGAAGGGCGCGGAGGTCGCGGTCCGTCCCCTCGAAGCCATGAGCGCGGTCCGGGTCGTGCAGACGCTCTCCGCCGGCATCGACCACGTGGAGCCGGGGCTCGGCCTGCTGCCCGCCGGGGTGCGGCTCTGCAATGCCAAGGGGGTGCACGAGGCGTCCACCGCCGAGCTGACGCTCGCCCTGGTCCTCGCCTCGCTGCGCGGCCTCCCCGGCTTCGTGCACGGCCAGGACAAGGAGGAGTGGCGGGCGGGCTTCCACCCGGCGCTCGCCGACAAAACCGTCCTCATCGTGGGCTACGGATCGATCGGCGCGGCCATCGAGGACCGGCTCGAACCCTTCGAGTGCGCGCGGGTGGTGCGCGTCGCACGCTCCGCACGGGCAACCGGGCGCGGTCCCGTGCACGCACTCGACGAACTGCCCGCCCTGCTCCCCGAGGCGGACGTCGTCATCCTGTCCACTCCGCTGAACCCGTCCACACAAGGGCTGGTGGACGCGGGCTTCCTGGCCGCGATGCGGGACGGCGCACTCCTCGTGAACGTCGCACGGGGGCCGGTGGTGGACACCGCGGCGCTGCTCGCCGAGCTCGGATCCGGGCGTCTGCGAGCCGCACTCGACGTCACCGACCCGGAACCCCTGCCCGCGGGGCACCCCCTCTGGCATGCTCCCCACGTCCTCATCACGCCCCATGTGGGCGGCAGCACCTCGGCGTTCCTGCCGCGCGCCAAGCGACTGCTCGCCGCACAGCTCACCCGGTTCGCGGCTGGACAGCCTGTCGACAACCTCGTACTCACGACCGACTGAGCACGGCGCGAATCGGTTCGGCTGCACACCGTGCCCACAACTCCCCTGATGGTAACGGAGCGTAGAGAAGCTATGTCCCTGAGTGACGACTCTGGTGTATCGTCCGGATAGGGCCGCGTCGTGGCAGGGACGGCGCCGGGGAGGAAGCGGAACGCGAGGGGGCGACGGACGATGTGCGGCCAGTGGACAGACGATCCGGTGCGGCGCGGCGGACGGGAGCGGCCGGTGGCGCCGAGGGCACCCGGCCCGGCCCGGGGAGCTCTGCGGTGAGCGCCCTCGGGGCCCTGCTCTCCCGGCCGGCCCACCGGAGCGCGGGCCTGCGCTCCCGACTGCTCCTCGCCGCCATCTGCGCGGGGTACGCGGTAGGGGCGGCCACCGGCTGGGGCTCACCCGGACTGGCCCTGTTCATGGGCGACTTCGGACTCAGTGTCGCCGCCCTCATCGCCGCCGTGTCGTGCTTCCTCCACGCCCGCACGAACGGCGTCCGGTTCCGGCCCGCCTGGCTGCTCTTCTCGCTCTCCTCCGCCATGGCGGCCGGGGGCAACGCGGTCTGGGGGTGGTACGAGGTGGTGCTGGGCCGCCCCGTGCCCTCCCCGTCGCTCGCCGACCTCTTCTTCCTCTGCTTCGCGCCGCCCGCCATCGTCGGGCTGCTCGTCCTCGCCAAACGGCCCGTCACCCGGGCCGGCTGGGTCTGTCTGGTGCTCGACGCCTGGCTGATCGGCGGGTCCCTGCTGACGCTCTCCTGGAGCCTCGCACTCGCCCACACCGCCCATGCCGCCAACGCCGAGGGCGAGAGCGTGGCCCGGGCGGCGCTCTCGCTGGCCTACCCGCTCCTCGACATCGTGCTGGTCTCGATGGTGCTCGTCCTGCACTTCCGGCGGGTCAACGTGAACCGCTCCGCGGTGAACACCGCCATCGCCGGGCTCGCCCTGACCGTGCTGTGCGACGCCCTGTTCACCTCACCGCTGCTGCGCTCCGCCTACAGCTCCGGACAACTGCTGGACGCCGGCTGGTTCGCCGGCTCGCTGCTCCTCGCGTACGCGCCCTGGGGCGCCCGCCACGTCGAGGACAACGCTGTCGCGCCCGGCCGCGAGCCACGCACCACCAGCCGCCCGATCGCCGGCTCCCTGGCCGCGCTCACCCCGTACCTGGCCGCCGCCGTCTGCACCCTCGGCATCCTCTACAACGTGGTCGAGGGCCGCACGGTCGACCGGGTCGTCGTCCTCACCGGCTGCGCGGTCGTGCTCGCCCTGGTCGTCCGCCAGGCCATCATGCTCCTCGACAACATCTCCCTCACCCAGGAACTGGCCCAGAAGGAGAACCACTTCCGCTCCCTGGTGCAGGGCTCCAGCGACGTCATCATGATCGCCGCGCCCACCGGCGTCCTCCGCTACGTGAGCCCCGCCGCCGGTGGGGTCTACGGGCGCGAGGCCGAGGACCTCGTCGGGACCGAGCTGGCGTCGATCATCCACCCCGAGGACCTCGGGGGAGTCGTCCACGAGGTGCGGCGGTTCCTCGCCGCCCCGTCCCGCGAGGAGCCCACCACCCGGATCGAATGCCGCTTCCGCTCGGGCACCGGCGACTGGCTCCACGTCGAGTCCACCGTCAACCGCCACCAGGGCGGCCTGCTGCTCAACAGCCGCGACGTGACCGAACGGGTCAGGCTGCAGGCCCAGCTGCAGCACAACGCCGAGCACGACCCGCTCACCGACCTGCCCAACCGCGCCCTGTTCACCGCCCGCGTCGGCAAGGCCCTCGGCGGCCGGCGCGCCGGTGACCCGGGCACGGCCGTCCTCTTCATCGACCTCGACGGCTTCAAGGCCGTCAACGACTCGATCGGCCACCAGGCGGGCGACGAGCTCCTCATCCAGGCCGCGCGCCGCCTCCAGGAGTCGGTCCGCGCCTCGGACACCGCGGCACGCCTCGGGGGCGACGAATTCGCCGCGCTCATCGTCGGCGACGGCACCCGCGACCAGGCCGCCCGGGAGTGCCAGGTCCACGAGATCGCCGACCGGCTGCGCCTCACGCTCTCGCAGCCGTACCGGATCGGCACCGGGGAGGTCCGGGTGGCCGCCTCCATCGGCGTCGCCTTCGCCGAGCCCTCCATCACGCCCAAGGACCTCATGCGCAACGCCGACCTGGCGATGTACCGCGCGAAGGCCGGCGGCAAGGACCGGGTCGAGCTGTACGCCCCCCAGATGCAGGCCGACGTGGTGCGCCGCTCCGAGCTCACCGCCCGGCTCCGCACCGCCCTGCGCGAGGGTGAGTTCGCCCTGCTGCACCAGCCCGTCGTCCATCTGGCCAGCGGCACCGTGGCGGCTGTCGCAGCCCAGGCACGCTGGCGCTCCGCCCAGGGCATCCTGTTCACCCCCGCCGAATTCCTCCGGGTCGCCGACGACGGCGACCGTGCCGCCGAGCTGGGCGGCTGGCTGCTGGAGGAGGCCGTCGAGCAGGCCGCCGAGCGGACCAGGGCCGGACACCAGATCCCGGTCTCCGTCCGGGTGCCGGCCGACCGGCTCCTGGACCGGACCCTGCCCTTCGGTTCCGTCGAGGCACTCCTCACCCGGCACGGACTGCCCTCCGGCGCCCTGATGATCGAGGTGTCCGACAGTGACCCGAGAGTCTCCTTCGACGAGCTAGAACAACGACTGGTCGCGCTGCGCAGACTCGGCGTCCGGATCGCGCTCGACGGCTTCGGCAGCGGGTACGCCGCGATCAACGCCCTGCGCCGGCTTCCCATCGACGTACTGAAGCTGGACCGGGGCCTGGTCGAGGGCATCGTCGAGTCCGCGCGGCTGCACAAGATCACCAGCGGGCTGCTGCGGATCGCCGGCGACCTCGGCGTGCAGTCCGTGGCCGACGGGGTCGACGTACCCGAGCAGCTGCGCGCGCTGCGGGCCATGGGGTGCACGCACGGGCAGGGGATGGCCTTCTCCGGACCGCTCGACGAGTACCGGCTGCGGCGCACCCTGATCCGTGGGAAGTACCCCGTCCCGGGCGGCGGCCCGGCCGCTCAGCCCGTGCTCGCGGGCGGCTCGATCCCGCCCCAGGGCCGTTCACATAATGAGACCCCCGTCCCACCCACTTGACACCACACGTGTGCCGGAGAGAGGGTCAATGCCATGCGCACCCGAATTCTCGTACTTGGAAAGCGCGTCGGCTGAAGCAGGGTCACTCATGGACACCCTGCAGACCGCACCGGCGCGCTCCCCTCGCTTGCCTCACGGCACGAGGGGTTTTTTGTTGCACCGGCGCCACTCAAAACCCCACAAACACCCCGCATAAACCCTCAGCTTCGAGAAGAGAATGCCGATGACCGAGCAGGCCACCGGGGCCCAGCACCCGCAGCCGCGGGCCCGTAACGGCGGACCGTCCTCCGCCTCCGTTGAGCACCTCACGGGCGCGCAGTCCCTCATCCGTTCTCTCGAGGAAGTCGGGGCCGACACCGTATTCGGCCTCCCTGGCGGTTGCATCCTTCCGGCGTACGACCCGCTGATGGACTCCACCCGGGTCCGTCACATCCTGGTCCGCCACGAGCAGGGTGCCGGTCACGCGGCCACCGGGTACGCGCAGGCCACCGGCAAGGTCGGCGTCTGCATGGTCACCTCGGGCCCCGGCGCCACCAACCTGGTCACCCCGATCGCCGACGCGGCCATGGACTCCGTGCCACTGGTCGCGATCACCGGCCAGGTGGCCTCGGCCGCGATCGGCACGGACGCCTTCCAGGAAGCCGACATCTGCGGCATCACGATGCCGATCACGAAGCACAACTTCCTGGTCACCCGCGCCGAGGACATCGCGCACACCATCGCCGAGGCCTTCCACATCGCCTCCACCGGCCGCCCGGGCCCCGTCCTCGTCGACATCGCCAAGGACGCGCTGCAGGCGAAGACGACCTTCAGCTGGCCGCCGTCGATGGACCTGCCCGGCTACCGCCCGGTCACCAAGCCGCACGCCAAGCAGATCCGCGAGGCCGCCAAGCTCATCACGCAGGCCAGGCGTCCGGTGCTGTACGTCGGCGGCGGCGTCATGAAGGCCGGTGCCACCGCGGAACTGAAGGTCCTGGCAGAGCTCACCGGAGCGCCCGTCACCACCACCCTGATGGCGCTCGGCTCCTTCCCCGACAGCCACCCGCTGCATGTGGGGATGCCCGGCATGCACGGTTCGGTCACCGCCGTCACCGCGCTGCAGAAGGCCGACCTGATCGTCGCGCTCGGGGCCAGGTTCGACGATCGCGTCACCGGCAGGCTGGACAGCTTCGCGCCGTACGCCAAGATCGTGCACGCCGACATCGACCCCGCCGAGATCGGCAAGAACCGTGCCGCCGACGTGCCGATCGTCGGTGACGCCCGCGAGGTCATCGCCGACCTCGTCCAGGCGGTCCAGGCCGAGCACACCGAGGGCCACACCGGCGACTACGACGCCTGGTGGAAGGACCTCAACCGGTGGCGCGAGACCTACCCGGTCGGCTACGACCTGCCGGAGGACGGCAGCCTCTCGCCGCAGCAGGTCATCGAGCGCATCGGCGAACTCGCCCCCGAGGGCACGATCTTCGCCGCGGGCGTCGGCCAGCACCAGATGTGGGCCTCCCACTTCATCAACTACGAACAGCCCTCCACCTGGCTGAACTCCGGCGGCGCCGGGACGATGGGGTACGCGGTCCCGGCCGCGATGGGAGCCAAGGCCGGCATGCCGGACCGCGCGGTCTGGGCGATCGACGGCGACGGCTGCTTCCAGATGACCAATCAGGAACTCACCACCTGCGCGCTCAACAACATCCCGATCAAGGTCGCGATCATCAACAACGGCGCGCTCGGGATGGTCCGCCAGTGGCAGACCCTGTTCTACAACCAGCGGTACTCCAACACCGTGCTGCACTCCGGCGCCGACACGGACGGCGTCCCGGCCAAGGGCACCCGGGTGCCGGACTTCGTCAAGCTGTCCGAGGCCATGGGCTGCTACGCGATCCGCTGCGAGGACCCGGCCGACCTGGACAAGGTCATCGCCGAGGCGAACGCGATCAACGACCGCCCGGTCGTCATCGACTTCATCGTCCACGAGGACGCCATGGTGTGGCCGATGGTCGCCGCCGGCACCTCCAACGACGAGGTCATGGCAGCCCGCGGTGTCCGCCCCGACTTCGGCGACAACGAAGACTGAGAGACAGAGAGAGACAGACTCATGTCCAGCAAGCACACCCTCTCCGTCCTGGTCGAGAACAAGCCAGGTGTCCTCGCCCGGATCACGGCCCTGTTCTCCCGGCGCGGCTTCAACATCGACTCGCTCGCGGTCGGTACCACCGAGCACCCCGACATCTCCCGCATCACCATCGTCGTGAATGTGGAGGGCCTGCCCCTCGAGCAGGTGACCAAGCAGCTCAACAAGCTGGTCAACGTCCTGAAGATCGTCGAACTCGAGCCGTCCGCTGCGATCCAGCGGGAGCTCGTCCTGGTGAAGGTCCGCGCAGACAACGAGACCCGCTCCCAGATCGTCGAGATCGTCCAGCTGTTCCGCGCCAAGACCGTGGACGTCTCCCCGGAGGCCGTCACGATCGAGGCCACCGGAGGTGCCGACAAGCTGGAGGCCATGCTCAAGATGCTGGAGCAGTTCGGCATCAAGGAGCTCGTCCAGTCCGGCACGATCGCCATAGGGCGCGGCGCGCGTTCGATCACCGACCGTTCCCTGCGCGCGCTCGACCGCACGGCGTAATCACCCCGGGTGGCACGGGGCCTGATCCGCCGGACGGGCCCCGACCGCTCGCATCGCGAGACCCGACAACGTTTCTGACGCACCCCGCCGTACGGTGGGACGCAACACCTGCACACCAAGGAGAAGACCCAGTGGCCGAGCTGTTCTACGACGACGATGCCGACCTGTCCATCATCCAGGGCCGCAAGGTCGCGGTCATCGGATACGGCAGCCAGGGCCACGCCCACGCGCTGTCGCTGCGTGACTCGGGTGTCGACGTCCGAGTCGGTCTGCACGAGGGCTCCAAGTCCAAGGCCAAGGCCGAGGAGCAGGGCCTGCGCGTGGTGACCCCCGCCGAGGCGTCCGCCGAGGCCGACGTCATCATGATCCTCGTCCCGGACCCGATCCAGGCCCAGGTCTACGAGGAGTCCATCAAGGACAACCTCAAGGACGGCGACGCGCTGTTCTTCGGCCACGGTCTGAACATCCGCTTCGGCTTCATCAAGCCGCCGGCCAACGTCGACGTCTGCATGGTCGCCCCGAAGGGCCCGGGCCACCTGGTCCGCCGCCAGTACGAGGAGGGCCGCGGCGTCCCGTGCATCGTGGCCGTCGAGCAGGACGCCACCGGCAAGGGCCTGGAGCTCGCCCTCTCCTACGCGAAGGGCATCGGCGGCACGCGCGCCGGCGTCATCAAGACGACCTTCACCGAGGAGACCGAGACCGACCTGTTCGGTGAGCAGGCCGTCCTCTGCGGTGGTACCGCCGCCCTGGTCAAGGCCGGCTTCGAGACGCTGACCGAGGCCGGCTACCAGCCGGAGATCGCGTACTTCGAGTGCCTGCACGAGCTGAAGCTCATCGTCGACCTCATGTACGAGGGCGGCCTGGAGAAGATGCGCTGGTCCATCTCGGAGACCGCCGAGTGGGGCGACTACGTCACCGGTCCGCGCATCATCACGGACGCCACCAAGGCCGAGATGAAGAAGGTCCTCACCGAGATCCAGGACGGCACCTTCGCCAACGCCTGGATGGCCGAATACCACAACGGTCTGCCCAAGTACAACGAGTACAAGAAGGCCGACAGCGACCACCTGCTGGAGACCACCGGCAAGGAACTGCGCAAGCTCATGAGCTGGGTCGACAACGACGACGCCTGAGTCCTGCCGGGGGCGGGTCCGCACGGACCCGCCCCCGGGCCGGCTCACCCCCGTGTCACTGCGGGGAGGGGCGGTGGCAGGAACGGCACCGTACGTTCGTACAAGCCGTCCGCCTCGTGCGGGTGATCCTTCCACCGGAGCGCGGAATGCGTCCGGTCGCATGACTACACTGCTCAACACACATACGCGTCAGGGCCCACAGTGTCGTGCGTCTCCACGCGGCTAGCCCCTTCACCGCCTGCGGCCGTCGGGACGGCCGTCCGCACTGGACTTGTGAGGACACACGTGAGCTCGAAACCTGTCGTACTCATCGCTGAAGAGCTGTCGCCCGCCACGGTCGACGCTCTGGGTCCGGATTTCGAGATCCGGCACTGCAACGGCGCGGACCGCGCCGCACTCCTCCCCGCGATCGCCGACGTCGACGCGATCCTGGTGCGCTCCGCCACCAAGGTCGACGCGGAGGCCATCGCCGCCGCGAAGAAGCTCCGGGTCGTCGCCCGGGCCGGTGTCGGTCTGGACAACGTCGACGTCTCCTCGGCCACCAAGGCCGGCGTGATGGTCGTCAACGCGCCGACGTCCAACATCGTCACGGCCGCCGAGCTCGCCTGTGGCCTGCTCGTCGCCACCGCGCGCAACATCCCGCAGGCCAACACCGCCCTGAAGAACGGCGAGTGGAAGCGCTCCAAGTACACGGGTGTGGAGCTCAGCGAGAAGACCCTCGGCGTCGTCGGCCTCGGCCGCATCGGCGTGCTGGTCGCCCAGCGCATGTCGGCCTTCGGTATGAAGATCGTCGCGTACGACCCCTACGTGCAGCCCGCGCGCGCCGCGCAGATGGGCGTCAAGCTCCTCTCGCTGGACGAGCTGCTCGCGGTCTCCGACTTCATCACGGTGCACCTCCCCAAGACGCCCGAGACGCTCGGCCTGATCGGCGACGAGGCGCTGCACAAGGTGAAGCCCTCGGTGCGGATCGTCAACGCCGCACGAGGCGGCATCGTCGACGAGGAGGCGCTCGCCTCGGCCCTCAAGGAGGGCCGGGTCGCCGGAGCCGGTCTGGACGTGTACACCAAGGAACCCTGCACGGACTCCCCGCTGTTCCAGTTCGACCAGGTCGTCTGCACCCCGCACCTCGGTGCCTCCACCGACGAGGCGCAGGAGAAGGCGGGCATCGCGGTCGCCAAGTCCGTCCGCCTCGCGCTCGCCGGTGAGCTCGTGCCCGACGCGGTCAACGTCCAGGGCGGTGTCATCGCCGAGGACGTACGGCCCGGACTGCCGCTCGCCGAGAAGCTCGGCCGTATCTTCACCGCGCTCGCGGGCGAGGTCGCGGCCCGTCTCGACGTCGAGGTCTACGGCGAGATCACCCAGCACGACGTGAAGGTGCTCGAACTCTCCGCGCTCAAGGGTGTGTTCGAGGACGTCGTCGACGAGACCGTGTCGTACGTCAACGCCCCGCTGTTCGCGCAGGAGCGCGGTGTCGAGGTCCGCCTCACCACCAGCTCCGAGTCGCCGGACCACCGCAATGTGGTGACCGTTCGCGGCACGCTGTCCAGCGGCGAGGAGGTCGCGGTCTCCGGCACGCTGGCCGGTCCCAAGAACCTCCAGAAGATCGTCGGCATCGGCGAGCACGACGTGGACCTGGCGCTCGCCGACCACATGGTCGTCCTGCGGTACGAGGACCGTCCGGGCGTCGTAGGCGCCGTGGGCAAGATCCTCGGTGAGGCCGGCCTGAACATCGCGGGCATGCAGGTCTCGCGGCAGGACGCGGGCGGCGAGGCGCTCGTCGTCCTCACCGTCGACGACACCATCCCGCAGTCGGTCCTTACCGAGATCGCCGAGGAGATCGGCGCCGCCTCGGCCCGCTCGGTGAACCTCACCGCCTGATCCACCGCCGTACGGCTACCGCACCCGGCAGGCAGACACCCGTCCGCCTGCCGGGTGCGCCGCTGTCCGGGGACCGGCGGACGGGCCGATGGACGGTCCGGTGGACGGGCCGCGGGCGCGGCCCGGGTGCCGCGACAGGGTCGGCCTCCGGCATGGGGGATGACGGCCGACGGGGGGCTGGACGGTGGAGACCGGTGCGATTCTCATCGCGTTGATCGGCGTCCGCGGAACGCCGGCGGCGACCTGGCCGGCCCGGCGCAGCGCGGACCGCGTCAAGCGGCGGGAGCTGGAGCACGCCGAGCGGCAGCGCCGGGCCGAACACGAGGAACGCTCCCGGGAGGCGGCGCTCGAAGCACGCCGGTCCGGTCGGTCACGTGGTGCTGAACACCACGGCCCGGCGCTGTCTCACCGCCCTGCGGGACCGGGTGCACGCGCTGCGGTGCGGTACCTGGCCGCGGGAAGGCGCGGACGAGGTGGAGGAGGTGCCGTACCGCCTACCTGGCGTCGTACGCGGAAGCCCGGATGACCGTCCCGGACACGCTGCTCGACGTCGCGCGGCGGGCCGACGCGGCGCTGAGCCTCACGTACGGACTGCTCAAGGCGGAACAGAGCGGGACGGCGGGGGAGGGCGGGTCGCTGGACGCCATAGGCGCCCGGACCGACGAGGCGCGGGATCTGCTCCATGAGCTGCGTGAGGCGATGCGGAGGGATCTGCGCGTCACCGACAGCACGGCACCGGCCGTCCGGGAGCCCGGACTGCGCGTCACCGACAGCACGGCTCCGGCCGGGAGCCCGGCGCATGAGCCGACGCCCGCGCCGTGTCGGCTCGCGGCAGGGCCTGGGTGCGCTCGGCCGGTCCTGGGCGCGGGCCGCTTTCACAGCCGGGCAGCCTTCAGTGCCATGTGCAGCAGCAGCCGGTCCTCGCCGTCGTTCAGGTCGAGCCCGGTGAGCTGCTGGACCCGGGTCAGCCGGTAGTAGAGCGTCTGGCGGTGGATGCCCAGTTCCGCCGCCGCCCGGCCCGCCTGGCCCGCGCAGTCGAGGAACACCTCGGCGGTGCGGGCCAGTTCCGTGTGCGGTGGGGTCAGCAGGGTGCGGACCGTGTGGTCCGGGGCGGTGCCCGGGTGCCGGGGCAGTGCGGCCAGCAGCCGGTACGGGCCGATGGCGGGCCAGCCGGCGACCGGGCCGAAGCGGGATTCGGCGGCGGCGGCACGGGCTGCGGACCGGGCCTCGTGCCAGGACACGGCCAGCTCCGCCAGACCCCGGCGGGCGACCGCGATCCCGGCCGTGGCGCCGGGCCCGGCGGTCGCGCGCAGCCGTTCCGCGGCCGTCGTCGCCGGGTCCAGGGCGTCGGGGGAGCGCAGCCGGACGAGCGCGGCCAGCGACACCGCACCCGCACCCACGCCCGTCGCACCCGCACCCACGCCCGTCGCACCCGTACCCGGGCCCGTCCCGGTGACCGTGGCGAGGGCCGCCGTCGACGGCACCGTACGTACCGACGGGGTCTCCTCCGGCCACGGGGTCACGCACACCACCGTGTGCAGCCCTTCCGCGTCCGGGCCGAGCGCCTCGCTCAGGGCGGACACGGCCAGGTCGTGCTGCCGGCCCCGCCCCGCGGCGAGCGCCGCGCCGAACTCCCGGGACAGGTCCGCGCCCGCCCGTGCCTCGTCGGAGAGGAGCGCCCCGATCCGGGCCGCGACCTCCATCGCCGCCGCCAGCTGCCCCTCGGTGGGCGCACGGTCCCGGTCGAGGAGCCATACGTACCCCAGGACGACACCCCGATGGCGTACCGGAAGGCAGATCCGGCCGCGGAACACCCCCGCCTCCGGAGCGGCCGGGATATGGACCGGGCCGGTCGCGCGGGTGATGCCGAACCCTTCGAACCAGGCGCGGACGGCCGGGGTGGAGCGCCGGGTGAGGATCGAACGGGTGCGGACGGGGTCCATGGCGGTGTCGTCGTCGCTGTCATGGGCGCCGAAGGCGACCAGGCCGAAATCCCGGTCCTCCAGGGTGGCCGGGGCGCCGAGCAGCGCGGAGATCTCGTCGACCAGCTCCTGGTAATCGCCCTTCATCCGGTTATTCTCGCACCCCTTCAGACAAATGTCTGAGGTGGCGGCCACAGATGCGTGACAGGTGTCGATGGCACAGGATCGGATGGATCCTTAGATTTCACGGTGGTTCTCCGTGCCGTCCCGGTCTGTTCAGATACATGCCGACACGGCTCTCGTTCGTACTTTCCGTCCCTCCGTGGAGGTGCCCCGTGCTGGGTCCCGTGATTCTCGCCGCGTCCCGCAGCGACAAGATGCGACGTTTCGTCTCGGCCGCCCCTGGCACCAAGCAGGTCGTCGACCGGTTCATCGCCGGTGAGACGGTCGACCAGGTCATCCGGATCGTCCAGGACGCGGCCGACCAGGGCCTCGAGGTCACCCTGGACGTCGTGGGTGAGGACATCACCACCTCCGAGCAGGCCGCCGCCGCCCGTGACGCCTACCTGGAACTGATCGACCGCCTCAAGGACCTCGGCCTCGGTACCGGTGCCGAGATGTCGGTGAAGCTGTCGATGTTCGGCCAGTCGCTCGACGGCGGCCACGAACTGGCGCTCACCAACATCCGCCCGGTCGTCGAGGCCGCCGCCGCGATCGGTACCACGGTCACGCTGGACGCCGAGGACCACACCACCCTCGACTCGATGTTCGCCATCCACGAGGAGCTGCGGAAGGACTTCCCGCAGACCGGCTGTGTGATCCAGGCCTACCTGTTCCGCACCGAGGACGACGCCCGCCGCCTCGCCGCCGCCGGCAGCCGGGTCCGCCTGGTGAAGGGCGCGTACAAGGAGCCCGCCTCCGTCGCGTACCAGCAGAAGCCGGAGATCGACAAGGCGTTCGTCCGCATCCTGAAGATCCTGATGCTGGGCGAGGGCTACCCGATGATCGGCTCCCACGACCCGCGCCTCATCGCCATCGGCCAGGAGCTCGCCCGCCAGGCCGGGCGCAAACTGGACGAGTACGAGTTCCAGATGCTGTACGGCATCCGCAGCGACGAGCAGATCCGGCTCGCGGCCGAGGGCCACCGGATGCGCGTCTACACGGCGTACGGCACCGACTGGTACGGCTACTTCATGCGCCGCCTCGCGGAGAAGCCGGCCAACCTGCTGTTCTTCGCCCGCTCCGTCCTCACCAAGGGCTGAGTCAAGGGCTGAGCCAAGGCCTGGACCGAGAGCTGAACCAAGGGCTGACCCGCCCGGCCGACCACCCACCCCAACCAAGGAGACAAGGCACTCATGGACGCTGTGACCCAGGTCCCCGCGCCGGTCAACGAGCCGGTCCACTCCTACGCCCCGGGTTCCCCCGAGCGGGCCCGCCTGGAGGCGAAGCTCAAGGAGCTCGCCGAGAACCCGATCGACCTGCCGATGACCATCGGCGGCGAGAAGCGGATGGGTGGCGGCGAGCGCTTCGACGTCGTACAGCCGCACAACCACAAGGCCGTCATCGGTACGTTCGCCGCCGCCACGGAGCAGGACGCGCAGGACGCGATCGACGCCGCCCTCGCCGCCGCCCCGGCCTGGCGCGCGATGTCCTTCGACGACCGCGCCGCGATCATCCTGCGTGCCGCCGAGCTGCTGTCCGGCCCCTGGCGCGAGACGCTGGCCGCGTCCACGATGCTCGGCCAGTCGAAGACCGCCCAGCAGGCCGAGATCGACTGTCCCTGCGAGCTCGTCGACTTCTGGCGCTTCAACGTGCACTACGCGCGCCAGATCCTCGCCGAGCAGCCCCCGGCGAACTCCCCCGGCGTGTGGAACCGTATGGACCACCGCCCGCTCGAGGGCTTCGTCTACGCGATCACGCCCTTCAACTTCACCGCCATCGCGGGCAACCTCCCCACCGCGCCCGCCCTCATGGGCAACGTCGTCGTGTGGAAGCCCTCCCCGACGCAGACCCACGCCGCCGTGCTGCTGATGCGGCTCCTGGAGGAGGCGGGCCTGCCCAAGGGCGTCATCAACCTGGTCACGGGCGACGGCAAGGCCGTCTCCGAGGTCGCACTGAACCACCGCGACCTGGCCGGCATCCACTTCACCGGCTCGACCCCCACCTTCCAGCACCTGTGGAAGACGGTCGGCAACAACATCGCCAACTACCGCACCTACCCGCGGCTCGTCGGCGAGACCGGCGGCAAGGACTTCGTCGTCGCGCACCCCAGCGCCGACCGTGCCGTCCTGAAGACCGCGCTGACCCGTGGCTCCTTCGAGTACCAGGGCCAGAAGTGCTCCGCGTCCTCCCGGGCGTACGTCCCCGCCTCCATCTGGAACTCCGGTTTCAAGGAGGAGTTCGCGGCCGAGGTCGACTCCATCACCCAGGGTGACGTCACCGACCTGTCGCACTTCATCGGCGCCGTCATCGACGAGCGTTCCTTCGCGAAGAACAAGGCCGCGATCGACCGCGCCCAGGCCGACCCGTCCTGCACGATCGTCGCCGGCGGTACGTACGACGACTCCGTGGGCTACTTCGTCCGCCCGACCGTCATCGTGTGCGACGACCCGGCCAACGAGGTCTTCACCACCGAGTACTTCGGCCCGATCCTCGCCGTCCACGTCTACGAGGACGAGAAGTACGACGCCATGCTGGAGCAGATGGAGTCGGTCTCCGACTACGCGCTGACCGGTGCGGTCATCTCCAACGACCGTGCGGCGGCCGCGTACACGATGGACAAGCTCCGCTACGCCGCGGGCAACTTCTACATCAACGACAAGTCGACCGGCGCCGTCGTCGGCCAGCAGCCCTTCGGCGGCGGCCGTGCCTCGGGCACCAACGACAAGGCGGGCGCCCCGCAGAACCTGCAGCGCTGGACGCTGACCCGCGCCATCAAGGAGACGCTGGTCCCGCCGACCGACTACACCTACCCGCACCAGGGCTGACGCCCTCCGGGGGCCGCACACCGGCGCCCCGCCCCGCACTCCGCCTCCCGACCGGCCCCCCTGCCGGCCGGGAGGCGGTTTCCATTTCCGGGCCCCCCGTCGTGCGCGGGGCGAGGAGCCCCGGACGCCGTGGACCAGGATCAGCCCTTCACGGTGAAACCCGCCCGCAGCAGGACGTCGTCGCGCGAGGACGGACCGACGAGCAGCTCGAAGTCGCCCGGCTCCACGACCCGGCGGCCCTCGGCGTCCACGAGCGTGCACGTCTCGACGGGCAGCTCCACCAGCACCTCGCGCGCCTCACCCGGGGCGAGCGTCACCTGCCGGTACGCCTTCAGTTCCTTCTCGGCCCACGTCACGGACGTCACCGTGTCGCTGATGTACACCTGCACGGTCTCCCGTACCGGCCGGGCACCCGTGTTGTGGACGGTGACGCGTGCGCGGACCGTGTCGGCCGGCCCCACGGCCGTCGTCAGCACCTCCAGGCCCGCGTACGTGACCGTCGTGTAGCTCAGACCCTCCCCGAACACGAACGCCGGACGCTGGGTGAGGTCCGCGTACCGGGAGCCGTGCTGGCCACGGATCTGGTTGTAGTACGTCGGCTGCTGCCCCGCGTGCCGGGCGAAGGAGACCGGCAGCCGGCCCGACGGCTCGACCAGCCCGAGCAGCACCTCGGCCACCGCCCGGCCGCCCTCCATCCCCGGGTTGAAGGCGTGCACGATCGCCGCGGCGCCGAGCGCGGACGGCGGCAGGACCAGCGGCTTGGAGCTGATCACCACGACGACGAGCGGCTTGCCCGTCGCGGCCAGCGCGTCGAGCAACGCGACCTGGTCACCGACGAGTTCCAGGGTCGCGGTGGAGCGCCCCTCGCCGACGAGCTCGATGCGGTCGCCCACGACGGCGACGACGTGGTCGGCGGCCTCGGCCGCGGCGACCGCCGCACCGATCAGCGCCTCGTCGGGCTCCGCCGGTACGACGACCTCGGGGCGCGGCTGCCCGTCGGGGAAGAAATCCCCCTCCGGGTCGGGCCCCACCGTGAGGATCCGGGCACCCCGCGCGTACGACACGGCCCAGTCGGCCGGGGCGTGTGCGCGGAAACCGTCGAGGACCGTACGGATCATGGCGCGCGGATGGCCGTCCGGCAGCCAGTCCGCCTGGCCCGAGGCACCGGCCCAGTCGCCCAGCTGGGTCTGCGCGTCGTCGGCGTTGGGGCCGATCACGGCGACCGTACGCGGAGCCGTGCCCGCACCGGCGACGGCCCGTCCGTCCCGGCCCGCCACGAACCCGCCGGCCAGCGGCAGGGTGCCGTCGTTGGTGAGCAGTACCAGCGAACGGCGGGCGGCCTCCAGATTCAGCACCGCGTGCTCCGCGCTGCCGATGAACTCGGCCTGCCGCGCCGCGTCGGGGTGGCGCGGATTCTCGAACAGGCCCAGCTCGAACTTCAGCGTCAGGACACGCCGGACCGCCGCGTCGATCTCCGCCTCTTCGAGGGTGCCCAGCTCGACCGCCTGCTGCGCCCCCTCGAAGAACTTCGGCGTCGTCATCACCATGTCGTTGCCCGCGCGGACCGCCGCGGCGGCGGCCTGCGTGTAGTCGGCGTAGATCTGCTGCTCCCACACCATGCGGCCGACGTTGTCCCAGTCCGTGACCAGGGTGCCGGTGTAGCCCCACTCGCCGCGCAGCACCTCGTTCAGCAGCCAGTTGTTCACCGTGACGGGTACGCCGTCCATGGACTGGTAGCCGAGCATAAACGTACGGCAGCCCTCGCGGGCGACCCGCTCGAACGGCGGGAGGAACCAGGAGCGCAGCTTGCGCCGCGAGATGTCCGCCTCGCTCGCGTCACGGCCGCCCTGCGTCTCGGAGTAGCCCGCGAAGTGCTTGGCGCACGCCAGGACCGCCGTCGGGTCGGCCAGGCCGTCGCCCTGGTAGCCGCGGACCATCGCCGAGGCGAGCTCGCCGATCAGGAACGGGTCCTCGCCGAACGTCTCGCTGATCCGGCCCCAGCGCAGATCGCGGGTGATGCACAGGACCGGGGAGAACGTCCAGTGGACACCGGTCGCCGCGACCTCGACGGCCGTCGCCCTCGCGATGCGCTCCAGGAGCTCCGGGTCCCAGGTGGCGGCCATCCCGAGCTGCGTGGGGTAGATCGTCGCCCCCTCCCAGAAGGAGTGGCCGTGGATGCAGTCCTCCGCGACCAGCAGGGGGATGCGCAGGCGCGTCTGTCCGGTGACCGCCGCGGCTTCGAGGACGCGCTCGGGCGAGGCGTGCAGGATCGAACCCGCGTGCAGGTCCTCGATGAGGTGCCGTACCCCGTCCTTGGCGTTCAGCTGGAGCATCTGGCCGGTCTTCTCGGCCAGGGTCATGCGGCCGAGGAGGTCCTCGACCCGGTCGGCGACGGGCAGCGCGGGGTCGAGATAGGGCAGGGAGGGGGCCACGGGGGTCCTTTCACGACACGGTTCGGGTCCACCTTAGAGTCAATACCGACCACCTGGTAAGTATTACTCGCGGGAAACGGATCCGGTGTGCGAATCTGAGCAGTGACGACGGCGGGACCGGCGGACGACCGGCCGGACTCGGCGGACGACAGATGGCGGACTGCCTGACCTCGACCGCTGACAACCGAACCGCTGGCAACCGACCGCTGACAGCCGAACGCCGGCAGCCCACCACCGGCAGCCGACCGCCGGACCTCGACAGCCGACAGGACACGGGAGAGTGGCGCGTGACCGCCGAAGCGCAGCGTGGCTACGCGAAGGGCCGGGCGAAGAGACGCGAGATCCTCGGCCAGGCCATGTCCCTGTTCGGCGAAGCCGGCTACCGGGGTGCCTCGCTGCGCCTGATCGCGACCCGGTGCGGGATGTCGCACCCCGGGCTGCTGCACCACTTCCCGACCAAGGAGTCCCTGCTGCTCGCGGTGCTCGAACACCGTGACGAGGTGGACGGCGAATGGCTGTCGGCGGGCGGGACGACAGGTGTCGACCGGTTGCGCAGATTCGCCGAGCTGGCCGCGCTGAACGCCGAGCGGCGCGGGATCGTCGAGCTGTTCACCGTGGTCTCCGCCGAAGCCACCGCCGCGGACCACCCCGCGCACGCGTACTTCGTGCGGCGCTACCGCAATTCCGTCGCCGACGCCGGACTCGCCTATCTCCAGGCGCGGGACGAGGGCGCCCTGCGGAGCGGGATCGCTCCGCAGGAGGCGGGACAGCAGCTGATCGCCCTGATGGACGGGCTCCAGGTGCAGTGGCTGCTCGCCGACTGCGCGACGGACATGGCGGGCGTCCTGCGCGCCCACATCCAGACGCAGCTCACCGTCAGACTCTGAACGCCCTTACATCCAGGGGTGGTTCACCGGGATTCCGGCCCGCGGTCCACCGTGCGCGCGTGTCCGCGGGTCACCGCACCGGTGCGCTCCTCCCCGGCCCCGCCCCGACTCCCGCCCCGCCAACCGTCGTTGTCAGTGGTCGCCACTAGGTTCAGTGGTGTCCCGCCGACGTGGTGAGGACGCCCCCCTCGGTGTGCATTGGAGATGGCGCGTTGTCGGATTCAGATTGGGAGAGGTCGAGCACGGTACGGGTGGTGGAGCCCGCGCGACCGCGCAAGCTGGCCAAGGCCCCGTTCGTCGAGCTGGCCGACGGGCGGTTGCAGGGTGTGGTGTCCAGCGGCTCCGACATCGAGCGGGTCTACGTCTCGTCGGTCGTGTCCGGGACCTACGCCTTCGCGTGCAGCACCAACAACAACCGGCCCTGCGGCGGTGCCAGGGGCTCGTTCTGCAACCACATACGGGCCCTGATCACCGAGGCGGTGCTCCAGTACGGCGCCGAGCGCGTCGCCCGCTACCTGAAGGCCGAGACCACGGACGGGGAGCCGAGCGCGCAGACCATCACCGGCCACATGGCCGCCGCCCGGCCGCCGCAGGGCGACACCGCGGCCGCCGCGCCCGTCTTCAGCAGGTTCCTGCGCCACCTCGCCTACCTGGAACTGGCCCCGACCACGGTGCCGTTGCCCGAGATGCAGTGGTTCCCGCCGAGCAGGGCGGTGGCGTGATGCGCGCCGACCTGCTGGCCGAACCCGTCACCGGACTCGACGAGGCGCTGGCCGCCGTCGACGCCTTCGACCGGACACTCGTCGAGGGCCTGCTTCGCCCTCGGCCCGACCGGTCCGCCGGGCTGACCGGGCTCGCCCGAGCCGTCGCGGGGACCCCGCTGGCCGCGAGGGTCGCCGAGGCGGCCGAGAAGGCCGTGGCCGGAGCGGCCGGCGAGGACCACTTCGTGGCCCTCGCCGCTGCCCGGACCGCGCTGCTCGGCTCCGTCCACGACGCCCTGACGGCCCGCGCCGGGGAGGCGACCGGCCGGCCACGCGGCGAGGCCACCGCCACGCCGCCCGTCGGGCAGCCGGAAGCCAACCTGCTCGTCGCCGCCCGCTCCTGGCTCTCCGACCTGGCACGCGCCGGGTGGCAGGGCATCGACCACGACGTGGTCTCCGGCTCGGCACCGATCATCTCCGCGATGCTCCCCGACCCGGCCCTGCGCCGCCTGGCGACACTCCTCGACGGATTCGCCGTGGAGCTGGCCGCGTCCTGCCCGGGCGCATCGCTGGAACGCCTACCGGTACGCCGCTGGGCGGACCTCTGGTCGCGCGGGATGCTGCTCACCCTGCCCGGCGCCGCCGGCGTACCCCTCTCCGGTACGGCCACCGGCCGGCTCCTGCCCCTGGGCGTCGACCTGCGGGAGCACGCGACCGCCGTACAGGCCCAGGTCCACGCGGTGTTCGAGCCCGCGGACGGGACCGCGCCCCGCCTGGTGCGGGCGGGCGTGTCCGTGCCGAAGCCCGACACGGTCGTGGGAGCCGGCCTCTGGCAGCTGCTCCGCCCGCACATGTCGCTCCTGGCCGCAGCCGGTGACGGATGCTCCATGGACCTCACCGACATGCCGGTCACCGCCGACGGGGACCTGCTCTGGAGCGACGCGCACGCCCGCCGTGGCGAGCCCGCCGACGCGTTCGTCACCGCCCGCGTCGCCCTGCCCACCGCCACCGACTCCGTGACCGTGCCCCTCGACCGGCACCCGGCGGGCATCGCGGTCCCCGTGTTCCTGGACGGCTACGACTCCGCGACGGACGACGACGGCGTACTGACGTTCACCGTCGCCGGTCATCCGCTCCCCGTCGACACGGACCGGATCCCGGCCGCGGGACCGCTCACCCCCGAGGCCGTCGCAACCTCCGGCGCGTGCGTCGGGCTGCTCCGCTGGGACGCCGGGACGTATCGCGTCCAGCCTCTGGCCGTGGAGCGGACCGTACGGAAGAAGGCCGTCACCCTCCACGCCGGAGGATGGGCCGGAGGTACGTCGGACAAGGCGGGCGTCAGGGCCGAGAAGGCCGCCACCGACGCCGTGGCCGTGCTGCGGGAGCGCGCCGGAAGGCTGCTGCGGAAATGACGGACCCGACGACCGGCCCCCAGGCCGACCCCCAGTCCGCGACCCAGCCCGCGACGCCTGCCGGGAAGGTGCCCCTGCCCGGACGCACGGGCCCGCCGGAGCCCGCCGGGCCAGACCCCCACGACAACCGCCGGCAGGTCCTCTACTGGCGCCTCCTCGCCCGCCTCTTCGACCCGGAGGAGCAGGCCACCCTGGAATCCGCGAGCCTGGCCGTCGTCGAGGACATCGGCCTGCCGTCCGCGCTGCTCGACCCACAGGCCTCAGTCGACTCCGTCGTGCAGCGTCACCCGGAGCTGGCCGACGAGTTCGACGGCCTGATGACACCCGACCCCGACCCCGCCCCCCAGACCGCTGCCGGTCCCGTCGGCGCCTCCCGCGACCGGGCCGCCGAAGTACGGCGCGCGGCCCTGGCGTCGAAGGTGCTGCTCAACGTCTTCGCGTCCGGCTCGGGCACCGTCACCGCCGGACAGCTGGCGCGCTGGCAGTCCGACGCCGGCTGGCTGGAGCGCGCGCTCGGCTGCACCCCCGGCCAACTGCGCGGTGGCCGGACCGGTCCGGGCGCCAGGCCGGGCGGCGTCGGCCCGACCGGCACCGGAGGCCGCGGCGCGAACCCCGACCTCAGCCGGCTGATCCCGGCGATCGGCCCCGCACTGGGCGCGCTGGAGGCCGACCTCGTCAAGCGCATGCACCTGCGGGAAGTGCTGGCCGACCCCAAGCTGGCCGCACAGCTCACCCCGAGCATGTCGCTGATCGAACAACTGCTGCGCGACAAGAACAACCTCTCGGGCGTGGCCCTGGCCAACGCCAAGGCGCTGATCCGCCGCTTCGTCGACGACGTCGCCGAAGTGCTGCGCACCCAGGTGGAGAAGTCCACGGTGGGCGCCCTGGACCGCTCCGTCCCGCCCAAGCGGGTGTTCCGCAACCTCGACATCGACCGCACCATCTGGAAGAACCTCACCAACTGGAGCCCGGAGGAGGAGCGGCTCTACGTCGACCGCCTCTACTACCGGCACACCGCCCGCAGGACGACACCCCAGCGACTGATCGTCGTCGTGGACCAGTCGGGCTCGATGGTCGACTCGATGGTCAACTGCACCATCCTGGCCTCGATCTTCGCCGGACTCCCCAAGGTGGACGTCCACCTGATCGCGTACGACACCCAGGCGCTCGACCTCACCCCGTGGGTGCACGACCCCTTCGAGACCCTGCTGCGCACCAACCTCGGCGGCGGCACCGACGGGACGGTCGCCATGGCCCTGGCCCAGCCGAAGATCGCCGAGCCCCGCAACACCGTCGTCGTGTGGATCTCCGACTTCTACGAATGGCAGACCGAGCCGCTGTTCGAGAGCATGGCGGCCATCCACCGCTCGGGCGCCAAATTCATCCCGGTCGGATCGGTGACCAGCTCCGGCCGCGGTGTCGTCAACCCGTGGTTCCGGGAGCGTTTCAAGGATCTCGGTACGCCGGTGCTCTCCGGCCACATCCGCAAGCTCGTCCACGAACTCAAGACGTTCCTCGCCTAGAAAGGCCCTCACATGTCCGACCTGTTGCGCGCCCCCGCCGAGATCAAGTACGCCGAGGAGCTGGACTGGCTGGAGTCGATCGACGACAACCCCAAGCCCTTCTCGTGGCGCCTCTCCCCGAAGATGGTCCGCCTGTTCATCCTGGGCTCCGAGCGCTCGGACGGCCTGGACCGGGAGATCGCGCAGAAGTGGTACGGCGACCGCAGCTTCGTCGAGCGGTCCATCGTCACGCTGGCATCCGACCGCGGCCTGCTCCTCATCGGGGACCCCGGCACCGGCAAGAGCTGGCTGGCCGAACTGCTCTCCGCCGCGATCAGCCGCAACTCCACACTCGTGGTGCAGGGCACCGCCGGCACCACCGAGGACCACATCAAGTACTCGTGGAACGTGTCCATGGTCATCGCCAAGGGGCAGTCGCGGGAGTCGATGATCCCCTCGCCGATCATGACCGCGATGGAGACGGGCGCGATCGGCCGGTTCGAGGAGCTCACGCGCTCCACCAGTGACGTCCAGGACGCGCTGATCTCGATCCTGTCCGAGAAGTACATCTCGGTACCCGAACTGGACAGCGACGGCATCGTCTTCGCCAAGCCCGGATTCTCGGTCATCGCCACCGCCAACAGCCGGGACCGGGGAGTCAACGACCTGTCGTCGGCTCTCAAGCGCCGCTTCAACTTCGTCCGCATCCCGGTGGTGACGAACAAGAAGAGCGAGACGGAGATCGTCCGCTTCCGCACCGAGGAACTGCTGCGCCGCCATCAGATCGAGCTGGACGTACCGCCGACGCTCCTCGACGTGCTGCTCCAGAGCTTCGCGGACCTGCGCGCCACAGCGGCCGCGGCCGGCAGCGACGACGAGAAGCTGGAGTCGGCCCTCTCCACCGCCGAACAGATCGGCGTACTGGAGGACGCGATCCTGCACAGCAACTTCTTCGGGGAGAGCGCCCTGACCGCACACACGCTGGCCTCCTCGCTCGTCGGGTCGCTGGCCCGGCGCGAGCCCGAGGACCTGGCCATCCTCAACAAGTACCTGCACGGTGTCGTCGAGCCGCGCAGCAAGGAGGAGGGCGGCTCCTGGCCCGAGTTCCTGGAGGGCGGCCGGGACGCGATCGCCACCCTGTCATGAGCGGCGCACCCGACCAGACCTTCACAGAGCTGCGCGGACAACTGCAGGAGGCCGCCGCGACCTTCGCCGGCGGGCCCGACGCCCTGGAGGGCATCCTCCTCGGCCTCGTCGACGACGTCGACCGCGCGGTGCGCGAGCCGCTGGAGATCTTCCCCGTCTGCCACCACTCGCCCGCCTCCGCCCTCGCGATGGCGCGTCGGCTGCGGGAGAAGCAGCCCAAGGTCGTCTACCTGGAGCTGTGCGAGGACATGGCACCGCTCCTCACCGAACTGCGCAACTGCAGGCTCCCGGTGGCGGTCCAGTCGTTCGCGTCCGAGGTCGACGGTTTCCCGGCCGAGTGGGCACCGCTGTCGGTGGTCGCACCGATCACCGAGGCCTCCGCCGAATACCAGGCGATCGCGTACGCCCTCGACACCCCGGGCGTCGAGCTGGTCCTCGTCGACCGTTCCTCCGACCACGTCTTCCAGTGGGACCGGCGCGGCGAGCACGACGCGGTACCGGCCGGCCCGGACGCCCCGCCCCCCGAGGAGGAGGCCGCACTGCACGGTGACGCGGTCGGCGTGGAGATCGGCGACCTGCGCCCGCGCTTCGCCGAACTGGAGGAGCACCTGCTGCGCCACGGCAAGGTGCGGCACTGGTCGGAATGGTGGCACCAGTACGTGGAGCTGCCGCTCGGCGACAGCGACCACGACACCTACCGCCAGGTCATGCTCCTGATCGGCAGCCTCTTCCGGCGCCTCGCCCCCGGCGACCCGCACCGGGTGCGCGTCGACGAGGACCGCGAGCGCTTCATGTGGACCAGGATGCGCGAACACCTCGCCGCGACCGGCACCGCGCCCGAGGACTGCCTCTACGTCTGCGGCGCCTTCCACGCGGCCAGCCGTGTCGAGGAGTTCGGCGTCGCGGGCAGCGACACCTTCGAGATCACCCCGCGCAGCGCCACCAAGTGGCTGCACGGCCTGATCCCGTCCAGTCACGCGGCGATCGAGGCGCAGTTCGGCCTCGCCTCCGGCTCGGTGTCGATCGCGGCGACCCTCTGGGCGAAGAACCTCCGGCGCACCCGCGTGAAGCCGTTCGCCCTCGTGGGGCAGGCCGGGGCGAAGAAGCCGAGGCCGACGAAGACCCCGGCCGCCGCGGCCCCCGTACCGGACCTCCCGCCCTCGGACAGGCTGACCGGCTTCCTGCGGCAGCCACCGGTCCTGGACCGGCTGGACGAGGCCGAACTGCTCGGCTGGTCCGTGGAGATCGTGCGCGCCGCCCGGCGCAACGGCTACCTCGCCTCCACCGCCGACGCCATCGCGGTGTTCGAGACGTCGATCCTGCTGGCCGGGATGCGCGACCGGGCCAAGCCCACCCCGTACGACTTCCAGGACGCGGCCGTCACCTGCATCGAGAAGGACACCGTGCCCGGCCGGCGCGACGTGCGCCGCCTCGTGGAGATCATGATGGGCGGCGACCGGGTCGGCCAGGTCGGTTACGACGCGCTGCCGCCCCTGGCCCGCGACGTGCACGACCGGCTAGCCCCGCTGAACCTCAAGCTCCAGCAGCGCGGTGTGCAGCGGGCCCTGCTGGACATCTCCTCCCGGCCGGAGCTGGAGCGCTGCTCCGACGTGCTGTGGATGCTGCGCCACCTGATGCCGGGCGGCGCGGCCCGCACGGTCATGGGCGAGCGGAAGCTGGGGGAGCGGCCCATCCAGGAGTCGTGGGACCTCGCGCTGGGCACCCACCAGCGTGCGCTCATCGAGCTCGGCTACGAGGGCGTCAGCATCGAGCAGGTCCTGGAGCAGCGCCTGCGCCGCACCGCGTACGGACCACGGGCGACCGCGGCGACCGTCCTGGAGGCCGTCGAGGACGCGACGCTGTACCTGCGCAGCCGCCGGCTCGCCGACGAGCTGGGCAACCGCGCGCTGGAGGTGCTGTCGGCCGAGCGCACGGTCGACGGGGCGCCCGAGGTGCTGCGCCGGGTGCGGCGACTGCTGGCCTACTACCGCACCGCCGAACCCGTCCTGCCCTCGTGGATCGAGTCCTTCACCAAGGCCGGATACGCGCACTACTGCACCCTGCTGCCGACGGCGTTCACCGACGACGACGCCACCGTCCGGCAGGTCGGGGCGATGCTCGGCTTCCTGTTCGGCATGGAGGGGCTCGCGCTGTCGCTCGGCTGCGACCGGACCCAGCTGGAGCTGGCCCTCGTCCAGTCCCACCCGCAGGACCCGCCGAAGACGGCACTGCTGTGGGCGGCCCAGGTCCACCTGGGGCACCTGACCCGCGCGGAGCTGCGGGCGCGGTGCGACGAACTGCTCGGCAACCCCTTGGTGGTGCCCGCCTACCCGCGCTACCTCAGCGGATTCGTGCACGCCCTGGAGCCGGTGCCGGGGCTGGCCGACTTCGTCGTGGAAGCCGTGTCGAACGCCTTCGCACGGCTTCCGGACCCCGTGCTCCTGCCGTGGCTGCCGGCCCTGATCACCACGCTGCGGGCGGACGGCTCGGAACTGGCACCGCTGCTGATCCGCGAGGCCGGGCGGATCTTCCCCGGGCGGCTCGCCGCGCTGGACGAGTGGGTACCGCCGTGGCGGGCACAACCCGAACCCGACGCGGGGTCCACGGCCGCGGACGGCGGCTGCGCGCTGCTCACCGCCCACCCCGCGACGTGCGACGCGGTCGCGGATCTGCTGGGCTGCGAAGGGACGTGGGAGACCACGGCCCCCGCCCCGGCGGGCGCCGCCCTGGCCGGCCGCCACCCGGACACGGCGGTGGCGCTGGAGGCACTCCTGGCCACGGCGCCCTGACACCGAGCGCCAGGCCACGAACCCCGGCCAGGTCCACACACCCTGTCCCGCCGCCGCCCCGTCCGAGCCACATCCGAGCCCTGTCCGCGCCCCGGAGAAACCCTTCCCCCGGGGCGCGGACGGGGCTCGCGGCACATCCCCTGTAGCAGGCCTCGCTCGCGTCGCCGTCTCAGATAGTAGGAAGTCCGAGTATCTGTAGAGACAGATCGCTCGAGCTGGCCTAACTTTGTAGAAGCCGAACGACTCGCATGATCCAGCGACTGGCGGTCGCGAGTACGTGCCCCGAAGCAGGCAACCCCTGCGGCACCCGCTCCCCGCCCCTTCCGGCGCTTCGAAATCCCGATCCCGACCTCACGCTGCGCGGCCTCACGCCGTGCGAAGTCCCGATCTCGATATCCACGCGATCCCAAGGAGTCGATCATGGTCCAGACCACTGTTCGCCGTGTCCGTCACACCCCCCGCCCGACCGAGTCGGAGCGTAAGAACGCCGCAGCCGCGCTGCAGCGCGCCCTCGACCGCCGGGACAACGGCGGGTCGACCGGCCACTGACCGCCGGATCCCACCTCGCGGCACCGATGATCGCTGGTCCAGCCCTCGCGCGGCCCTCGCGCCGCGCTCGTACGGGGTGTTCCGTCCGTCCGGATCGTGGACAGCGGATGTCATGGGGTGGGACGGAAGGCTAGGGTGCCTCTATGTCTCGCAGCATCGATCTCGCAGTGATCCCCGGCGACGGTATCGGCCAGGAGGTCGTCACCCAGGGCCTCAAGGTCCTCAACGCTGTTCTCCCGCAGGATGTGAAGCTGGAGACCAAGGAGTACGACCTCGGCGCCCAGCGCTGGCACCGCACCGGTGAAACCCTCCCGGACGCGGAGCTGGAGTCCCTCAAGGGCCACGACGCCATCCTGCTCGGCGCCATCGGCGACCCCTCCGTACCGTCGGGCGTGCTGGAGCGCGGGCTGCTGCTCAAGCTGCGCTTCGCCTTCGACCACTACGTCAACCTGCGCCCGTCGAAGCTCTTCCCGAACACCGCGACGCCGCTGGCCGGCCGCCCGGAGATCGACTTCGTCGTCGTCCGCGAGGGCACCGAGGGCCCGTACACGGGCAACGGCGGCTCGCTGCGCACCGGTACGGAGCACGAGGTCGCCACCGAGGTCAGCGTGAACACGGCCTACGGTGTCGAGCGCGTCGTCCGTGACGCCTTCGCGCGTGCCGCCGCCCGCCCGCGCAAGAAGCTGACGCTGGTCCACAAGAACAACGTCCTCGTGTACGCGGGTCACCTGTGGAAGAACATCTTCGACAAGGTCGCGGCCGAACACCCCGAGGTCAGCACCGACTACCTGCACGTCGACGCCGCGACGATCTTCTTCGTCACCCAGCCGGAGCGCTTCGACGTCATCGTCACGGACAACCTCTTCGGTGACATCCTCACCGACCTCGCCGCGGCCGTGACCGGCGGCATCGGCCTGGCCGCGTCCGGCAACATCAACCCGACGGGCGCCTTCCCGTCCATGTTCGAGCCGGTCCACGGCACTGCCCCCGACATCGCGGGCCAGGGCAAGGCCGACCCGACCGCCACGATCCTCTCCGTCGCCCTCCTGCTGCGCCACCTCGGCTACGAGGCCGAGGCCGTGCGCATCGAGGAGGCCGTCTCCGCCGACCTCGCGGAGCGCGAAGGCAAGGCCGCACGCACCACCGACGAGATCGGTGACGCGCTCGCAGTACGCGTAGCGAGCTGACCCGACGCCTTTACCTCGAAGCCGCCGGGTCGCATCCGCACCCGGCGGCTTCACCTTGCGGTCTCCGGGTGCCACCATCGACCCCGGACCGCATTCACGTCACCGCAAACACGTCATTTCGTGCACGGCCGCCCGCGAGAGATAATCGAACGCGGGGCCGCGGCTTGCGGGAGAGCTCGGACGTCCTACAGCCTGTCCGTCATGTCTGACATGTCGCACGGGAGCGGGCGTGAGCGCGGTCCATCACACACAAGACCGGTGAAGGACACGCACTCATGACGACGCCCACGATCGAGCTCAAGCCCTCCTCGAACCCGCTGTCCGACGCGGAGCGCGAGGCGATCCTGGCCAACCCCGGATTCGGCCGCCACTTCACCGATCACATGGTGACGATCAGCTGGACCGAGGGCCGCGGCTGGCACGACGCACAGCTCGTCCCGTACGGACCGCTGTCGATCGACCCCGCCAACATGACCCTGCACTACGCGCAGGAGATCTTCGAGGGTCTCAAGGCCTACCGGCAGAGCGACGGGACGGTCGCCACGTTCCGTCCCGAGGTGAACGCCGCGCGCTTCCAGCGGTCCGCCGCCCGGCTCGCCATGCCCGAGCTCCCGGTCGAGACGTTCATCGAGGCCTGTGACGTCCTCGTCCAGCAGGACAAGGCGTGGGTTCCGGCGCACGGCGGCGAGGAGTCCCTCTACCTGCGCCCGTTCATGATCGCCTCGGAGGTCGGGCTGGGCGTGAAGCCCGCCAACTCCTACCTCTTCCTCGTCATCGCCTCCCCGGCCGGCGCCTACTTCCCCGGTGGCGTGAAGCCGGTCTCGATCTGGCTCTCCCAGGACCGGGTCCGCGCCGTCCCCGGCGGCATGGGCGACGCCAAGACCGGCGGCAACTACGCGGCCTCCCTCCTCGCCCAGGCCGAGGCGGCCGAGAAGGGCTGCGACCAGGTCGCCTACCTCGACGCGGTCGAGCACACGTGGGTCGAGGAACTGGGCGGCATGAACCTCTACTTCGTGTACGAGCAGGAGGGCGGCGGCAAGCGCATCGTCACCCCCTCCCTCACCGGCTCGCTGCTCGCCGGCGTCACCCGTGACTCCCTGCTCACCGTCGCGCGCGACCTCGGCTACACCGCCGAGGAGTCCCGCGTCTCCATCGGCCAGTGGCGGGACGACACCGCGAACGGCAGCCTCACCGAGGTCTTCGCCTGCGGCACCGCCGCCGTCATCACGCCCGTCGGCACGGTGAAGTCCGCGGACGGCGAGTGGACCCAGGGCGACGGCACCCCCGGCGAGGTCACCCTCAAGCTGCGCGAGCGCCTCCTGGACATCCAGCGAGGCATCGCCCAGGACCCCCACAACTGGATGCACCCCCTCGGCTAGCCCTCGGTGTGGTCGTCGTGCGGCAGCGGACCGGCAAATCGGGCAGAAAACCCGAATGCCGGTCCTCTGCCTTCCGACGACCCCCGGCACACCCTGGCGACCGGATGGTGAGACGGGGCGGAAGGTGGGGCGGGGCTGTGCCAGACTGCCTACGTGTCCTCGTTCGCCATGATTATCGGCAGCAGGCGCGCCGGTCCGCAGTGACCGTCCGTACCACCACGTACGGCACGGCCATCGTGCCCCAGACCCGCGCGCAGACCTCTCGCACCCGCGAGGGGTTTTTTCGTTTTCCGGCCCCCACCACGGCCGGGGCGAGGCACGCGAGATGATGGGGGCAAGTGGAGCCGATTCGTCCGGATCCGCTCACCGACAGGAGTCAGACAGCATGACCACCAAGGCCACGGCCCCCGACGACAGCTTCCATGTCTTCGACACCACCCTGCGCGACGGTGCGCAGCGTGAAGGCATCAACCTGACGGTCGCGGACAAGCTGACCATCGCCCGTCATCTGGACGACTTCGGTGTGGGCTTCATCGAGGGCGGCTGGCCGGGTGCCAACCCCCGCGACACCGAGTTCTTCGCCCGCGCGCAGCAGGAGATCAGGTTCCGGCACGCCCAGCTCGTCGCGTTCGGCGCCACTCGCAGAGCGGGCGGCAAGGCCGCCGAGGATCCGCAGGTGCAGGCGCTCCTCGCGTCGGGCGCCCCGGTGATTACCCTGGTGGCCAAGTCCCACGACCGCCATGTGGAACTGGCCCTGCGCACCACCCTGGAGGAGAACCTGGAGATGGTGCGCGACACCGTCTCCCATCTCCGTGAGCAGGGCCGCCGGGTCTTCGTCGACTGCGAGCACTTCTTCGACGGCTACCGCGCCGACGCGGAGTACGCCAAGGCCGTCGTACGCGCGGCCTCCGAGGCCGGTGCCGAGGTGGTCATCCTCTGCGACACCAACGGCGGCATGCTTCCCGCCCAGGTCCAGGCCGTCGTCTCCACCGTCCTGGCCGACACCGGCGCCCGGCTCGGCATCCACGCCCAGGACGACACCGGCTGCGCGGTCGCCAACACCCTGGCCGCCGTGGACGCGGGCGCCACCCATGTGCAGTGCACCGCCAACGGCTACGGCGAGCGGGTCGGCAACGCCAACCTCTTCCCCGTCGTCGCCGCGCTGGAGCTCAAGTACGGCAAGACCGTCCTGCCCGAGGGCGCGCTCGCCGACATGACCCGCATCTCGCACGCCATCGCCGAGGTCGTCAACCTCACGCCCTCCACCCACCAGCCCTACGTCGGCGTCTCCGCCTTCGCCCACAAGGCCGGACTGCACGCCTCCGCGATCAAGGTCGACCCGGACCTGTACCAGCACATCGACCCTGAGCTCGTCGGTAACACCATGCGGATGCTCGTCTCCGACATGGCGGGCCGCGCCTCCATCGAGCTCAAGGGCAAGGAGCTCGGGATCGACCTGGGCGACGACCGGGAGCTCGTCGGCCGCGTCGTCGCGCGGGTCAAGGAGCGCGAACTCAAGGGCTACACCTACGAGGCGGCCGACGCCTCGTTCGAACTGCTGCTGCGTGCGGAGGTCGAAGGCAGGCCCCGCCGCTACTTCCGCATCGAGTCCTGGCGGGCCATCGTCGAGGACCGCCCCGACGGCACCCACGCCAACGAGGCGACCGTGAAGCTCTGGGCGAAGGGCGAGCGGATCGTCGCCACGGCCGAGGGCAACGGCCCGGTCAACGCCCTCGACCGGGCGCTGCGCGTCGGCCTGGAGCGGATCTACCCGCAGCTGGCCAAGCTGGAGCTGGTCGACTACAAGGTCCGCATCCTCGAAGGCCGCACCGGCACCGAATCCACCACCCGGGTACTGATCACCACGGGTGACGGATCCGGTGACTGGGCGACGGTCGGCGTGGCCGAGAACGTCATCGCCGCGTCCTGGCAGGCCCTGGAGGACGCGTACACCTACGGCCTGCTGCGGGCCGGCATCGAGCCCACCGACTGACGGGCCCTACTGGAGCCGCCACTTCTGGTTGGCGGCTCCGGTGCAGGTCCAGATCTGGGCGCGGGTCCCGTTCGCCGAGGACTGGCCGGTCACGTCGAGGCACTTGTCCGCGGCCGTGTTGACCACGTCCCCGGTCGAGGAGCTGTACGTCCAGCGCTGCGCCCCCGACCCGTTGCAGGTGTACAGCTGGACCTTCGCTCCGTCGGCCGTCGCCCCCGAGGCGACGTCCAGGCAGGCGCCCAGGACCTTGATGGAACCGTCGCCCGAGACCGTCCAGCGCTGGTTGCCCGCGCCCGTGCAGTCCCAGAGCTGGACGGGCGTGCCGTCCACGCCGGTGTTGCCGGTGGCGTCCAGGCACTTGCCGCCGAGACCGGTGAGGGCACCCGAGCTTCCGGACGGGCCGGACTGGGTGCCCGACCAGGTGAACGTCGCCGAGGTACGTCCCGGCAGCGAGTAGGTGAACTTCTGCCCGCCCCAGTCGACCGTGACCTGCTGCGCCGACGTCGAACCGTTGTACGCGATCAGGGCCTTGGAGCCGTCCGGGTTGCGCCAGGCCACGTTCGGCACGGTGGAGCTCGCGGTGGAGGCGATACGGGCCGCGCCCGGCCGGACGTACTTCGTCAGGTGGCCCATCGTGTAGTACTCGACCGTGTAGTCGACCTGGCCGTGCCTGCTGTCCCCGTTGTGCACGGTGACCAGGCCGTCGCAGGTGCCGCAACCGCCGTTGTGCGGGCCGCGGTTCTGGTCCACGGCCAGGGACCACTTGGTCACCGACTTCGCCCAGTTGCGGGTGTAGTCGATGATGTTCAGCATGTCCTCGCGCTGCTGGTCGGCTATCCAGGTGCCGCCCGAGTGCTCGGTCTGGAAGGCGTCCAGCTGCGGGTACCGGTCGTGCACGGCGGTCTGTTTCGCGATGTCGCCGCCGTAGCCGTGCCAGGCGATCCCGCCGAAGTTGGGGTGGCTGCGCACCGCGGCGTCGTCGACCGTCGCGGCGGCGTACGCGTCGTAGGTGTCCCAGTTCCAGTCGTGGGCCAGCACCTTGGTGGGGAGGCCGGCGGCCTGGAGTTTCGGCAGCAGCTCGCTCTTGGTGAAGTACGCGAGCCCCGGGCCGTTCCAGCTCATCGACGGGTAGCCCGAGCAGCACGTCGGCTCGTTCTGGGCGGTGACGTAGTCGACGGTGACGCCCTGGTCCCGGTAGGCCTGGAGGTACTTCACGAAGTAGTCGGCGTACGCGCCGTAGTTCTCGGCCTTCAGCCAGCCTCCGTTCAGCTGCCCGTTGTCCTTCATCCAGGCCGGCGCGGTCCACGGTGAGGCGACCGTCGTGAGGGCGGGGTTGAGCTGCTCGGCCTGCTTGGTGAGCGGCAGGACGTCCTGGAGATCATGTGCGATCGAGAAGTTGGCGAGGCCCGGGTCCGTCTGCCCGGCCGGCATGTCGTCGTACGTGTAGCCGAACCGCGCGAGGTCGGAACCGCCCATCGGATTGCGTACGAACGAGAGCCCGATGCCCTCCGTGGGGGAGAACAGCTTCCTCATCGTGTCGTCGCGGGTCGCCTGGCTGAGCGCGCCGCTCCCCTTCATCAGCCAGGCCGCCGTGTCCGTGAAGGAGGCGCCGCCGCCCGTGAAGGTCTGGTAGCGGGTGTTCTCGTCGACCGTGATGTTCGTGCCGGGGCCGCCGTTCCCGGCACCGAAGGCGATGGGCGTCTGCGCCTGGAGGCCGCGGGTCACATGACGGCCGCCGGAGTCGTCCGTGGTGGTCAGCACGATGTTCACGGTCTCGCCGGCCGCCTGCGCGGTACCGGAGGAGAGCCCGGCCAGGCCCGCGGTCGCGAGCGCCGTCGCGACGAGGACTCGCGCCGTTCTGCTGGTTCGGATCATGGCTGCTGCCTTTCTCGGCAGGGGAGTGGGGGGAAGTGCCGTCGAACGAGCCGTGAGTGAACTGTTATTACGTGCTCGCGTCAAGAGGGTGTCGGTTCAGAAGATGAACGCATCACTCACCGGAGCTGCCGGGAGTATCGGTACGGACCAATGTCGGTGTGAAGTGTTGACGGTCCTGATCCGGCGGGGTTAACTCCAGCCGCAACGCCGGTACCGGTACCGGTACCGGTTGCGGAACCGATGCCGAAGCCGAGCTCACCCGCTTGCCCCGCCCTGTCCCGCCTTGTCCCTGGAGGCCCGTTGCGAGTCACCATCGCCGATGTCGCCCGCGAGGCCGGCGTCAGCAAGACGACCGTGTCGAGGGTCGTCAACCTCAAGGGCGAAGTGGACGGTTCCACGGCCGCCCGCGTTCGTGAAGTGATCGCACACCTCGGCTACGTACCCAGCTCGGGTGCCGTAGGACTGGCCCGCGGCAGCAGCCGCACGGTCGGGATGCTGGTGCCCTCGCTCACCTGGCCGTGGATGGGCGAGGTACTCCAGGGAGTCGTGGACACCGTCGAGGCCGCCGACTACGGGCTGCTGCTCTTCACCTGCAACCGGGGTGCCGAGTCCGTGGAGCGCTTCACCAGCCAGGTGTCGGCGCGCGCCTTCGACGGACTCGTCGTGGTCGAACCGGAGAACACCCTCGACCACCTCACCGCGCTGCACCGGTCGGGCCTGCCGATCGTGCTCATCGACGACCGCGGCCACCACCCCGAATTCCCCTCCGTCGTGACCACCAACTACGAGGGAGGCGCGTCGGCCGCCCGTCATCTGCGGGCCTCGGGACGCACCGGACCCCTGGTCCTCACCGGCCCCGAACACTTCGGCTGCGTACGCGACCGGCTCGCGGGCTTCCGCTCGGTCCTGCCCACCGACCTGGTCGTGAAGGGGGACTTCACCGAACGCGGCGGCCGGCTCGTCGTGGAGGAACTCCTGGCGGCCGGAGCGGAGTTCGACTCGGTCTTCGCCCACAACGACATCAGCGCGGCGGGTGTCCTGCGGGCCCTGCGCGGCGCGGGCCGCCGGGTCCCCGAGGACATCGCGGTGGTCGGCTTCGACGACATCCCGATGGCCGAGCACACCGAACCCCCGCTGACCACCGTGCGCCAGCCCACGCGTCGGATGGGCGAGACCGCGGCCCGCCTCCTGCTCTCCCGCCTCAGCGGCACCGCCGTAGCCAACGAGCCGGTCGTGCTGCCCACCGAACTGGTCGTGCGCGACTCGGCGCCCTGACGGGAGGGGCCCGACGGAGCCGCGCCGACGGGGCCCGACGACCTGCTGCCGCGGCTCCGGCGCGACCACGCGCCGCCGACCGTCACCACCGAGAGCGGAGCGGCCTTCGACGACAGCGTCGCGACCGACGGCTCCGTCCCCGACACCGACCCACCGCCCATCTCGCCGGCCACATCGCGGCCGTGTCCGAAGCCCGCTCACAGGGCGCCGACGTCCGGGGCCGCTTCGCCCGGTCGTCGATGGACAACTTCGAGTGGGCCCTACGGCTACGACCAGCGGTTCGGGATCGGCCGGGTCGACCACGACGCCCAGCGGCGGACGCTCAAGGACAGCGCCAAGTGGTACCGCGACACGATCCAGCCCACCCACAACGTTCACGACCGACCCCACCCGTGCCCACCCGTCACCAGAGCAGAGACGAGCCGCACATGCCACGCACACCGCACCACCGCGCACGTCACAGGGCGAGACCGGCCACAGCCGCGCTCGCCGCCGTCACCGTCCTGGCCGGACTGCTCGCCGGAGCCGTCCCCAGCGCCGCGGCCGAGGGCGACGAGCCCGCACCGGTCCTCGTCGACCGCTTCGAGGGCGAGGTCCCGCTCGGCAACCCGCCCGCCGACGCCCTCTTCACCTGGGGCGGCGACGCCGACGACCACCCCGCCCTGGAACTGAAGGAGCGCGCCGACGCCCCCGAGGGCACCAAGGTCCTCCAGGGCACCTACGACATCAGCGCCTGGGGCGGACTCAGCCACGAGTTCGCCGTCGACCAGCCCCCGAAGAACTGGACCGCCCACCAGGGGATCCGCTTCTGGTGGTACGGGCAGAACACCGCCCCGCTGCCGCCCGGTTCGGGCAAGCGCGTCAACTTCGAGATCAAGGACGGAGGAGCCAACGGCGGCGCGTCCGAGCTCTGGACCACCTCCTTCACCGACGACTGGGAGGGCTGGCACCAGGTCGAGATCCCGTTCGCCGACTTCGTCTACCGGGCCGACTACCAGCCCGTCGGCGGCATCGACCAGATCCTCGGCCTCGACGAGATGTGGGGCTACGCCCTGACGCTCCCGACCGGCGCCCCCGGCGCCTTCGCCATGGACGCCGTCGAGCTGTACGGGAAGGCCGACCCGGCCCTGAAGTCGAGCGTCGTCGTCGACTCGGCCGTGCACCCGGTCAAGGAGGGCGGCACCGCGGACGTCAAGATCTCCGTCGCCACCACCGGATCGGTTCCCGTCGAGGAACCGGTCACCGTCGCGTACACCACCGAGGGCGGCAGCGCCGAGTCCGGCAAGGACTACACCCCGGTCACCGGCACCCACACCTTCCCCGCGGGCACCGCCTCCGGCACCACGCACACGGTGTCCGTGGCCACGGCCGCGGACAGGGGCGCCGAGTCGGCCGAGACGATCCCGGTCACCCTCACCGTCACCGGCGCCAAGCCGCCCAAGGAGAACCCGCAGGTCGTCATCGACGCCCACGGGCTCCCGTACCAGAACGCGAAGCTTCCGGTGAAGAAGCGCGTCGCGGACCTGCTGTCCCGGATGTCGCCCGCCGAGAAGGCCGGCCAGATGACCCAGGCCGAGCGCAACGCACTGCGGTCCCAGGGCGACATCGCCACGTACGACCTCGGCTCGCTGCTCTCCGGCGGCGGTTCCGTACCCACGCCGAACACGGCCGCGGCCTGGGCGAAGATGGTCGACGCCTACCAGCTGCGCGCCCAGGCGACCCGCTTCCAGATCCCGCTGATCTACGGCGTGGACGCGGTGCACGGCCACAACAACGTGATCGGCTCGACGATCATGCCGCACAACATCGGCATCGGCGCGGGCCGCGACCCGAAGCTCGCCGAGAAGACCGGGGCCGTCACCGCGAGCGAGGTGCGCGCCACCGGAATCCCCTGGGACTTCGCCCCCTGCGTGTGCGTGACCCGCGACGAGCGCTGGGGCCGTTCCTACGAGGCGTACGGCGAGGACCCGGCCCTGGTGGAAGCCATGGAGACGGTCATCACCGGCATGCAGGGCAGCCCCTCCGGCAAGGACCTGGACCGCAACGACAAGGTACTGGCCAGCGCCAAGCACTTCGTCGGTGACGGCGGCACGGAGTTCGGCTCGTCCACCACCGGCTCGTACACCATCGACCAGGGCGTCACGAAGGTCACCCGCGAGGAGCTCGAAGCGGTCCACCTCGCGCCGTTCGCCGAGTCCGTGAGGCGCGGCGTCGGCACGGTCATGCCGTCGTACTCCTCGCTCGACATCATCGGCGACGACGCCGGACCGCTGAAGATGCACGCCCACGACGAGATGATCAACGGCGTGCTGAAGGACCGGATGGGCTTCGAGGGCTTCGTCATCAGCGACTGGCAGGCCATCGACCAGATCCCCGGCGACTACGCCAGTGACGTACGGACGTCCGTCAACGCCGGACTCGACATGATCATGGTCCCGACGGCGTACCAGGACTTCACGAAGACCCTCCAGGCCGAGGTGACCGCCGGCCGGATCGGCCAGGCCCGCATCGACGACGCGGTGTCCCGGATCCTCACCCAGAAGTTCCGCCTCGGCCTCTTCGAGAAGCCGTACGCCGACGCCTCCAACCTGGACGAGGTCGGCTCGGCCGCCCACCGCGCGGTCGCCCGCGAGGCCGCGGCCAAGTCGCAGGTCCTCCTGAAGAACGACGGCGCGGTCCTCCCGCTCAAGCCGTCCCAGAAGGTGTACGTCGCAGGATCCAACGCCGACGACCTCGGCAACCAGGCCGGCGGCTGGACGGTCAGCTGGCAGGGCGCCTCCGGGAGGACCACCACGGGTACGACGATCCTGGAGGGCATCAGGAAGAACACCGCCTCCGCCACCTTCTCCAAGGACGCCTCCGCCGACACGGACGGCCACGACGTCGGTGTCGTGGTCGTCGGCGAGACCCCTTACGCCGAAGGCATCGGAGACGTCGGCAACGGCCACGACCTGGAGCTCACGGCCGCCGACAAGGCAGCCGTCGACAACGTCTGCGCGGCGATGAAGTGCGCCGTCCTGATCGTCTCCGGACGCCCGCAGCTCATCGGCGACGTGCTCGGTGACATCGACGCCCTGGTGGCCTCCTGGCTGCCGGGCACCGAGGGCGACGGCGTGGCCGACGTGCTCTACGGGAAGAGGGCCTTCACCGGACAGCTCCCGGTGACCTGGCCGAAGTCCGAGGCGCAGCTGCCGATCAACGTCGGCGACGCGGCGTACGACCCGCAGTTCCCGTACGGCTGGGGACTGACCACCCTGAAGAAGGCACCCGGAGGCGGCGAGCTCACCCTCACCGCCCTCGCCGCCGCCGCGAAGCTCGCGGAGAAGGCGGGCCTCGGAAAGACGGCGGCGGGCAAGGCGATCGTGGACCAGGCCCGGCTGCTGGTCCAGCACAAGGCCGGGAGCACGCCGGCCGCGGCGGTGTCCAAGCCGTTCGCCGAGGCCGACCACCTGCTGCTCACCGGTGACCTCACCGGAGCGGTGGCGAAGCTGCGCACGGCGTACCGCGCCGCGTAATCGACTGGAGCGACCCCGGGTGGGCGGCGCGTCCGTCGCCCATCCGGGTTACCTTCGGAGTATGCGGAAGAGGCTGTTCGCACCCTTGTGGGCCTGCCTGCTGCTGATCCTGACGGCGGCCGTGCTGGCGATGTCACCGGCTGCTCCGGCCGCCGCTCCCGCCACGGTCGACCGAGTGGGCCAGGCCCTGCGCGAGGACCCGGTGTACGTGGATCCGGCGGCGACCGACCGGCTCTCGGCGGCCCAGGAGGACGCCCTGGAGCAGAAGATCATCGACGCCGACAGACCCGTGTTCGTCGCCGTGCTCCCGGCGACCTCCGAATTCCCCGAGGAGAACCTCCTCCAGAACATCCGCACCGACACCGGCATAACCGGCGTCTACGCCGTACGCCTCGGCGACGGATTCGACGCCGGTGCCGACCCGCAGGTGATGTCGGTCCGCGCGGTCGACAACCTCACCACGGCCGTCCAGGCACCCGGCGCGGACACGGACGCCGCGACCCAGCTCAACGCCTTCGTGGACCGTGCCGTCGAACAGGCCCGGGGCAGCGCCCCCGCCTCCTGGTCGGGCGACGGCGGCGCCGACGACGGCGCGGGTGGAACGGCGGCGACCGGCCTGATCACGCTCGGCGCGGTGGCCGTGGCCGGCGGCGCGGGGGCGTACGCGATCGTCCGCCGCAACCGGAAGCGCACGGAGGAGGAGGAGCGGGCCTCCCTCGAAAAGCTCCGGGTCGTCGTGGACGAGGACATCACCGCGTACGGCGAAACCCTGGACCGGCTCGACTTCCACCCCGGCGAACCGGGCGCCGACGACGAGATGCGCGCGGACTACGAGCAGGCGCTCGATTCGTACGAGGACGCCAAATCCCGGATGGGCGGTGCCCGGCACCCCTCCGACGTACGCGGAGTCACCAAGGCCCTGGAGGACGGCCGTTTCTCCCTCGCCGTCCTGGAGGCCCGGCGCAAGGGCCGCGGACTCCCGGCCCGGCGCCCGCCCTGCTTCTTCGACCCGCGCCACGGCCCGTCCGTCGCCGACGCCCTGTGGACCCCGTCCGGCGGCGCGGCCCGCGAGGTCCCCGTCTGCGGGGCCGACGAGGTGCGGCTGCGCGAGGGCGAGGAACCGATGGGCCGGACCGTCGACGTCGGCGACGGCCGACGCCGCCCGTACTGGGAGGCGGGCCCGGCCTACGGCCCCTGGGCCGGCGGCTACTTCGGCGGCGGCCTGCTGCCCGGCCTGCTCGTCGGCACGATGCTCGGCTCGATGCTCTCGACCCCGGCGTACGCGGCGGAGTACGGCGGCGGTGACTTCGGCGGGGGCGGCGGGGAGTGGAGCGGCGGCGACTTCTCCGGCTCCGACTTCGACTCGTCCGGCTTCGGCGACGGAGGCGGAGGCGGTGGCTTCGGCGACGGCGGCGGTTTCGGCGGGGGCGGCGGATTCGACGGCGGAGGATTCTGACCGGAACCCACCGGTCCCACCACCGGGCTCACCGGCCCCCCCGGTCCGGCGCGTGGCGCCTCGGACCCGGGGCCCGACGCGGGGCCCCCGGACCCACCGGCCCGGCGCGGGGACCCTCGGCTAGGCCGGGACGCAGGCGGCGCAGGTGCCGCGGTAGGTCACTTCCACGTCGGAGACCGTGAAGCCGAAGCGCTCGGCGTCCGGCAGGTCCGCGAGGAGGTCGCCCACCGGATGCACGTCGCGGATCGTTCCGCAGCGTCCGCAGACCAGGTGCTGGTGCGGGCGGTGCGCGTTCGGGTCGTACCGCTTGGCGCGGCGGTCGGTCGAGACCTCCAGCACCTCACCGAGGCTCACCAGCTCACCCAGCGCGTTGTAGACGGTCGCCCGGGAGATCTCCGGGAGCTTCGCCACGGCACGCGCGTGCACCTCGTCGGCGGTCAGGTGGACGTGCTCGCCGTCGAGGACTTCCGCCACCACACGCCGCTGTGCGGTCATGCGCCAGCCGCGTGCGCGCAGTCGTTCCAGGAGGTCGCTCATACGGAGCAGCCTAGCAGTGGCCGGTATTAATTCCCGAACAGGTACGGCTTTGGATGCTCGCTTGACTTAGACGATGTCCATCGTAGGATTGGGCGCGGCGGACGCCGAGGGGGCGGGACACCAGCAGGGCGGACGACCCGCGGATCGGGGTCGGTCGCGCGGTGTCCGGACGGCGTCGGTCGTGCGGCCGGCGAGGCATCCAGGTCCCGACGCACGCGACGAACAACTCACCGAGGAGCGAGCCTTGCCCGAGAACAACCAGAAGCCGTTGACCACGGTCGCCGGCGCACCGGTTCCCGACAACCAGAACTCCCTGACCGCCGGTCCGCGGGGCCCCATGCTCCTGCAGGACGTGTGGTTCCTGGAGAAGCTCGCGCACTTCGACCGTGAGGTCATCCCGGAGCGCCGGATGCACGCCAAGGGCTCGGGCGCGTTCGGGACCCTGACGGTGACCCACGACATCTCCCGGTACACCAGCGCCAAGATCTTCTCCGAGGTCGGCAAGAAGACCGAGATGTTCGCGCGCTTCTCCACGGTCGCGGGCGAGCGGGGTGCCGCCGACGCGGAGCGTGACATCCGCGGCTTCGCGCTGAAGTTCTACACGGACGAGGGCAACTGGGACCTCGTGGGCAACAACACCCCGGTGTTCTTCTTCCGCGATCCGCTGAAGTTCCCCGACCTCAACCACGCCGTGAAGCGGGACCCGCGCACCAACCTGCGCAACCCCGAGAACAACTGGGACTTCTGGACCAACCTCCCCGAGGCGCTCCACCAGGTCACCATCGTGATGTCGGACCGCGGCATCCCCGCGTCCTACCGGCACATGCACGGCTTCGGTTCGCACACCTACAGCCTGATCAACGCCGAGGGCGAGCGGTTCTGGGTGAAGTTCCACCACCGCACCCAGCAGGGCATCAAGAACCTCACGGACGCCGAGGCCGAGGCCCTGGTCGGCAAGGACCGCGAGTCCCACCAGCGCGACCTCTTCGACGCGATCGAGGACGGCGACTTCCCGAAGTGGAAGCTGTTCATCCAGGTCATGCCGGAGGCCGACGCCGACAACTACCGCTACCACCCCTTCGACCTCACCAAGGTCTGGTCGAAGAAGGACTACCCGCTGATCGAGGTCGGCGAGTGGGAGCTGAACCGCAACCCGGACAACTACTTCGCCGACGTGGAGCAGGTCGCCTTCACCCCGGCCAACGTGGTCCCGGGCATCAGCTACTCGCCCGACCGCATGCTGCAGGGCCGGCTGTTCTCCTACGGTGACGCCCAGCGCTACCGCCTGGGTGTCAACCACCACCAGATCCCGGTCAACGCGCCGAAGAACCCGGTGAACTCCTACCACCGCGACGGCGCCATGCGCATCGACGGCAACCAGGGCGCCACGCCCGGCATCGAGCCGAACTCGTACGGCCGCTGGCAGGAGCAGCCCGCCTACCGTGACCCGGCGCAGGCCGTGGGTGCCATCGCCGACCGGTTCAACTTCCGCGAGGACGACGACAACTACTTCGAGCAGCCCCGCATCCTGTTCCGGAACATGAGCCCGGCGCAGCAGCAGGTGCTCTTCGAGAACACCGCGCGGGCGATCGACGGCGCGTCGCAGGCGACCGTCGAGCGGCACATAGCCAACTGCACCCAGGCCGACCCGGCGTACGGCGAAGGTGTCCGCAAGGCGATCGAGGCGCTGGCCGCCGGCACGCTCTGAGAGGGAGGCACCGATGGACGACGCCGGACTGACCCCCGACCAGACCGGGCGGGTCGTGGAGATCGCCATGGAGCTGGCCCGGGAAGGCCGTACGGAGCAGCTGGCGGAGTTCGTCGACCACGGGCTCCCGGTCGACTCGGCCGACCCCGACGCGAACACGCTGCTCATGCTCGCCGCCTACCACGGGCACGCGGGGACGGTCAGCGCGCTGCTCGCCCGGGGCGCGGATCCGGACCTGCGCAACGTGCGTGACCAGGCACCCCTGGCGGGCGCGCTGTTCAAGGGCGAGGACGAGGTCGTGGCCGTGCTGCGCGCGGCCGGTGCCGACCTCGACGCGGGAACGCCGAGCGCACGGGCCGCCGCGGCCATGTTCGGCCGGGAGCACCTGCTGACCGGCTGAGCAGCCCGGGAGGCGACGACTTCGGCGGGCTGCCGCGGGCCGCGGCCCAGGCCCTGCGTGGCCTGCGGCACCGCCCGCCGTAGAGGAAGGGGCCGGATCCTGTCCAGGGGGCCGGCCCTTTTCGCCTGCCCGGTGGCATCTGCACCGTACGGGTGACAAAGTGGCCGGGTGGACCGTGACGATGTGGGCAAACAGCTGCTGGACGGACTGACCGTCGACACCAGCAGGCCGGAACGGCCGGTGCTGCTCGACGAGCACGGCATGCCCATCAAGACCTGGCGGGAGAACTACCCGTACGACCGCAAGGTCCGCCGCCAGGAGTACGAGCGGGCCAAGCGCGTCCTGCAGATCGAGATGCTGAAGCTGCAGCGCTGGACCAGGGAAACCGGGGCGCGCGTCGTCGTGGTGTGCGAGGGCCGGGACGCGGCCGGCAAGGGCGGCACCATCCAGCGCTTCACCGAGCGCCTCAACCCCCGTGGCGCGCGCATCGTGGCCCTGGACAAACCCACGGACCGCGAGCGCGGCCAGTGGTACTTCCAGCGTTACGTGGCCCATCTCCCGGCCCGTGGCGAGATCGTCTTCTTCGACCGCTCCTGGTACAACCGGGCCGGTGTCGAGCGTGTCATGGGCTTCTGCACGCCACCCGAGTACGAGCTCTTCCTCCGGCAGTGCCCGGCCTTCGAGGAGATGCTGGTGGACGACGGCATCGTCCTGGTGAAGTTCTGGTTCTCCGTCTCCCGGGCCGAGCAGCGCACGCGCTTCGCCATCCGCCAGGTCGACCCGGTGCGCCAGTGGAAGCTCTCTCCCACGGACGTCGACTCCCTGGACCGCTGGGACGACTACACCACGGCGAAGATCGACATGTTCCGGGCCACCGACACCGGTCACGCCCCGTGGACCGTCGTGAAGAGCAACGACAAGCGCCGAGCCCGCCTCGAAGCCATGCGCAGCCTCCTCGCGCGCATCGACTACGAGCCGAAGGACTCCGGGGCGGTCGGCACACCGGACCCCCTGGTCGTGGGGCCCGCCGCCACCCTGCTGGAGCCGGGGGAGGAGGACACCTCGCTGTCCCCCACCCCCCTGGCCCGGCACACCGAGGGGCCGGGCGCACACCCGTAGGAAGCCCGCGGTCACGACCCCGAAGGCTGCGCGATGGCCGGCCGCCGCCGCGGGGTTGCCCGGGCCGCTGGGAACCTACAGACCGAGAAACAGGCGTTATGCCCGTTTTTCGCGTCCCCTCGATCCCACCCACCGCCGGGATAGTGTGGGTGGGTGAGTGAGGGCGACGGGGAGGTGTGTGTGGAGGCGGGAGAGCTGATCGAGGTGTTCAAGGCCCTCGGGAATCCGGCTCGGTTGCAGATCATGCAGTGGCTGAAGGATCCCGACGCGCACTTCGGCGCGTACGAGCCCATCGCGGACCGCCGGACGGTCGGCGTGTGCGTCACGCACATCCAGGCGAAGTCGGGACTCGCGCAGTCCACCGTCTCCAGCTACATGAGCACGCTCGAACGGGCGGGGCTGGTACGGCTCACCCGGGTGGGCAAGTGGACCCACTACCGGCGCGACGAGGAGCGGCTGGCTCAGGTCGCGCGGGCGATGGACACCACTATCTGATTGACGAATCGCGATACGTCGATATGATTTTGTTCATGTCGACCTCTGCCGCCGTGCCCACCGCCCTGATCGTCCACGCTCATCCCGAGGCCCAGTCGTTCAGCACCGCCCAGATGGCCACCGCCGCCCAGGCCCTGCGCGATGCCGGATACCGGGTCGATGTCCTCGACCTCTACGCCGACGCATGGGCCCCCGTCCTCGGCCGCGAGGAGTTCGCGCCGGTCGAGGGCCACTTCAAGCCGCAGGCCGAGCAGCAGCGCGCCGTCGAGGAAGGGACGCTCGACGCCGCCGTCAAAAACCACCTCGACCGGCTGCTCGCCGCTGATCTGCTCGTGCTGTCGTTCCCGCTGTGGTGGTTCTCGCTGCCCGCCGTCCTCAAGGGGTGGGTGGACCGGGTCTTCGTGATGGGCGCGGTCTTCGGCGGGGACTACGGATTCCTCGAAGACGGGGCGCTCGCCGGGAAGAGGGCGATGCTGCTGCTCACGACCGGCGGGGCCGCCGAGCGGTTCCGGCCCGGTGGCGCCTACGGCTCGATGGACGACTTCCTGTTCCACATCCACCGCGGCATGCTGGAGTTCGTCGGATACCGGGTCCTCGACCCCGTCATCACCTACGGCCCGGCGCGTATGACCGACGAGGAGAGGGCGGGAGCCCTCGGCGCGGTCGGGGAGGCCGTCGCGCGCGTCGCGGCGGGGCGGGAGCCCGCCGTTCGCTGACCCGGGCGACGGGCCGGCCGGGGGGAGAGCCGGAGGGGAGGCGGAGTGGTGGGGGCGGTCGAGCGACTGTGGGCGGGCGGGGAGTTCCCGTACCGCGACGGGCTGTACCGGTCGGACGACACCGGCCTGGAGCTGTACGTGGACGGCCCCGGCGCCTACCACCCGGACGCGGGGCAGCCCATTCCCTTCCGCCTCGGAGGGCCGCTCGACGTCGCCGCGGCCGTCGAGGAGTACGGCTCCACCGAGGTGAACCCGTACTTCGAGAGCCCGCTGCCGGACGGATCGGGCTGGATGTCCGGCGGCGGCAGCGGGATGGGCAACGTCGGCTACCTGGCCCGCCTCGACGCCGACCGCACCGTGCGGTGGGTCGCCTCGATGTGGTCGTCCAACCCGTTCACGGGCGTGCGGTACGAGGGAACGGTCGCGGTCTTCACCAACGACTGGCGGAATCAGCTGACCCTGGACCTCGCCGAACCGGCCCTCGCCTGACCGCACTCCGCGACGACGTGCCGTGAACGGTGTCGGCCGACCGTACGGGGCACCCCACGAGGTCCACGGCGGACAGCACGGCGCGCCGGGCCGCCTCGCTGCCGGCGGGCGGGAACGCCACCCGGTGCTGATGCCCGTAGGCCGACTCGTACGCGCCGCGGTCCGACGTGGGGCCGAGCGCCTCGCGCAGGATCCGCAGGCGCCGGGCGTACGGCCGGGCTCTCTCGCCCAGCCGGACGTACACGTGGTCCGGCTGGACAGCGGGGTCGAGAACCAGGGGTCGAGCTCCGGCTCGTCCCGCGACCGGATCACCACGGGCCAGGACGCGGGGCCCTTCGGTCAGCCGGCACACGTACGCCGAGCTCTCGGTGGCCGTCGATCACCACGGCGGGAGGGCGTACCCCTTCGGCGATCCGGGCCGGTCACGCGCGTACCTTCAGACGGCGGAGACGACGAACGCCGCCCAGGCGGCCGGGGGCACGGTGAGGACCGGCCCATCGGTGACCTTGGAGTCACGGATGTGCACGGCGGCGGGGTGGGCGGAGACCTCGACGCACGCGCCGCCCTGGTCGCTGCTGTGGCTGGACTTGCGCCAGTCGTAGGCGACTTCGAGGCAGTTGCCGCCCTGGTCGCTGCTGTAGCTGGACTTGAACCACGTGAGTGCTGCGCGAGTCATGACTCTCCAAGCAGGTCATCCAGTAGGCGCGCGCTCTTCTCGACAGAAAGCGCCTGCGAACGCAGCATCCCATATTTCTGCTGGAGCACACTGACGTCGTCCGGGTCGTCGTGCAGCACACTGGTCAATTGCCCCTCGACGTAGGCGAGGTGGTCGTGATCGGGCGTCTCCAGCAGCACCATGGGTCCGGCGAGACCTGCGTGCTTGGACAGTCGCATCGGCATGATCTGGAGTCCGAGGAAGGGAAGCTCCATGCACTGCCGCAGGTGCTGGATCTGCTCCCGCCGCATCGCGGGGTCCCCGATCACGCCACGCAGGATGCACTCCTCCAGGACGAAGTGCAGCATCGGTCGCGGCCTGCGTTCGAGGAGTCGCTGCCGTTCGAGCCGGGCGGCGACCCACTCTTCTCGCTGGTCCTCTTCCAGTGGCGGATAGAGACAGGAGAAGACGAACCGGGCGTAGCCCTCCGTCTGAAGCTGCCCCGGCACCACCTGGTTCTCGTACGACAGCAGCGTCACCGCCTCCTGTTCGTACTCCACGAAGTCCTGCACGAACGCCGGGAAGCGTTCCTTCTGCGGCACCTTCGCCACCGCGACGCTCAACACCCCTTTGGTGTCCAGCAGTTCGTCCAGCTGGGCCGCGAAGTCCGCCTGGAGTGGCCGACGGCCCTGTTCGATGGAGGCGATCGTGTCCTCGCCCACGCAGAACCGGTCGGCCAGTGCCGCCTGCGTCAGCCCGGCCGCCTTGCGGAACGTGGCGAGCTGCGCGCCGATCACGTGCCAGGACGTGACGCGCTTGTTCCTCTTTGCCGAGTGCATGCTGTGCCTCTCCCCGTGCGCGAGCCCCGCCGGACCCGTCGGCGCCCGTACAAACACGGTGTACGACCTGACGCGCTGAGTAACCCTAGTGACGTTCTGTAACAGTCGTCCCGTGAATGAATCAACTCAACTCAGTTACTTCCGCGAGGCGTTCTACCGCCGTGAGCGCAGGTCGATCCCGCTCGTACGGCAGTTCGTGCGCGAGGCGCTGCTCGACTGGTCGTGCGGGGTGCCCGTCGACGACGTGCTGCTCTGCGTGAGCGAGCTCGCCACCAACGCGCTCGTGCACGGCGTCCCGCCCGGTCGTGGATTCCGCGTCCAGCTCTTCCGGGAGCGCACCCTGCGGATCGAGGTGCACGACAGCGGGGGCGGTGAGGTTCGGGCGGGGGCGGGCGCCGAGCCGTACGCGGAGTACGGGCGCGGGCTGACGCTCGTCGTGGCGCTGGCCGACGGCTGGGGCGTGGAGGAGCGGAACCCGGGCAAGACCGTCTGGTGCGAGTTTGCCGCTTCAGCAAGCAAGTTTGTCGAAACGCTGCCGTGCGCGCACCATCTCCCGTAGATGGAGGTGTTTCGCATGAGCGACAAGAACCAGCGGTACGACGTGGTGGTTGTGGGCGGCGGGGCCGCCGGTCTGAGCGGGGCCCTGGCGCTGTCCAGGGCGCGGCGGTCCGTGCTCGTGATTGACGCGGGCAGCCCGCGCAACGCGCCCGCGGGCCACGTGCACAACTACCTGGGCCGCGAGGGCACCCCGCCGGCGGAGCTGCTCGCCATCGGCCGGGAGGAGGCGACCGGGTACGGGGCCGAGATCGTCGAGGGCGAGGTCGTGTCGGCCGAGAAGGTGTCCGACGGCTTCCGCGTCGTGCGGGAGGACGGGAGCACCGTCCACGCCCGCCGGCTGCTCGTCACCACCGGAATCGTCGACGAGTTGCCTGCCGTGGAGGGCCTGGCCGAGCGCTGGGGCAAGGAGGTGCTGCACTGCCCGTACTGCCACGGCTGGGAGGTGCGGGACCGGGCCGTCGGCATACTGGCGGTCGGCCCCATGGCCCTGCACCACGCCCTGCTCTGGCGGCAGTGGTCCGACGACGTGGTGCTGTTCCGCCACGACCAGCCCGACTTCACCGACGAGGAGTACGAGCAGCTCGCCGCCCGGGGCGTATCCGTCGTGGACGGTGAGGTGGCCGCGCTGGAGGTGGCGGACGACCGGGTCACCGGTGTGCGGCTGGCCGGAGGCACGCTGATTCCACGGGCGGCGCTCGTGGTCCAGCCGCGATTCACCGCACGCTCGGCGGTCCTGGAGAGTCTCGGCCTGCGGCCCACCGAGCTGGAGATCGGCGGTCACGTCGTCGGTACGTACATCGCGGCCGACCCCTCAGGGGCGACCGAGGTGCCGGGCGTCTGGGTGGCCGGTAACGTCGCCAACCTCATGGAGCAGGTCGTCGGAGCGGCGGCCGCCGGGCTGAAGGCGGCCTCGATGATCAACATGGACCTCGTCACCGACGACACCCGCCGCGCGGTCGACGCCCGGCGCGCACCCTTCTCGGCCGAGGCCGAGCGTCAGGTCACCGAGCGCGTGCTCGGAGACCGCCGTCACGGACTTCAGGAGACATCACGATGACCACCGACAGCACCCGCAGCGACGCGGAGATGTGGGACGACCGGTACCGCGAGAGCGACCGGATCTGGAGCGGGAACCCCAACACGATGCTGGTCCGCGAGGTGGAGGGCCTGAAGCCGGGGCGCGCTCTGGACCTCGGCTGCGGGGAGGGGGCCGACGCGGTCTGGCTCGCCCGGCGGGGCTGGACGGTCACCGCCACCGACATCTCGCGGGTCGCCCTGGACCGGGCGGCCGTCCACGCGGCCGACGCGGAGGTGGCCGACCGGATCGACTGGCAGTGGCACGACCTCGGGGCCACCTTCCCCACGGGGGAGTACGACCTGGTCTCCGCCCAGTTCCTGCACTCCATGGGGGACCTGCCGCGGGAGGAGATCCTGCGCAGGGCCGCCGCCGCCGTCGCACCCGGTGGGGTCCTCCTGGTCGTCGGGCACGCCGGGTTCCCGTCCTGGGAGCACGACCACCCGGATGTGGAGCTGCCCACGACGGACGAGGTCCTCGCGTCCCTGGAACTTCCCGAGGGGGAGTGGGAGGTGCTGCTCAGCGAGGAGCACGAGCGGATCCAGAACGACCCCGACGGCAACCCGACCACCCGTACCGACAACGCGCTGAAGATCCGCCGCACGTCAGGACGGTGACGACGAGCGCCCGCCCCGCTCTGGACCGGAGTGAGGGCGGGCGCGCACGGTTCGGGCGTCGCGGGGTCAGGCCTGGGGGGCGGCCTTGATCGCGGAGATGTCGAAGTTCAGCTTCACCTTGTCGCTGACCATGACGCCGCCGGTCTCCAGCGCCGCGTTCCAGGTCAGGCCCCAGTCGGAGCGCAGGATGTCGGTGCTGCCCTCGAAGCCCACGCGCTCGTTGCCGTAGACGTCGGTGGCGGAGCCGTTGAACTCCAGGTCGATGGAGAGCGGGCGGGTGACGTCCTTGATGGTGAGGTCGCCGGTGACACGGTAGGTGTCGCCGCCGAGCTGCTCGGCCCGCGTGGAGCGGAACGTCATGAGGGGAAACGTCTCGGCGTCGAAGAAGTCGCCGCTGACCAGGTGGCCGTCGCGGTCGGCGATGCCGGTGTCGACGCTGGCGATCCTGACGTCGATCGACGCGGAGGAGTTGGCCGGGTCGGCGCCGTCCAGCTTCAGCGTGCCCTCGTGCTCACCGAAGGAGCCGCGGACGTTGGTGACCATGGCGTGGCGCACCGTGAAGCCGATGCTGCTGTGGGCCGGGTCGATGGTGTACTCGCCGGTCAGCGCGGCCAGCGCCGGGTCCACCGTGAGGGTGGCGGTGGTGGACGGGGCGACGGTGTTCCTGCGGTTGAACAGAGCCATGGCTCCTCCTCGGGGGACGTGTGAAACGAGTGGCCGTCGAAGTTCTTGTTTAACCTTCAACGAGATTCACAGTAGACCCATCTTGTTCAAAGTTCAACATCTAGGTTCCGAGGTCGCGCACGAGTCGGAACGTTCGCCGAACGGTCACGGGACGCCCTCTGGCGGACGCGCGTAGAACCCGGCAGGATCTCCCTGCTCGACCCGCACGGCGCGGCACGTTCCCCGAATTGTCATGAGCAGGAGGAATCCCCCCATGCTGACCCGTCCGAGACTCCGCTCCGCCCTGACCGCCCTCGCCCTCGTCCTCGGTGTGCTCTTCGCGCCGGGCGTCGGCGTCCTCGGCGGCGGCGCGACCGAGGCCCACGCAGTCACCAAGCTCACCCACTCCCAGGCCACCTCCCGCTTCACCTCGTCCGGGATCACCTGGTCGTCGTCCGGCGGCTGCTCCAACCGGAACGTCGCCACCTGCACGTCCTTCGACCAGCTCAACCTGACCAGCGCCCAGGGCGCCCAGACGCTGAAGAGCGCCACGGGCTGCGCGCTCAACATCACCGGCGGCACCGAGACCGGGCACGCCGGTGGCACGTACTCGCACTGGAACGGCTACAAGCTCGACTACGGCAAGAGCACCTGCCTGACGAACTACGTGAAGGGCGTGTTCACCTACATCGGTGTGCGCGGTGACGGCGCACCCCAGTACCGGTCGGGCTCCGGCAACGTCTACGCCGACGAGGGCAACCACTGGGACGTGACGTACTACAACTGCGGCGGCTGCTGACCCCGGCGTCCCGCGTACAGCGGCGTTCCCGCGTACAGCGGTGCCCCCGTCCGGCGGGACGGGGGCACCCCTGTGCGCGGAGGTGGCGGGGGTCAGGACCCGACGCTCACCGTGAAACGCCGCGGGTTGCCGTCGTGTGCGGCCCCGGAGACGTCCGGCTGGCCGTCCGGACGCACGTCGTCGTACGGGAACGCGTACCCGATCGGCGAGTTGGCGTGGACGACGCGCGACCAGTGGTTGGTCACCGCGCCCCGGTAGTAGTCCGCCACCGTGGTGCCGTTGGGCTGCTGCGGGTGGCTGAGCATGATCGACCGGTTGAAGCCCGCCGCGATCCTGGCCAGCAGTGCCTTCTTGTCGTCCGAGTCGCCCGGGTTGTTCGTGAACGGCCCGTGGTTGCAGGTGAAGATGTCCTTCGAGGTCGGCTTCACGAAGGTGTGCCCGCCCTGGAAGGTCAGCGTGTCACCGCTGACCCGGCCCGCGAGCGTGCCCCGGCCGCCCTGGAGGTCGATCCGCAGGTCGGTGGAGCGGTACTTCGCCCAGACCTCGTCGATCTGCGCCGTGAACAGATCCCGGAACGGCATCTCGTCCGGCCGGTCGAAGAACGGCGCCATCAGATTCTGCGGCGAGACCACCCGCAGGACCTTCCCGTCCGGGCCGCGGGTCACCAGCTCGTCCCAGGGCTGCCCGTCCGAGGCGGCCTGCGCCGTGAGGTCGTCGGCGATGCGCTGCACCGCGCCGTCCGGCAGCGGCGCCACGGTGTGCGTGCCGTCGCCCTCCAGGGTCAGGCCGATGGGCAGCGCGGTCACCAGGTCGACGTAGCTGATGTTCGCGTAGATCTGCTGTGGGTTGAAGGTGAACTCGCAGAACGACCAGGTCCGCCCGTAGTTCGGGTCGGTCGGCGTCGCGAAGGCCGGCTCGACCAGTGACGGACCCGGGTTCAGGTAGAAGTCCAGCTTGTCGTCGCGTACGAAGTAGACCCGCGCGCCGTACATCTGCGGCAGCGTCAGCACGACCGGGCCCGCGCCGGCGGGCTTCAGCGGGATGGCGCAGTCCACCGGCAGCGGGGTCTGCGGGGCACCCGGCGAGTCCGGGCGGTAGACCCCGCCGTCGGGCCGTAGCAGCACCCAGCGGTCGGTGCCCTGCTCGTGACCGGTGACGTACGCGTGCACCGTGCCGGGCAACGACCTGTTCTCCAGGGCCAGTTCGCACGTGGCGGGCGCTGCCGAGGCGCGCGGGCTCAAGGCGCTGCCCCAGAGCGGATAGGTGAGCGCGGTCGCGGAGGCGGCGGCGCCCGTCAGGAACATTCTGCGCGAAATCACGAAGGGACTCCCGAGGTGTGGGGGGCCGCAGACGGGTCATGGGGGTGGGGTGGGGAGGAGATGCGGTGGGGGGCGTCTGCGGTGCGCACCACTCTCACCACGCCCGCCGCGAGCGTCAAGACTTAGGACTGAGAGCGCTCTCAAGAGAGCGGGTTTCTTCACAACTCGACGCCGTGACAGCCGAGATGGCCACCCTCGGTCGCTCACCGTGCGCTCGTGGTGAACAGGAACCGAACGCGGCGCCCGGTCCGGACCGACCGGACCCGGCGTGGACGCCGGCAGCGCCGGCCCGGTCACCGCCGTCACGCTCAACGGCACCGCGCACCCCGTCCGGCTCACGGACGCGCCCCGGACGACCGCCACCACCGCCCGCTGCTCCCGGCCTTCGACGACCTGTCGTACGTCGGGCTCGACGCCTCGCTGTCCGCGTCCGGGCGCGCCACCACGTTCGAGGTGACCGCGGGCCGCTACACCGAGGCCTTCCGTGTGCCCACCATCGGCGTACCCGGCCACGACCTCGTCTCCGTCGGACCGACCGAGCCGGGCGCCGCCACCGCCTTCGCCCCGCTCGACCCGGACTCCACGAAGACCGGGCCACCGGCGGCGGCGACGCCCGCCTCCGGCACCAGGCCCGCAAGGCCGGCGACGGCGGTGTCCGGGTCGGGGGACCGCGGCGAGGGCGTGCCGGAGCCGGAGAGCGGGGAGGACCTGCCCTGGGCGAAGGCCGTGGTCACGCCCGACACCAGCGGCTACGAGGCCGTCGACCGGTGCTGACGGCGGCGGACCCCGCCTGGCGGCTCCGGGCCGACGTCAGCGGCGCGACGTACGTCGAGCCGGTGGTCGCCGACGGCGGCGACCGGGGCAGCGCCCGCGTCAGCTGCGGCGGCTGACAGGACGGGGAGTGCACCATGACCCGGTGCCGTCCCTCTGCCATTCTGGTGTGCGGACGTACCCCTCCCCGGTGCTTCCACGGCGTGGCGCGCGGACCGCCGCGTGCCGAACAGCACAGAACGGCTTTGTCGGAGCCCGACAAAGGAACCGCCCCATGAGCTGGCAGATGGGTTGCATCGCCCCCGGCTTCTGTCAGGTGCCACCAGGAAACGGGGCAGGAGACTGTTCGGAGTCGACGGCAGGGTTTCCGTGGTCGGCTTCGTAGGGTCGATGCATGACCGTTGTGGACGAAATCCCGGGCGAGCCGAGTGACACGCGTGGCCGGGTGGCCGAACTGCTGGCGCTGCGCGAGCAGGCACGGCGCGGACCGAGCGACCGGGCGACCGAGGCGCAGCATGCCAAGGGCAAGCTGACCGCCCGGGAGCGCATCGATCTCCTCCTCGACCCCGGTTCGTTCAAGGAGGTCGAGCAGCTGCGCCGCCACCGGGCGACCGGGTTCGGCCTGGAGGAGAAGAGGCCGTACACGGACGGTGTGATCACCGGTTGGGGGACGGTCGAGGGCCGCACGGTCTTCGTCTACGCGCACGACTTCCGGATCTTCGGCGGGGCGCTGGGCGAGGCCCATGCCACGAAGATCCA